>NZ_NETH01000007.1 GCF_003337175.1 Streptococcus gallolyticus
GCAGGACTTTCTTGAGGTTGCGGCGTTTTGTCTTACGCTCATCTTTCCCCTTGGTTGGTGTTTGCTCAATCGCTTGATTTAGATCAGCCAATTCTTCTTCAAGAAGATGGGCAAAATCAAGCAATTGTGTTGAAGAAATGCTCTCTTCGCTATCCAGTTCAATGGCTTGATGGATGAGAGGGCTTATTTCTTCTTGGAAGTAAGTCTGAATCTGCTCTTGAAGTTTGGCTGAAAACCTATCTGTAGCCTTTTTCCAGACAAAGCTATATTTGTTGGCATTGGCCTCAATCTTAGTACCATCACTATATAAGCAATCCAGTGTCACCAATTCTTCCATTTTTAACTGGAGACTGAAAGCAATAAAGAGGTCACGGATGAGCTTTTCCATACCTTCTGCCACACGAAAACGATTGATCGTGCGATAAGACACCACCAATTGACCGGTCAGGTATTGCATGGCTAGATTTTCCACCATCATCTTCTCAATCTTACGACCCGAGAAAACACCTTGAGAATAGGCGAATACTAAAGCAGATAGCAGCAGTTTGGGATGATAGGATGGTCGCCCAAAAGTATGGTAAAAGGCATCAAAATGACGCTCTTCTAGGTCGTTTATCACTTTTTCTATCGTGAAAACGACATGGTTTTGAGGTAGAACACAAGCTAGTTCTAGTGGTAATATGGTTTGATTTGTGTTATAGTGAATATGCATGAGATAGCCTTTCTAAGAGATTTTGTATAATTCTATTTTACCAAGTCTATCTCAGTCATGCAAAAAGCAACGGATTGGCCGTTGCTTTTTTGATGGTGTGAAGGACTTTTGTCCCAAGCTCTGTTTCTATTGTACAACAATCCGTTTCAAATCACATAGTTTTTTTAAACTAAGAAACCTAAAACAAGACTCTCAAAAAAATAAAAAACGTTGATATATCAACGTTTTGGAAAACTTTACTAAACTATGAAAAGTTTTGATGGAGCCGGTGGGAGTCGAACCCACGTCCAAACACCTGCCAATACATTTGTCTACAACCATAGGTTATGTTTTTAATTTAACTTAATCTCGATACATAACTCAAACCTAGATGAAGCGAGTCTATTAATCTCTTTTTGGTCAGCTAGACAATAACCAAACGTAGCTTGTTAATCAATGAAACCTCTAGCAAAACACAAGCAATTCTGTAGAGATCACGCGAGCTGTTTTTTAGGCAGCTACAGCGTAAGAATTTGTATTTTTTGCAGTTATATTTAACTGGCAATTTTACATCTGCCGATGAGTCGCAAAATGTACCTCATAATGCCTGTCGAATCCGTAACGACCCCAAATATTATTAAAGTGGAAATCTACCTTGTTTATTATAACAGATAAAGTTTAAAATAGCAAAAAAACATCACTTATGATATGATAACATTATGAAAACGAAAATGTCTAAGCGCTATGTGTTTTTTCAGCGACTAATCCAGTTTTTAGGAATTTTAGCCTTGATTGGTACTTTAGCTTTAGTGGTTTGGTTTTACCGATTAGGGATTTTGAATGATAGCAACGCCCTGAAAGATTTTGTCCAACGTCACCAATTCTGGGGACCATTAATTTTTGTCTTGGTTCAAATTTTTCAAGTTGTTTTCCCGGTTATCCCTGGTGGTGTAACAACCGTAGCTGGCTTCCTTATTTTCGGTCCTTGGCTCGGTTTTTTGTACAATTATCTTGGAATTATCATTGGAAGTATTATCCTCTTCTTGTTCGTCCGTATCTATGGAAGAAAATTTATTTTGCTATTTGTAAATGAAAAAACTTTTTACAAATACGAAGCAAGACTTGAAACCAAGGGATTTGAGATATTTTTTATCCTTTGTATGTTGTCACCGATATCTCCTGCTGATGTATTGGTGATGATTACTGGACTGACACGTATTTCTCTAAGACGTTTTATTCTAATTATCATGCTCGCAAAACCGATTTCCATTATTTTATATAGCTATATTTGGATTTTTGGTGGCGACCTTATCAAAATGATTTTGCATTAAATTCAAGGTTAGGGTGATTTGATTTACCCTATTTTTATTTCTAAATCATCTTCGTATTACTTTTACTGACATGATGAAACTCACCATGTTTACATAAAATTTTCATGTAAACGTTTCAAGAACCTTGAAAAATCCCTACATAGTAGTAGACTTATAATGAGGAGTTTACTAATGAAGTTATACGTTCAATTTATGATTATTCTGGTCTTTTCATTTATTGGAGAGGCAATTTCAAATTTGTTGCATTTACCCGTTCCTGGTAGCATTATTGGGCTAGTGCTACTTTTTCTTGCGCTCGAATTTAAAATTATCCGCCTTAGACATATTGACGTTGTCGGAAATTTTTTATTGAATAATATGACCATTCTTTTTTTGCCTGCAGCTGTTGGGATTATGGAAAAATTTAACGATATTAAGGATTACTTGCTCCCTATTACTATCATTATTTTAGGTGCGATCTTCCTAAATGTTACCGTTATCGGTTTTGTTGTGCAATTTATCAAAAAACGTTTTGAAGGAGATTACGTCGATAAAGGAGTCCGTCATGAATGAGGTTATCACAAATCCAATCTTTGGTATAATGGTGTCAATTCTTGCTTATTTAATGGGAATGTTAATTTTTAGACGTTTTCCGCATCCCATTACAACACCATTACTTCTAGCCACTTTTTTTATTATCGCCTTTCTAAAAATAAGTAACATTTCGTATGCCGACTATTACGTTGGAGGAAGCTACCTAAACACGCTTATCGTTCCTTCGACTGTCGCACTTGGAATACCGCTTTATCGCTCATTTCACCTAATGAAACACCACATCAGAAGCATTCTGTCAGGTATTTTAATCGCTTGTATTGTTAACACTACATTCACAGCACTTATCGCTAAAACTTTTGGAATTAACTACCTCTTAGCTATTTCCCTGTTTCCCAAATCTGTAACAACTGCTATGGCAGTTGGAATTACCGACAAAATGGGCGGAATTACAACAGTTACCCTTGTCGTTGTTGTCATCACTGGAATTTTAACTAGCGTTCTTGGTCCAGTTTTTCTAAAACTTTTAAACATTGATGACCCTGTAGCGATTGGGTTAGGCCTTGGTGGTACAGGACACGCTATCGGAACAGGGACAGCCTTAACATATGGTCATGTCGAAGGCGCAATGGCTGGTCTCGCCATTGGTGTAACAGGAATCGTCTATGTTATTATTAGCCCCATTGTTGCTCAGATTATTCTGAAATAACACTAGTATAAGAACCAAGTCTGAGAAATCATCTCAGACTTTTTTACTATGTAGAAACTCAAGCTATAAATCTTAGCAAGAAAACAATAGCTACTCAAAAATCCTAGCCAATTCATGCATAAAAACCGCAGCAACAATTCAATCTTTCTAAGGAAGATTCCCCTAATTTTCTTTCCCCAAAATTATGAGTCAAGTTAATTCAAAACATAACAAACTTTTCAATTTATATCATCCGTACTCTAATAGTTTTTAAGGTATTGTACCAAATAGCAAATATTATCTTAGATATTTAGGCAAAAAAATCTGCAAATACCTTGATTTTTTATTTGGGAATGTCCTTAAGTGACTTTAAAGCTCTTCAAAATGAATACGTTCTTATACTTCAAAAAGCCTTGATTTCAAGGCTTTTTAATATAGTTCTATCCACCCTAAGGGAATCGAACCCCTATTTCAAGAACCGGAATCTTGCGTGATATCCATTACACTAAGAGTGGCAACTTATTATATTATACCACATCAAAGTGAAAAGAAAAGACCTGTTAACAAGTCTTTTCCAATTTATTATTATAATTCAATATCACCAAACAAGTCAGCCATTGAGAATCCAGTTTGAGTTTCTGGAAGTTCGTAATCACGTTTAGCTTCACGTTTTGGACGACGTGGACGAGATTGACGTTTTTCTTCATTTTCAGCTTGTGCTGGACGTTCTTCAAGAGCCTTGATAGAAAGTGATACACGTTCTGCAGCAGCGTTAACATCAAGAACTTTAACGTTAACTTCTTGACCTACTGAAAGGACATCTTTTGGATTTTCAACACGTTTGTGTGAAATTTGTGAGATGTGAACAAGTCCATCGATACCAGGTAATACTTCAACGAAACACCGAAGTCAGTCAAACGTTTAACTTTACCCTCAACAACATCACCAGCAGCAAGTTTTTGTTCTACACCATCCCAAGGTCCAGGTGTTGTAGCTTTAAGTGAAAGTGATACACGACCTGCTTCTTCGTCAATTGAAAGAACTTTAACTTCAACTTCTTCACCAACAGAAACAACTGATTTAGGTGATACGTTACGTTCGTGAGACAATTCAGTCACGTGAACAAGTCCGTCAACACCACCAAGGTCGATGAATGCACCAAAGCTTGTCAAACGAGCAACTTTACCTTTAACGATTGCGCCTTCTTCAAGTTTAGAGAAGACTTCTTTACGAGCTGCAGCAGCTTTTTCTTCAACAACTTCACGACGTGAAAGAATAAAGCGGTTTTCAGCTGGAACAACTTCTTTAATTTTAGCTTCAAACTCTTGACCAACAAATTTTTCAGTGTTACGTACAAAACGGGTGTCGATCATTGAAGCTGGGATGAATCCGCGAAGTCCTTCAAATTCAACTGAAAGACCACCTTTAACAGCACGTGTACCTTTAACAGTAACAACTTCACCTTCACGACCAACAAGTTTATCCCAAGCTTTGCGAGCTTCCAAGCGTTTTTTAGAGACAAGGAAAGTAACTGTATCAGTATCTTTACCTACAACTTGACGAAGAACAAGAACTTCAACTGTGTCGCCAGTTTTAACAAAGTCATTGATGTCAGCATCACGATCGTTAGTCAATTCACGAAGTGTAAGAACACCTTCAACACCTGTTCCTTCAATAACAACGTTTGCTTGATCATTATCAACAGTTAAAACTTCCGCAGTGACTACATCACCAGGGTTTACTTCGCTAACACTGTTTAGCAAATCTTCAAATTCATTCATTCTAAAAAATCCTCCAACAAAAGCTAGCTGATGCTAACTTTTGACAACAATAATATTTCTCAAGGTAACCCGCAACGACAACAACTTTTATCTTTGACGGTGTCAAGCCGAAACTTGATACCTTTGACTGGGGTAGCTGGATTCGAACCAACGCATGAGGGAGTCAAAGTCCCTTGCCTTACCGCTTGGCTATACCCCAAAAGCAATGTACAATCTAAGGCTTCTCTTAGAATGGAAGGGGAGGGATTCGAACCCCCGAACCCGAAAGAGCGGATTTACAGTCCGCCGCGTTTAGCCTCTTCGCTACCCTTCCGTCACAACAAAAACTATTCTAACATAGTTTTTGTTCTCTTGCAAGTACTTTTCGGCTTTTTTAGCGATTAAGATTGTAATTTTCAATAATACTTTCAATCGTTTGTTCTAATGTCTTGAAGAATGCTTCAACTTCTCCACTCTTGACCATTGCAAATTTACCGTCTAGTTCAGCGATTTCACCAATGATTTTTTTACCAGCTGTCAAAGTGTAGCCTTCGACTTTGGCGTTATTGATTTCAACCTTAGCATCAGCTAGTTGAATTTCGATTTTCTTATCTTTTTTGCTCATTCTTTCACCTCACTTTACCCATTTTACATGAAAACGAAAAAGCTTGCAAGAGCAAGCTTTCATTTTTAGTCAACTTTATAAATCCAGCCTTCTGGTGCTTCAATATCACCAAATTGGATACCAATAAGTTCATTATAAAGGTTACGAGTGACAGGGCCTACTTCTGTTTCGCTATAGAAAACATGAAAGTCATCTCCGTGTTGGACGCCACCAATTGGTGAAATAACGGCTGCTGTACCACAAGCACCAGCTTCAACGAATTTGTCTAATTCATCAAGTTTTACGTCACCTTGGATAGCTTTCATACCAAAGCGGTGCTCTGCCAAGTAAAGAAGCGAATATTTTGTGATGGATGGCAAAATAGATGGGCTAAGCGGTGTGATAAATTCATTATCCGCTGTAATACCGAAGAAGTTTGCTGAACCGACTTCTTCAATTTTGGTATGAGTCGCTGGATCAAGGTAGATAACATCAGAAAATTTGCGTTCATGCGCCACTTTCCCTGGAAGAAGGCTCGCTGCGTAGTTACCACCAACTTTTGCGGCACCTGTACCATTTGGTGCAGCACGGTCATAGTCATCTTGAATCAAGAAGTTTGTTGGCACCAAGCCACCTTTGAAGTAATTTCCAACTGGCATGGCAAAAATAGTAAAAATGTATTCATCAGCAGGATGCACACCAATAGTATCACCAATACCAATTAAAAGCGGGCGTATGTAAAGAGTGGCGCCTGTACCATAAGGGGGAACAAATTCTTCATTGGCGCGCACAACTTGCTTAGCGGCATCAATGAATTTTTCAGTTGGCACTTGTGGCATAAGAAGGCGGTCTGCTGTGCGTTGCAAACGTTCTGCATTCATATTTGGGCGGAATAATTGAACTGAGCCATCTTTTGTGCGATAAGCTTTCAAACCTTCAAACGCCTGTTGACCATAATGCAAAGCTGGAGACGCTTCTGAAATATGAAGCGTTGCATCTTCTGTTAATTGTCCGTCATCCCATTTACCGTCTTTATAATATGAAATATAGCGAAATGGTAGTTTACGATAAGTAAAACCTAGGTTTTCCCAGTCTAAATCCATTGTCATGTTAAATCCTCTTTCTTTGTTTTTATCTTATTGTACGCTTTTTAAATCTTTTTTCAAGTGGTTTTTCATAAAATTCTGAAAATTTATTTTAAAAATAAATCGGGGAGTTTCCCCGACTTGTGAATTTATTTGATTCGTGCGCTAAAGACACCTTCATCAGAAATTTTATCCGAGATAAATGAACCGTTACTTGTACGTTCAGAAAGGGTTAAATCTTCTAAAACAACTTGGTAAATAGCTCCCTTATTTGAATTTACTTCTAATGTTTCGACATCATCAGAATCTACTGTGCTAATAGTGAATAAGGCAAGATTTTGCACATCATTAGAAGTATGTACTGGTCCAGCCATAAAGACACGATGTGGTTTTGATTTGAGTTCGCGTAAGACTTGCAAACCACGATTAGCACGACTTGTAGCTGGAATAAGTTCTGTCGCCATACGTTTAAGGCTACCACGTTGTGTTAAGATAAAGAAACTATCTGTATTGGCAACAAAGGCTGAGGCTACGAAATCATCGTCTTTAAGGTTGATTGCCTTGACCCCTGCTGCTTTTGCGCCAACGACTGGCACTTCTTCGATATTGAAATGCAGTGCGTAACCGTTGTGTGTCACAATCATTACGTCGTCTAACGCAATTGGTGAGATGGTAACGACACTATCATCAGCATTTTTTAACTTAGCGTATTTAACTGATTTTGATTTGTAAGTGCGCCAAGGTGTAAATTCCTTGCATTCAAAACGTTTGATTTGTCCAAGTTTTGTTGCAGCAAAGTAGGTTTGTGAACCGAAATCATTAACAATTTCAGCATACAAAACGCACTCATCTGTCGCAAAGTTGGTAATGGTTTGCGACAAGTGTTCACCGATATCTTTCCAACGAATATCAGTCAATTCATGGATTGGACGGTAAATGACATTACCAAGATTTGTGAAAATCAGCAAGTGCTGTGTTGTCTTAGCTTGTGCTACGAAAATCAGCTCATCATCATCACGTTTTCCGATTTCTTCAACTGTCGAAGCGTTGTAAGAACGTGGGCTGGTACGTTTGATATAACCGCCTTTAGTTACGCTAACAAAGGTATCTTCCTCAACAATCAAGCTTGCTACATCAATTTCAATTGTTTCAGCTTCAGCTTGCAATTCTGTCAAACGTGGTGTCGCAAATTTTTTCTTAACTTCACGCAATTCACGTTTCATGACATTGTACATGGTACGTTCATCGCCGATAATGGCTTTAAGCATTGTAATACGTTCACGAAGATCTGCTTCTTCATTTTCAAGCGTTACAATATCAGTATTTGTCAAACGGTACAATTGCAATGTGACGATTGCTTCGGCTTGTTCTTCCGAGAATTCATAGCTAACTTTCAAATTTTCTTTAGCGTCAGCTTTATTTTCAGACGCACGAATAAGCGCAATAACATCGTCAAGAATCGAAATCACACGAATCAAACCTTCCACGATATGAAGGCGTTTTTCAGCTTTTTCTTTATCAAATTTCGAACGAGCAACGATAATTTCTTTACGGTGCGCAATGTAACTTGTCAACATTGGCACGATACCAACCTGACGTGGTGTGTAGTTATCAATAGCAACCATGTTGAAATTATAATTCACTTGCAAGTCTGTGTATTTCAAAAGATAGTTGAGAACAGTTTGTTTGTCAGCATCTTTTTTAAGCTCAATAGCAATACGCAAGCCATCACGGTCGGATTCATCACGAACTTCCGCGATACCAGGCACTTTATTATTGACACGAACATCATCGATTTTCTTAACCAGTACCGCCTTATTAACTTCATAAGGAATTTCTGTAATGACAATCTGTTTTTTACCGCCTTTGAGGCTTTCAATGTCCGTGCGTGAGCGAACCACAACACGACCTTTACCAGTCTCATAAGCTTTACGAATACCATCTTTACCTTGAATAATCGCACCAGTAGGAAAATCTGGT
Source organism: Streptococcus gallolyticus (assembly GCF_003337175.1). Classification (GTDB taxonomy): domain Bacteria; phylum Bacillota; class Bacilli; order Lactobacillales; family Streptococcaceae; genus Streptococcus; species Streptococcus gallolyticus_B. Next base: position 8,671 of record NZ_NETH01000007.1, read on the forward strand.
CCAGGCAAGAATTCCATTAATTTATCCAATTTAGCATTAGGATGATCAATGAGGTAAACAACCGCATCAATCACTTCTGCTAAATTATGTGGCGGAATATCCGTTGCATAACCTGCTGAAATCCCTGTCGCACCATCTACCAAAAGGTTTGGAAAGGCCGCAGGTAAAACCGTTGGTTCTTTTTCGGTATCATCAAAGTTCCAAGCAAAAGGAACCGTATCTTTGTCAATATCATGGAGTAAATAACCCGCAATTTCTGACAAGCGTGCTTCGGTATAACGCATGGCAGCTGGTGGGTCACCGTCCATAGAACCGTTGTTACCGTGCATTTCAATTAAAGTCGCACGATTCTTCCAATCTTGACTCATACGCACCATGGCGTCGTAAATCGAAGAGTCACCATGTGGGTGGAAATTCCCCATAACGTTACCGACGGATTTCGCCGATTTACGGAAACCTTTATCAAAGGTATTGCCGTCTTTATTCATCGAATAAAGGATGCGGCGTTGAACAGGCTTCAAACCATCACGAATGTCTGGCAAAGCCCGCTCTTGAATAATATATTTGGAATATCGCCCAAAACGATCTCCCATAATGTCTTCAAGAGACATATTTTGAATATTTGACATAATTGTTATCCTTCTTAAAGAACATTGACAGTAATATAATTTTTAATTTTCAGCAAAACCAAGATATGAAGAAAATCCTAGTAAATAAATTGCCATTGCAATTGCCTCGTCACTAGTATTCCCTCTTTTATTCTCTGCATTTAAAAGGAGTTCCTCAAAAACAGTATCATGGGGAATATTTGAATTTTCAAACGCTCCTATTGCTTTTTCAATTATTTGAGGCAATGCCATACAAATCTGATAAAAAGCATCTTCTTGCCCAGTTACTAGTGAATAAAATTGATCTAGACTGACACGTCTAATATATTTATGCCCCATTTTTTGTCCATCAACTTTTGGTTCCCACTTTATGTTCTGAGATGTTTTAGCGATTGCTTCAACCAAAAAGCATACACAGTCATCATCCTTAAGGAGTTGATTTTGCATTTTTATAAATGTCTTACCTGATGATGCAGAATTCATTGTATTATGTTTATTTTTCATTTCAACATAAATCCTGCTTACAGTAGATCCATCTGGTAAGATTATACCTTCAGGATTCTCATAAATAACATCCCATCCGCCTTCATGTCCGTTAACTGGAACACGGCAATTTCTTATATACTGAAAAATATTTTGATGAAAATAACCAATATCATTATTATTTGATTTATCTCGTTGCCTAAAAATCTCATTACTGATTATTTCGTCCCAAGAATTTCTATAAATTGACTTATCAAAAATTAATTTTATTGGATCCACTATATTTTTATTGAAACGTTTCAAATCAAAAGATTTTAATTTCTCACCATATTTTCCAATCGTTGATTGAACATGTTGATAAAAATCATCCTCATTAATAAAATTTAATTCCCAATTCATAACATTTCCAAACTTTCTTTAATCTTCAGACCTACTTCATATGCAAGATTGACTGGTACTGCATTTCCAACCTGCTTATATTGATTTCCAATACTCCCAATAAACTCCCAATTATCAGGGAAACTTTGAATACGAGCATTCTCTCTCACTGTAAAAGGCCTTGCCTCTAATGGATGACAACGCTCAGTCTGTTTTTGGGTAGGCGAAGTTAATACAGTTAGAGAAGGTTCATCTAAACTCATGCGTCTTAAAATCCCCGTACGTCCTCCCCCCATATTCCAAGTAGATTTCATATATTCTTTAGCAATTTCTTCAGGTATATCTCGCCAGTACCCTCCTGGAGGTACAAGTTCAAAAATACCTTTTTTATAATCAGAATACTGCATACCTACGCTAGGTGGGCAATCCAAAAGAATATCTCTTAAGATAGGCTTATATTCATGCGGTTTCGGATACTCAAAAGAGATTTTCCTAGTCAAATCATTTCGGATTCCAACCATTATCATTCGCTCTCTTTTCTGCGCGACACCATAATTCCAAGCATTTAGCACTTTCCATTGTACAGTGTATCCTTCTTCTTCAAAAATATTCATTATGGTTTCAAAAGTTTTTCCTTTATCATGTGACACCAAACCTTTTACATTTTCAAAAATAAACATTTTTGGCTGTAATTTATCAAGAAAAACTGCATAATGATAAAACAGTGTTCCCCTTGCATCATCAAGCCCTAAGCGTTTTCCAGCATAAGAAAATGATTGGCAAGGAGCTCCTCCACTCAACAAGTCAAGCTCACCTCTTTTCACCTTAAATAACTTTTCTAAATCAAGAGGTGAAATATTAGCAATGTCATCATGGATAACATTCCATTTTGGACGATTATGTTTCAATGTTTCTGTTGCTGCCTTATCAAACTCAATCAATCCAATTGCTTCAAATCCTGCTTTTTCAATTCCTAAGGCTAAACCGCCAGCTCCAGCAAACAATTCTATAACTTTCAAAATTAATTATCTATCCTTTTTCTAAAAATTCAACTCTACTCTCTAAAACACCGTATTTTCTTCTAGGGTAAATTTGACATTGTCCTCAATCCATTTACGGCGTGGTTCAACTTTGTCGCCCATGAGGACATTGACACGGCGTTCGGCACGTGCTAAGTCTTCAATTGTTACACGGATTAGGGTGCGTGTAGCTGGGTTCATGGTTGTTTCCCAAAGCTGGTCGGCATTCATTTCCCCAAGACCTTTGTAACGTTGTAGTTGAGCACCTTTACCAAATTTTTGACGTAATTCTTCTAACTCGCCATCTGTCCAAGCATAGGCCACTTGCTCTTTCTTGCCTTTACCTTTTGACATTTTATAAAGAGGGGGAAGGGCAATATAGACGTGTCCAGTCTCAACTAGCGGACGCATATAACGATAAAAGAAGGTTAATAAAAGCGTTTGAATGTGAGCACCGTCGGTATCGGCATCGGTCATGATAATAATCTTATCGTAGTTAGCATTTTCAACGTTAAATTCTGCACCAACGCCCGCACCAATTGTGTAAATCATGGTATTGATTTCTTCGTTTTTTACAATGTCAGACATCTTGGCTTTTGCCGTATTCAACACCTTACCACGCAATGGTAGAATCGCTTGGAATTTGCGGTCACGACCCTGTTTAGCTGAACCACCGGCAGAATCCCCTTCGACCAGATATAATTCATTTTTCTTAGGATTCTTAGACTGTGCTGGCGTCAATTTACCAGAAAGCAAGCCCTTATCCTTTTTATTTTTCTTACCGTTACGTGATTCGTCACGTGCCTTACGTGCCGCCTCTCTGGCATCACGCGCTTTAATGGCTTTGCGAACAAGGTTTGAAGCAATTTCGCCGTTTTCCAAAAGGAAATACGTTAATTTTTCAGAAACGATTCCGTCAACAATCGGACGTGCTAATGGGCTTCCGAGTTTGTCCTTGGTTTGCCCTTCAAATTGTAAATGTTCTTCTGGCACAAGAATTGAAAGCACCGCTGACAAGCCTTCACGGTAATCAGAACCTTCCAAGTTCTTATCTTTTTCTTTCAGCAAACCAGACTTACGAGCATAATCATTCATTGCCTTAGTAATAGCTGATTTTAGACCAGTCTCATGCGTACCCCCGTCTTTTGTACGAACATTGTTGACAAAAGAAAGGATATTATCAGAAAAACCGTCGTTATATTGGAGAGCGACTTCAACTTGGAAATTTTGGTCTTCACCTGTAACTGAAATAACTGGTGTCAACGTTTCCTTATCTTCATTGAGGTACTCAACAAAATCTTGAACCCCATTTTCATAATGAAATTCCAAATGTTCTGCTTCTTCTGGACGATTATCTGTCAATGTCAATGTCACATCTTTAAGCAAGAAAGCAGATTCTTTCAAGCGCTCAGCAATCGTGTTAAACTTAAAATCAATTGTTGAGAAAATCGTGTCATCAGGCATAAAAGTGACTTTTGTCCCTGATTTTGATTTTGGTGCTGTACCGATTTTTTTAAGCGTAATAACTGGTTTCCCGCCATTTTCAAAACGTTGCTTGTAAACTGTACCGTCACGTGTGATTTCAACTTCAAGCCAGCTAGAAAGCGCATTAACAACCGAAGAACCTACTCCATGCAGACCTCCAGATGTCTTATAGCCACCTTGACCGAATTTACCACCTGCGTGGAGAACGGTAAAGATAACCTCAACTGTTGGAATCCCCATAGCGTGCTTACCAGTTGGCATTCCACGTCCTTGGTCACTAACTGTCACACTACCGTCAGAATTGATAATCACGTCAATCTGATTACCAAAACCAGAAAGCGCCTCATCGACAGCATTATCGACAATTTCCCAAACTAAGTGATGAAGACCAGTCGCATCTGTTGAACCGATATACATCCCTGGACGTTTACGAACAGCTTCCAATCCTTCCAAGACCTGAATCGCATCATCATTATAATTAGTTACATTAATTTCTTTTTTAGCCAAAAGTGACCTCCAAATAATTCATCTTTTTTATATTACAAGTTTTTTCCTATTTTTGCAAAAAAAAATCAAAAATGATAAGGATTTTGTAAACAGCTATGCTTTAGCTACTATTTGTATTCTGCTTTTTAAAAAGCTAGCATTATATTACTTTGGTTAATCAAGTTATTTATTTTCAAATTTTCCTGATATCCCAACTTGAATATGATATAATGAAAACATGAAAATTTTAGTTTTGATTGTGATTGCCTATTTATTAGGATCTCTTCCAACGGGATTATGGATTGGAAAAGTCTTTTACCATGTCAATTTAAGAGAACACGGCAGTGGTAATACAGGAACAACGAATACGTTTCGTGTCCTAGGTCCAAAAGCTGGTATAATGACGTTTATCATTGATATGTTAAAAGGAACGATAGCTGCATTACTTCCACATATGCTCGATATGACCACAGTATCTCCAATAGTAATCGGACTGTTTGCTATTATTGGGCATACGTTTCCGATTTTTGCCAAATTTAAGGGTGGTAAAGCTGTGGCAACTAGTGCTGGTGTGCTTTTGGGATTTGCACCACTATTTCTACTGTATTTATTGATTATCTTTGTTGGAACATTGTATCTCTTTAGCATGATTTCCTTATCAAGTGTTGTCGCTGCTGCTGTGGCTGTTATTAGTGTCCTTATCTTTCCAGCCTTTGGTTTTTTACTACCACATTACGATTTGCTCTTTACGCTAATCATCGTGTTTATCGCAAGTATTATCATTATTAGACACAAAGACAACCTCACACGCATTCGAAAACATGATGAAAACCTTGTTCCTTGGGGATTAAATTTAAGCAAACAAAAAGTGGACTAGAAAAGCTAGTCCGCTTTTTTATGACGCTTGGTAAACAATGTTACCGTCACAGATGGTATATTTAACAACACCTTGTAATGTTTCACCGATAAATGGTGAATTTGATGCCTTCGAAGCAAAATGGCCTGATACAATACGTTCTTCCTTGTCTGCGAAAATAACGATATCCGCAGGACCATTTTCCGCCAAATACCCTGCATCGAAATCGTACATTGATGACGGATTAATCGTCATTTTAGCCAATAATTCAGACAAAGTTAAATCACCTGTCGCTACTAAATTCGTCAAACCAAGTGACAATGATGTTTCAAGGCCTGTCATACCTGATGGGGCTTTTGTGATGTCCTCAACAGTTTTCTCATCTGCGTGATGTGGTGCATGGTCAGTAGCAATCACTGAAATGACACCAGATTTCAAACCTTCAATAACAGCTAAACGGTCTTTTTCGGTACGAAGTGGTGGATTCATCTTAGCTGCAGAGCCCTTAATTAACAGCAAGTCTTCTGTTTTTGAGAAATGCTGTGGCGCTGCTTCAGCAGTAACATTGGCACCAAGTTGTTGAGCGAATGCGACCACCTTCACAGATTCTGCTTTTGACAAATGTTGGATATGCAAATGCGCGCCACGGTCGTAAGCAATCATGACATCACGCGCAATCATGCTGTATTCTGCCACACCTGTTGCCCCACAAAAATGGAATTTATCACGTGCGATCTGCTCATTAAACCCAAGAATACCATTCAATTCAGGGTCTTCTTCGTGAACGGCAACAAAAGTATTGTTCACTTTCGCCAAATCTAGCGCTTCTTTCAATACTTTCGTGCTTTGAAGCGGAATACCGTCATCTGAAAAACTGAGTGCGCCATTTTCAAGAAGGGCTTTAAAATCAGTCAACTGTTGACCGTCAAAGTTTTTCGTTACAGTTGCATTTGTGTAAACATGCACATCTTCCTTAGCAGCACTCGCTAAAACCTCTTTTAGCGTTTTGACATCTGAAATCGTTGGATTGGTATTTGCCATCATAACAACAGAAGTGAAACCACCAGCTGCAGCTGCAAGAGCACCTGTGTGAATATCCTCTTTGTGTGTTTGCCCTGGTTCACGAAAATGCACATGAATATCAACCAAACCAGGTGCTACAACAAGCCCTGTCGCATCAATGATTTCAGCGCTAGCTTCTTCAATCAAATCAGCAATTTTAATAATTTTTTTGCCATCCACAAGAACATCTGCAACCTGATCAAAGCCAGATTTTGGATCAACAACACGACCATTTTTAATTAATAACATACTAAACTCACTTTCTAAATTGATAAGTTTCATTTTCAGCATTTATCTGCGACAATGCGCCATTTTTGATACGTTAAGCTTCACCGTAAATCGTTTCAACAGTTCCATTCCCATACAGAAAACTACCGTTACAAATGGCATAAAAACAGCGACCATTACTATCTGGATAAGTAATATCTTCGAAAACACGAAGCCCATCAAGCATGTGATGCTTTGTTTCTTGATAGTGTGGAATTAACTGGACTTGGGTAATTCCAAGACCAGCTAAAAAACACTGATAATCTTTTGAAATCGCTTCGCCTGCTTCTTCTGGTTGTGCATAAACAAGCTCTGCCGTATTCATAGAACCTGCACTTGAGCTGATGACAAGTTTATCGCTGCTTTGCAGCAGTTCACGCATACCAACTGAATTCAGAAAAGCATTCTGTGTAGGCACATGCCACCTGCTAAGAAAATCAAGTCCGCCTCAGCTACCAAGCTGGAAGCCTGATTTGCCGTTCGATTATCCAGCAATGATGGGAGACTTGCTAAAAATAAATCATCTGTTTTTCCTATTATTTTAACCAATCGATTGCTTCAAGCCCGTCTTGAGTTAAATAAGCATTTACTCGCGAAAAAGGGTGGCTACCAAAGAAACCACGATATGCTGAAAGTGGACTTGGGTGTGCACTTTCAATGACATGATGAATTGGATTAGTAATCAACGCCTTTTTCTTACGAGCATATCCACCCCAAAGAATAAAGACAACTGGCGTTTCCTTTTGATTGACTACTTTAATGATAGCATCTGTAAAAGGCTCCCAAATCTGTCCTGCATGACCATTAGCACGTCCTGCAGGAACCGTCAAACACGCATTTAGAAGCAACACCCCTTGCTGTGCCCATGGTGTCAAATCATGATGGTCACGCTGTCCTAAATCATCTGATAATTCTTTAAGAATATTTTGAAGAGACGGTGGTGCAGGAATATTCTCTGGAACAGAAAATGACAATCCCTGTGCCTGATTAGGTCCATGATAAGGATCTTGACCAATAATCACCACCTTAACGTCCTCTAGCGGAGTGGTCTGAATGGCATTAAAAACTTTCTCACGTGGTGGGTAAATCAACTCCTGCTGATAAACATAATCCATGAATTGATTGATCTTGCCAAAATAATGCTCTGGCAATTCTTTTTTGATTAACTCATGCCAAGTTGAATGTTGCATGTTTACTCCTTTTTGTCTTAGTATTTCCCTACTAAATCTAGTTTTTCTTTTGCTAACACATGTCCCTCCATAGCATGCAATAGCTCATTCATGTAGAAACCATTTACCAATGGTAACTCACAATCTAGGGCATAAACGGTAAGGGTATAGATATGGTCTTTATCAGGTGGATATGGTCCCATATACCCTTCGTCAATGTCTGAGTAATCTTTCTTTAGTAATTTACTAACTAAACTATTCTTGCCATGTATATGCTTATTGTCTAGACGTGAAAAATCTTCTGAAATCACTGTTACATCAGCTGAAACATTGGCAACAACCCAATGAATATAAGCAAAACCGCAGACAGGAATGGAATCATAATCAACAAATGTCCATGCAAAACTTTTCGTCTTTTCAGGAACATCTTCAATCGTAAATGGAAAAGAAATCACTGCATTTCCCTTTACCTGTACCTCTGCTCTTTTAGCATAAATATCTGGCAAAATATTATCTTCAAATGTACAAGAAAGTTTCATCTTTTTTACTCCTTTCATCCTTTAAACCAAGAAAGCCACTAAAGCAATTTTACTTTAGTAGCACAATACTAAACTTGATTAATCACGCCAAACTTCTTGATTTTCTTTAAATTTATGTAGTAATTGAAGGTCGTCAGCTGTGATATAACCTTGCACTTTAGCAACTTTGATTAATTCCGTATAGTTAGAAAGTGTCACCAATTTAACACCTGCTTTTTCAAAGTTTTCAGTTGCTTTAGGCAATTCATAAGTAAAGATAGCCACAACTCCGATGACATCAGCACCTTCACGTTCTGCTGCTGCAACAGCTTCTAGTACCGAGCCACCAGTTGAAATAAGGTCTTCAACGACGACCATTTTTTGACCTTTTGTCACACGACCTTCGATTTGGTTACCAGCTCCGTGATCTTTTGGTTTGCTACGAATGTAAGCAAATGGAAGGTTCATCTTGTCAGCAATAATCGCACCGTGAGGGATTCCTGCTGTTGCTGTCCCTGCAATCACTTCTACTTCGGGAAATTCTTCTTTGATTTTTTCAACAAAACCATTTTCAATCAATGTACGCGTTTCAGGATATGAAAGCGTCACACGATTATCTGTGTAAATGGGTGATTTAATGCCAGATGCCCAAGTAAATGGATCGTTTGGTTTCAAGTAAACAGATCGAATATCAAGTAAATCTGATGCAATTTGTGATGCTAAAGTCATAATATGCCTCTTTTCTATAATAACTCAATGGTTGATATAAAATATTGTTCTAAAAAATGGGTTGCTTGTTTTTTTGGTCATAAGTAACTATTTCACCAGCGGTTGTTAAAATCCATTTAGTCTCCACATCATCAGCATGATGGCTAATGGCTACTAATTCTCCTTTGATACTTCTAGGTGTGCTGAAACATTCTCTGAAATAATATAGACATCTTGCCACTCACCGTCACCTCCAATCAGATTTGGAATGTAACCATAATTGATTGGTCTATCAATAACCGCTGTATAAAATTGCCTCATTGTTAACTCCACACCAACCCTAAAATGATTTTAGTATTCCAATACTAAGCATTCCACTCATCGTAAATGGCTTTGTAAGCCGCAACAGGATCATCCGCTTTTGTAATTGGGCGTCCAACAACAATATAGCTTGAGCCAATGGCACTAGCTTGACTTGGGGTCATTACACGTTTTTGATCGCCGACAGCAGCTCCCTCAGGACGAATACCTGGTGTCAAGCAAACGAAATCTTCAGAAGTTGCGTCTTTAATAACTGCAACCTCACGTGCTGAACAAACCACACCGTCGAGACCAGCTTCGTTTGCTTTCTTAGCATAATGCAAAACGGATTCCACTAAGCTTATTTGGATATTTTGATCAGCTTTCATCTGTTCGTCTGACGTTGACGTTAACTGTGTTACCGCGATTAGTTTCGGACCTTGTCCAAGACCTTCACGCGCTGCTTTCATCATTTCAACGCCACCAGCAGCATGAACATTAGTCATATCGACACCAAGATTTGATAAGACACGCATAGCAGATTTGACGGTATTTGGAATGTCATGTAATTTTAAATCTAAAAAAACAGAATGTCCAAGCGATTTAGCATAACGGACAATTTCTGGTCCTGCTGCGTAGTATAGCTCCATACCAATCTTAACATAAAGTTTTTCATCAGTAGGGAATAAAACAAGAAATGACTTCACATCATCAAATGACGGAAAATCAAGAGCAATAATCGGACGACTTTCGTGCATTTTTTCTCCTTCTTCTATAAAGAAAACCTCGCCAAAGGGCGAGGTTACACGAAAAGCAGGGTAGCAAACACCCATTATTCAAAGACTTTTTATCTTCTTTTTCACGAACCTTTCTCGCCTCTCTGGACTCAATTAAAGGTTATTCAGTTGTTAATATTATATCTTTTTTTACTGGCAAAGTCAAAAACTTACCTTGACTTTTTGGAAAAATAGCAGAGCTTATTTTCCACGTAATTCTTGCCTAACCTCACATCGTAAGGTTTCAAGATTTTCAATGCCGTATTTATCCATAACTTCTGGCAAACGGTCAATAATATTTGGACAAGCATATGGATCTGCAAAATTAGCTGTTCCAACACCAATCGCTGACGCACCAGAAATCATCATTTCAATAGCAGCTTCTGCCGAATCCACACCACCCATACCGATGATTGGCAAATCCGTACTTTGCGCCACTTGACGAATGAGTTTTAGAGCTACTGGAAAAACTGCTGGACCACTCATGCCACCAGTACCGTTAGCAATGATTGGCTTACGAGTTTTCAAATCAAATCGCATACCAACCAAAGTGTTAATCATGGTAAATCCTGTTGCACCAGCTGCTTCAACAGCCTTAGCAACTGTTGTGATATCAGCCACGCTTGGTGTTAATTTAACATAAACTGGCACATCAGAATGCTCAACACTCGCTTTTACTGCTGCATAAGCCAATTCTGGCACTTGTCCAATCAACAAGCCATGGTTACCATGGTCAACGTTAGGACAAGAAATATTAAGCTCGATAGCTTTAACATTTGGAGCTTTTGAAATCTTTTCAGACACATAAGCATACTCATCATTTGAAAAACCCGCAACATTGGCAATAATCGGCAATTCTGGATAATGCTGCGCTAACCACGGTAGTTTTTCAGCCAAAACAACATCCACACCTGGATTTTGCAAACCAATAGCATTTAACATTCCTGACGGCGTTTCAGCCACACGCGGTGTTGGATTTCCAAAACGAGCATCTTTGGTTGTCGCTTTAATCATGATTGAACCAAGCTTATCTAAATCGTAATATTTAGCATATTCTTGACCGAAGCCAAAACAGCCTGACGCTGGGATAATTGGATTTTTCAAGTCAAGCCCTGGGAGACTGACCGCTAAACGATTTTCTGACATAAGACCTCCTTATAAGATGATTTTACCAGTTTCAAAAACCGGTCCGTCTTCGCACACACGTTTATTAGCCGCTTCTTGTGCATTTTTTAAATGAACAACACAGGCATAGCAAGCTCCCATACCACACGCCATACGCGATTCCATTGACAGGTAGGCATGCGGATGATTTTCAAACTTTTGGTCAACGTATTTTAACATACCTGGCGCACCACATGAATAAATCGCATCATACGTTTCGTTTTGCACCAAGTCATCAACGACTGTTGAGACATAGCCTTTGATACCATAAGAGCCGTCATCTGTTGTGACATAAACGTTGCCATATGCTGATAATTCTTCTTCCAGAATCACAGCCTCTTTATTAGTAAAACCAAGAACAGAAGTGACGTCAACACCCTTAGCAGCGAGTTGTTTAGCTGTCTCAACCAAAGGAGGTACACCAATTCCACCACCAATTAACAAGGCTCTTTGACCTGATGTCACCACCGACAAATCGAATCCATTCCCTTGAGGCCCCATTGTGTCAACACGTTCACCAGCCTTCATTTGCGATAAAATCGCTGTTCCTGAACGCTCCACACGATACACAATCGTTGCCACTTTATTAACCTTATCAATCTGACAAATCGAAATTGGACGACGTAACAATTTACTTGGGTCAGGCACACGCAGATGTAAGAATTGACCAGGAGCCATATCCAGTACCATTTCTCCTGATAATGTTATCTCAAAAATACGTGGAGCAATCTCTCTTTGACTAACAATCAGTAAATCTTCTTTCAACACCAAAGGTTTGTTTTTACAACTTGGATTCATAACATTCCTTTCACACAAAAAACCTCGCCAGAAGGCAAGGTTACAGCAAAATAAGCAGAGTACACCAAAGCACACTCATACCTTTTATTAGAGTTAGAACTCTTTTTACAGTAACCTTGAAAGTCTCTCTGGACTTAATTAAAGGTTTTCAAATTTTTATTATTATAACGCGTTTTAAGATGATTGTCAATTAGTTTTGTAAGAATGATTGTTATCGTTAACATCATTCAAAGTTTGGAAGTTCTAAAATAAAATTAGTCAATCGAGCATATAAAAAAACATCTCAGAAAGATATAATTGTAATCGCTACAATAACAATTAGAAGGACTCTAAGATACAAGACGAAAGGCAAACATTTATCACTAACATACCGTAGAAATGTTGAGCGTCAGCTCCAAGAAGGACACCTCGTTGCAAAAACGCCATCAGTTTTAAAATTTAACACCATCCAAAATTATCAAAACTCTCACTTATTTCTAAATCATCACTTCTAAGTTGCATAATAGCAATTTCAAAAAGTGCTTTCAAGCTTTTTCTCTCTTTTATAGGCACTTCTGCACCATCTCCTACTTATCGACACAATACCCCAAAAATAAAAAGAAGGCATCAAGTGACCCTCTTTTACTTTTATTCATAAGCCTTGTAGGCTGAAATGTGTAAATCTGAACGATTTGAAAAGTGCTGAAGCTCTGATAAAAGACTTTCAAAGCGACTATCTTCCATTAATAGATTTTGCCCATAGATAAGTAGATAAATTGGTTCTGTTGGGTCACTCGTTAAGCTTCCTTCGTCATCAAATGTTTCTTCGTCACGTTCTTCCAAATCTTCTAAGATTTTTTCCATAAGAACTAGAATATCTGATATTTCATCAAAAGCACCCTCAAAACGATCAAATGCATTGTAAAATTTGATTTCACATTTTAAATCATCTTGAGCATCTGCAACATAAATCATCCCTTTATGGTCAAAAAGATAATGACGGAATTGCTTGATAGCAGCCTCGCGACTAATTTCTGTAAGCTCAAGCTCTGATTCTTCCTCATCAAGAAGCGTAGCAAGAGGAGCATCAGATACACTCTCTGCCTCTTTAAACTCTTCTTCGACCTCAGCTACCGATTCGGTAGCATCTTCAACTTCAGGCTGAACACTAGCAACCTCTTCTTCAACATCATCAGACGGTTCTTCCTCGTCAATCTCTGGCTCAACTGATTGCGGTTCAGCTACAAACTCATCGTCTTTATTCTCAAGGATAGGAGCATCTTGGACATCTTTGTCTTTATCAACTTCAAGACTCTGTTCTAATTTTCTAGGGGTTAAGGCATCAATTTTAGCCAATAATTCGGCTTTTTTCGCTTCCCTTTTTTGATATTCTACCACTTGTAAAGGGGCAACTAAAATAGGGTAATCTGATTCTTCCTTGATTGATAAATTGGTAATTCGAATTGAAGTAAAAACATCAATCAGCACGCCAAAAACACGCTGGCGCTTATCACCAAGAATCGCTTGAAAAACAGATTTTGACTCACAGATTTCTAAAACATTATCAACCCCACGAATCCAATTACCGACAATATCCAAAGAATGATTCATCAATCTGAACGATGCTTCATCATACCAAAATGTTGATTTAATCAATTTTTCTTGCTTAGAAAGCGCGTCAACAGCCGCCAAAATTTCACCCAATTCTGATTGAACCACATACGGCGAAAAAGACGCCCCCAACAATGACGGAGTCTTTTCAACCAAAACAATCTCATCTCTGAAAAGTGTCAAGTAATGAATACTAACAAGTAACTTCTGAATCAACAATCGATGATTATTTGAATTGGTATTTTCCATCACTTCCACCACTCACCTTTTATCTATTAATATTACAGTTTCGTTACAATCCGTTACTATTAATATAACATATGCTAGGCAAAAGAGCAACGAAAAAGAGGAGAAAGTTAGCAAAGAAAGACAAAAAACGAACGATAGTAATCAGAGAGAAAATTCTATTGATTAAAATCACAAGAAAAGTAATTCCTGTATAAATATATACATACACTTAGAAAAGAGCTTAGCAGAGCTCTTCCAAAAAATTATGTCTTCTTAAACCTAAAAAATATTATAACTTGTATCAATTCTTATTCTTTAATTTGATGAGTTTTAAAAACATATTTACCTCGCTTTGAACATCAATCAAAACCACCCGTGAGAACGGATGGTTCAGACTGAAGACAAAAATTTGTTCTCGCTAGAGCTTAACTTTGCCATCCACTACAAAGCCTTTATTCTCCAATAAAATCTATATGGCAAAAAAGACTTTTAAGTATATGGAAAACAAAGAAGACTAAAATTTATATGTCCCATTTAAATACTGTCTTAAACGATGTTGTCAAATCAGTAGCAAACACACGATGGATATCGTCAACTGATTGGACAGGTTCTTCGGAATAAATAATATTCTTTAGACGACTTTGAATTCGCTTGTTTGAAAGCATTTCAACAGCTCTTTCAAAATCAACCCTTCCAGATCTTGATGAACCGACTACGATTAAGCCTTTTTCCAAAATATCACGTGTATTAACAGCAACCTTATTTTCACTAACTCCCATCAGCATCACTGTTCCTTGAGGTTTGATATAATCTATAATGTCATTGATAGCTGGCTCACTACCTTGGCCTCCTGCGCATTCAAAAGCATGGTCAAATGTTAAACCATCTGGAACTTCATTAGTTAGGTAAGTTGAAGCAATGAAATTAAACATTCTTAACTTCTCTGGATTACGTCCTACTACTGTAATTTTTGTATTAGGAAACTTATAATGTAAAGATGTTGCTACGACATATGCTAAACTACCATCACCGATAATGACAATCCTTTCACGAATCGGATGGGCAATCTTATCAAAACGATTAATAGCATGCATACTAACACTCGTAAACTCTGAAAGTGCAGCTACTTCATCATCAATATTCTCATAAGCAACGACACGATCTACTGGCAGAGAAATAACTTCTTGCATAAAGCCATCAAAACCGCTTGATAAAAAGCGAACTCCTGGAAGATAGTTTTCATAAAAAAGATCATTGCTAGCGTGTGGGGGTTGATTAGGAATCATTACCACTTTTTGCCCAATCTGATAGGTTCCAGTCGGATCGGCTACCACAACACCTGAAGCCTCATGTATCGGAGCCATTGGTAACTTTTTAGCCAAAACCTTAGGATCTCGTTTTCCTTGATAATATCTCTGATCAGCATGGCAAATGGCCATATAATTTGGTTTTACCAAAAGCTTATCAGAGGAGCTGATACTCACTTCTTCGTATTTAATTGAAATATTCTTAGGCCTAATCAATTGATAAACTTTATTTAACATATCATTTTTCCTCAATCATACTATGAGCAATTTTCAAATCTGTAACTGTCGTAATTTTAATATTTGAATAGTCCCCTGAGGCAAGAGCGACCTTCTTACCATTAATAACAAAAATCTTACAAGCATCTGTTAACATTTCTTTTTGCTGTTCGGATAAGGCATCGTACAGATTTAAAAAATCTGTCATTCTAAAGGTTTGGGGAGTTTGACCTTGATATAAATATTGACGTTCTGGAATATCAGTGATCGTAGCATTATTTAAACTTTGTACAATAGTATCCGTAGCTTCTACTACAGTATCCACAGCATCATTATCATAAGATAAGCGAATATTTTCTTCAATGGTTTTTAATGATACAAATGGACGTACCGAATCATGAGTTATGATCATATCATCAGCAGCAATTGGTGAAATACCATCAATGGCTTTAATAATATGCTCAATTGTTGTGTTGCGATCGCATCCACCCTCAGTAATTAAAATACGTTCCTTATATGGTCTTAAATACTTTTCAACTAAATCCTCTGTATAAGTTACCCAATCAGGATGAATCCCTAAAACAATCTTATCGATTTCAGGTACCAAAATAAATTTTTCAATGGTATGAATGATAATAGGACGACCACCAAGCTCTAAAAATTGCTTCGGCATATCCTGAATTCCCATACGTGTTCCTTTTCCACCTGCTAAAATACCTGCATATACTTTCATAATTGACCTCCAAAATTAAATATTCAAATACTTAAATTCTATGTTATCTGGCTTTGATGAAATAATATAATTCTTATTAATCAATAAAGCAAAAAGTAACCAAAAGCTGTTATAGTGTAAGTAGATAATCAAATCGTCAATGAGACCGTGAAAAGCTAAGCTAGACATCAGAATCATCAAAAAATATTCTTGTCGACGATATAGTTTATACAGCAATAATGTAGCTAATATCAAAAATACCAGAATGGTCAAAATACCATATCTTTGTAGCAAACTAATGTACATACTATCTACATAAGTATAAGTTGCAGTATGGGAACGTATACCTGCTTCGCTCAACCCATTACCTATCCAGCTAATTTTTTGCCCAAACAAGGAGAAACCATATTGTTCTAAAGACTGGTGTGCTAAAGATAAGCGACTTCCTAAAAAATGATTTAGTTGACTTTGCCAGCCAATCCAACTATTATAGTGAGCAGATAACCAATAGCTACTTAAAAACATCAAAATATAAGATGGAATTAATAGAATAGAAAGTCTTCTAAATTTGGCGATAAATTTAATATATTTCGAAATTAATGCAATAACAATAACAAAACAAGCAGTATAAAAGGTTAGGCGTGAATCAGTTTGACGATAAAACCAAAAATTTATTAAAAATATCGTAATAACAGAAAAAATATGTATTTTATCTTTTTTTAAATATATATATAGCATTGTAATGTTACACATAATTGTAGAAGGATACAAGGCATAACGAAAACCTAAAAAATGCCGTAAACGCCCAGAAGAAACCGTTAGATAATCTGTTATAATACCTATTTTACTTGATAAAACAACAAATAATAGTATAACAACACTTGTATAAAAACAAGTTTTGGCAACTTGTTCAAAACTTAAATAACGACAGGTATAAATAACTACCACTGATAAAGGGATTAGGTACTGAGTTCCTTGGCTAGCTTTGAAAAAGATAAAAAACAAAATAGTAATAACAATCCAGCCAACTAGGCTTCGTAAATCTTGTCTCTCCAGTATTTCTTTAACAATTAAAATAATAACTGGAATCAAAATCAAATAATAAAAATAAGGTTTAAAGTATTGAAAATACAATGTTGTTGTCAACATAGATATCACTATAAATAACATTAGTGATAGCATACTAATGCCACCATATACGTTGTTTCTTTTAGTCATACTCATCCGAAATTCTCCTACTATTCCCAATTTGGAAAACCTTTTGGTAATAACTTAATTAACCAAAACAAATTATAGTAAGATTTCCTAAATAAATTAATCATTTTGCCAGCTTTACCTAGTTCACAAGCACCTTGATAAATATCATAAGAATCTTTTTTTATCCTATTATCATAATCTTTCAAAGCAGATAAATTAGCTTTGGTGGTTGGTAATAGTAAAAAGGTTTTAAAGATATTAACATATGAAATCGAAACGCGCCTTAAAATATAGCTTGCATTTTGACTTGTCTTATGAGCTTCGTAAAAACACAATAATTGCTCAAAGACAGTGATATTTTGTTGAATATTCTTAATACGTGACTCTCGACTCACACTTTGCCCATCTCGCCCTAATCGATAATAATAAACCGAGTGATTCATAAATTCAATCGTTTTAGCAACTGCAAATGGATAAGTGGCAAAAATTTGATCTGTATAGAGCAACTGTTCTGGTAAAGTTAACTTTATCTGATGTAATAGGTCTGTTCGGTAGGACAGAGACCACATACCAAGTAAAGGCATAGGCATTTCTTGAATACGCTGTAATTTACCATACTCAACATCTGGATATTCTTTTAAAATTTCGACATTGCTATCATCATAAAATTTTACAAAGTTAGTAACAACAACATCGGCTTTAGTATTGGCCAAATCTTCCAACCAAGCATCTAGATGGTCAGTATGAAACCAATCATCCCCATCTAAAAGTTTAAAGTAATGTCCTGTTGCTTTAGATAAGCTATAATTCACCGTTGAACCGTAGCCACCATTTTCCTTATGGACAGGAATGATACTATTTGGAAACCTATCAGCATACTTTTGAGCAATTTTTAAGGTATCATCCTGTCCGCCATCATCAACAATAAATATTTCTAGTTGATCAATATATTTTGAATTTGTTAACTTATCTAAAGCTTCATCGATATAATTTTGGACATTGTATGCTGCGATTGATATTGTTAAGAGTTTTTCCATATTTTCTTTCGTTTCCTACCTTACTACTTTAATTCTATGCCCCACACGTTCACTTTCTGGTGGTAACTGCATATAGTCACCATAAAGTGCAGTTTGCAAAGCATGGCTATTTTCAGGAATATTTACCTTAATACCTTCAAAATAGGCTTTCTGAGGTGTCCCAAAATAAGCTTTTGGCACAACCTCTCTTTCACGATAGCGCCCTAAAAGGTTTCCAGCATACATAGCAGAATCAAAATCATAGCTTCTCAAGGTTTCTTCCATTTTTTCCAAAACTTTTGGTGTACTGATTAACCTATGTAACGGTAAGTGACGACAAATGCCTAAGATGATTCTTTCTTTAAGTGGACGTTTACGATTAGCATCTACCTGTGTTTTAATATTAGCAACTTGAACCAAGTAACGATAAAAAAGAATCTTTTTCATATGTTTATGTCTAAGATTTTCTTCTGTCGGTAGACCATCTAAAGGAAAAACATCTATCCATATATTTGAACGACGTGGGGTTTCTGTTAAGTAAATATCAACTTCTGTACTCTTATCAACCAATTGAGACATATTGAATTTCCAATTAGGATCTGTGTGGCGATTAATCAAAAAATAATGTGCTGGTAATTCAGTTCTACAAATTTCCAAAAATTTGTCATAATCTGCACGTGGCATACCTAAATCAATATCATCATCCCAAGGAATAAATCCTTCATGACGAAGGACACCAATCAAAGAACCACCTGTAAAATAGTATCTTAGAGAATGTTTTTCACATAAATTAATATAAAATTGTAAAATTGATAAAATTCTTTCGTGCACTAATTGTAACTCATTCTTACTATTCATTTAAAAAATAACCTTTCATAGTATATCTACAATAAAATTTTAGCTGAAGTACCCTTACATAAGTTTTATGGCTACTAACATTGCAAGTAGGACGGACTAGTTAACTACTTATGGCCATAAAAATGAGCAAAGTATTTTCGTGAATGACATTAAGAAGATTTATTGTTTAATTATTAATCCCTATTTCTCCATGCACACATTCTAAAGCCGCTTCAATGACTTTGTGCATGTCATAATAACGATAATGTCCAAGTCGTCCACCAAAAATAACATTTCCTTGAGCTGCAGCGAGTTTCTTATATTCTTGGTAAAGCTTGTTATTACGTTCATTATTGACTGGATAATAAGGTTCATCACCTTTTTCCCAAGTTTTAGGATACTCTTTAGTGGTCACAGTCTTATCTTGAGTTCCAAATTCAAAGTGTTTATGCTCGATAATACGGGTATATGGTGTTTCAGAATCTGTGTAGTTCACAACAGCATTTCCCTGATAATTGTCCATATTAAGGAGTTCTGTTTCAAAACGAAGGCTACGGTATTCTAACGCCCCAAGTTGATAATCAAAGAATTGATCAATCATTCCTGTAAAGACAATTTTAGGAAAGTCTCTCAAATAGTCATCTTTGCGATCAAAGAAATCTACACCAGTTTCAACATCAATATTGTCATGTGCTAGCATTTTTTCAATGATTTGTGTGTAACCACCGATTGGAATCCCTTGGTAAGTATCATTGAAGTAGTTATTGTCATAAGTCAAACGAACTGGCAAACGACGAATGATGAAGGATGGCAATTCTGTACAAGCTTTCCCCCATTGTTTTTCAGTATAATCTTTGATCAGCTTTTCGTAAATGTCTGTTCCGACAAGTGAAATAGCTTGTTCTTCCAAATTTTCAGGCTCTTTTCCGTTAAGAACAGCACGTTGTTCATCAATTTTAGCCTGTGCTTCTGCTGGTGTGACAACTCCCCAAAGTTTATTGAAAGTATTCATATTAAAAGGAAGGTTATAAATTTCCCCTTTGTAATTAGCAATTGGAGAGTTGGTATAGCGATTGAATTCTGCAAACTGATTGATGTAATTCCAAATTTCTTTGTTAGAAGTATGGAAAATATGCGCTCCGTATTCGTGCACTTGAATACCGTTTACTTCTTTGGTATAGATATTTCCTGCAACATGGTTGCGTTTTTCAATGACTTTAATCTTTTTTCCTTTTTTAGCAGCTTCGTGTGCAAAAATTGCACCAAATAGCCCTGAACCGACAACTAAATAATCATAATGTGACATAACCCCTCCTATTTTTTTATATAACGTAGTAAGTACATCATAAACTCCTCTTTCAGTAATAGCCCTACTAAACCGTAAGTCAGCCCAAAAATAATAGCCGAGACAGCTAGTACTATAAAGAGAGATGATATATTACTAATAAATAATGTATTTGCTATTAAAACCAAAATAGTTGCTACTAAAGTAGATATGATATTTTTATACAGTTTAACATTAACTATTATTTCTTTCAAAAAATCGCGTAGTACATAGATTTGATAGCTTGTGACAAAAAATTCAGCAACTAAGGTACCAAATGCTGCACCTGAAGATCCAAATCTAGGAATAAAAATAGCATTTATGACGAGATTGACAACTGCACCAAGGAAAACAGAATTTAAAACATCGTTTTCCCTATCCATTGGGACTAATATTTGAATACCTAATAAGTTTGAAATGCCTATTAAGAAAAGGGTAGGCATGATAATTTGCATAGGCAGGATAGAACCTGTGTAAGCAGCGCCTGACAAAAAATAAATCCCTTCCTTGGCAAAAACCGTAAAATACACCCATAGAGGGATTGATACAAAACAGACAAATTGCAAAGAGCGAACGGTTAACTCTTTAAATGCTTTAGTCTTTCCTTCCTTAATATAAAAAGATAGTCTAGGAAGAAGAACCGCTCCCATAGATGTTACTAAACTAACAAGTATTGTTTTTATTTTTACAGCAGCATTATAATACCCTACTGCCTCATCACCCTTCATAAAACCAAGCATTACTGAGTCAAGATTAGTGTATACAGTCGTTGAGATAGTCATCATAAAAAAACTAAAGATCGGTTTTATATGTTGGCGAAGGTTCATATTAGGATACCATTTGAGATTAAGGAAACGCCGCAAGTTAATAAAGTTAAAGAAGTTAGACCCGACACTTGCTAAGATAGTAATTGCACCGTAAATAACATAGTCACTTTTTTGATGTACCATCAAAAACATTAAAACAAGTGATACTAATTTCAGAAAAATCGACCTGATAGTGATATAAGAATACTGCTCCAATCCTTTATATAACCACTCACAACCAATCAAATTAAAAACCAGAGTAGCAATATTAATCATAAATAGAAGCCTATCTTGAGCCATGCGAGGCACTAGGATTATGGCAAGAATATAAACAAGCAATGATAATCCCATCGCAATGGCATTTATCACCATAATTTCTTGAACCGTTTTTGATAACTTAGCTCGATCATCTCTAACTTTAGCACATATTCTAATACCATAGGTTGGAATTCCTAACATTCCAACCATTGAAAAATAGGATACTATTGATGTTGCAAAAGCAACTTTACCTGTTCCTATAGGTAAAAGAACACGTGAGACATACGGAAAAGTTATCAATGGAAAAATAAAATTTGACATCGTTAAAACAAAATTCATTGCTATGTTCCATTTTACCGAGACTACTTTTTTATCTAAACCTTTTATCACTTTATCATCGATTCTTTCTTAATTTTACTAATAAACAATCCTTCATATTCATCAACAATAAAATCCCAACTAAAGCGTTCTTGGACTTGTTTTGTTGATAATCTGTCTAACGCGTTAATTTGTTCTTGTGATAAAGTTTCAGCTTCCTCAATAACATTGTGAAGATTAGCTTTATCCCAATAAATTGCTCCATTTTCACCAACTTCTTTATTAAAGCCTACATTTAATAAAAGATTTAATTTAGTTGAAGATAGTGCTTCTAACAATGATGGATTAGTTCCACCAACTTCATGACCGTGGAAGTAAGCAAATGCATTTTCACGAATATATTTGAGAAGTTCTTGATTATAAACAGTTCCTACAAATTTGATGCGAGAGTCTTTGTCAAAACCTGTTTCTTTCTTCAGTCTTTCGTAAAAGGCATTTTGTTCAACATTAGTCACCAATACAAAATCTTTTTTTGTATTTGACTTCATAAACTCTCGAAGCATGGCCTCATAGTTATTTTCTGGAACGAATCGCCCAACAACAAGGTAATAATCATTCTCTGAAACACCCTTTTCCGAAAACCATTCACGTACGACACGATCTTTTGAAGAGAGATTAGATTTTTCAAGCTCTGTTCCATAAGCAATGTAAGTCGTCTTTGGTGAATATTTTTTATAGTCATTTTGGATATATGCTTCAATATTCTTACTATCACATACTAATAAGTCAGCATGTTTAACCATCAATGATTCAGAAACTTTCCAATAACGACGAACAGGAGCGCTCCATTTTTGACGCTTCCATTCATGTCCATCTGGATTAACCAATAATTGACCACCGATAGCGTGGATTTGCTTTTTAAAGTAATTAATAAATGGTCCGATACGACACGCTAAAACATAAAAGATTGGATTAACATCTCCATTTTCTTTTGCGATTTCAATTGATTTATTTAGAGCAGCCAGGTCATAGGCAATTGCTCGTGCAGGTCCAATATTTGGCACATCAATATTAAAACAAGTTGCTCCATTATGTTCAAAAATATCATCTGTGATATTTGACTTAGCAGAGTTTTCTCGCATACACGCTACATAATATGTAATCGTGTTATCTTTTTGTTTTTCGGTTAGCTTTTCTACAAAGGTTTCAAAGCCACCATATTTAGCAGGTATCCCTTTAGAACCTATGATATAGACAGTTTTCATTTCTTTCTCCTAGTCCATAATTAAAAGAGGTACTATCGGCTTCCCTCTCTTTTTAGTACGACTGCAAATGTTTTGGCAATAATCTTGATATCTTCACTGATGCTCCAGTTTTGGATATACTTCATATCAAGTGCCACTACTTCTTCAAAGTCCTTAATGTCGCTTCTACCACTAACTTGCCAGAGTCCTGTAATGCCTGGTTTGGTTGTCAAACGTTTAAAGTGATGTAGTTCATATTTTGCATACTCGTCAAGCGTTGGTGGGCGGGTACCGACAAATGACATTTCTCCTTTTAGGACATTCCAAAATTGTGGAAATTCATCCAATGACCAATCTCTTAATTTGTGTCCAAATGGGAAGATTCGAGGATCGTCTTCCATTTTAAACATCAAATCTGTCTCAAGGTCATTTTTGGCAAGCAATTCGTTTTTATGCTTTTCAGCATCAACATACATGCTTCTAAACTTGTAAATCTCAAAGACTTTACCATTTCTACCAACCCGTTTTTGAGGAAAAATCAAAGGACCTGGCGCCTGCTTCTTAACGATCGGTGCAATGACAAGTGCAATAAGACCAGTAATCACTAAACCAACTAGAGCGATTACCACATCCATTAGGCGTTTTAAAGCAAGTTGCCTAAATTTGACGATATTGAAGGCTGTTGTTATAAATGTCGTGTTTCCAACTTTTTTGAGAATACTATCACCAACGTAAAAGTCTGAATAATTCCCAATAGCTACTGTGGTGGGAATGCCCAGTAATTTTAAGCAATCGGCGAATTCTGAAAAATCATCTCGATAATTTTTAAAGACAAATATCTCATCAACTTGATGCGTGGCAACAAAATTTCTAATATCTTCAGCATTTTTTAGGATTGGCTGAGTTATTTGTGGCTGATCATGGTGACCAATATAAGCAAGGACGTGATAGCCAAAATGACTAAGTTCTTTAATAACGTCGTTGCCACTTGTAAAGTCTGTAGCAACCAGAATCTGCCTTAAATCTCTGATATGATTTTTAAAAAAAGCTTTAACCAGAAGACGGCCTATAAAGACAAACACGATCACAAGACCAAAGAGCTGTAATAGAAAGAAATAAGATAATTGTGAAATATCATGGATAAAGCGAAACTTGCCTAGGGTTAGCACGAAAGTAAACAATACTAAAACCTTTCCCCCATACAGTATGCTTGCCTTTAATTCTTTTAAATAGCCACGATTACTAATTGATGAGTATTCATCACTCAAAATACTGACCATGACAATTAAACAGGCGAAAATAACGGCAAAGAACTTACTAGCAAAAAGACTGTAGGAATAGAATAAGGCTAAAATGAGGTAGCTAAGTAACAAGGCAAGAATATCTGACAAGAGATAATAGATTTTTCGTTTTGAATATTCACTATACATAAGTATTTATTTACCTAATCTAAGGTAAAGTTACAATTATTTTTAACTACTGAACTTTACCATTTTTTAATTTTTCGTCACTTTTTCCATATTGACCATATTTTGCATAGTCACCATATGTCAAATTCCTATCTAAATGGATATCATATTTATTTAGAATAACACCAAGGAAGGCTGAGCCACTTTGGGTTAGGCTTTCCTTGAGTTTTGTCAGTGCACGGCGTCTAACAGTTCCTGCCTTGGCAACAAGTATGCTCGCATCCGAATAATGAGCAAGGATTGCAGCATCAGATACTAAGCCAAGCGGTGGGGTATCAATGATAATATAATCGTAAAGCCCACGAGCAGTCTCAAGCATTGCCTTGAAACGTTCATTTTGAATCAAGGCTGTGGGATTAGGTGGGACTTGACCCGCAGGAATAACCATTAAATTATCAATCGTTGTATCACAAATGACATCTGATAACTCTGCATTTCCAGATAAGTAGCTGGTTAGCCCTTGATAAGGTTCACTGGCTTTAAAGGTTCCTGAGATGACAGAATTACGTGTGTCTGCATCAATTAAAAGTGTCCTAAAACCTGTGCGTGCAAAGGAAATAGCAAGATTAATTGAAGTGGTTGATTTGCCTTCACCTGCTTGATCAGATGTCAATGCGATAACTTTAAAATCACGTCCACTAAACTGAATATTCGTACGGATAGAGTTGTAATATTCTTCCGTAGCGTTAACCATTTGTGCTTTAGCTCTTACTAATGCTAATTGTGGCATTACATATCCTCCTTACAATCGATCAACGTCTGGTACAATGCCTAAAAGGGTCATTCCAAGAACTTCTTCGACATCTTCTGGGCGATAAACATGATCATCAAGCACCTCAATGATCAGAACGGTAATTACCGCTAAAAAGCCTCCAGCAAGTACCCCAATAAGTGTATTACGTTTGATATTTGGCGATGAAGGTTTACTTGCAACTCCTGCAGCCTCCAAAGTGGTCACATCATCTACTTTCGTAACAGCTTTAATTTTTTCAGCGGAAATTTCACGAACAGCATTAGCAATCGTTGCTGCCTCTTGGGCATCGGTGTCTTCGACAGTGATGGAGATGATACGTGTATCCGTCGGAACATTGACAGAAATCATCTTTGATAGTTCCCCAACCGAAAGGGATAGTTTTTCTTGATTAATGACAGATGATAACACTTCACTTGATTTAATGACTTCTTTATAGTCATTAACAAGGTAAGAGCCTGCCTGCAATTCTTGAGTCAGACTATCACTGCTCTGACTCACAACATAAAGGCGGGTTGTCGAAGTGTATTTAGGTTTAATCAAAAAGACACTTCCCAGCAAAGCTACTATCCCAACAGCTAGAGCAATGAAAATAATGAAAAATTTTCTACTCCAAAGTTTTCTTAGCAAATAGAGCACATCAATCTCAATACTTGCATTATCATTTGAATTCATACTAACTCCTATAAATCTTTATTTTCTAATAAGGTTTGAGGATTTCCCTCGAAAAGAGCATATGCCCTATTTGGTCCAAAATCATTTGTGATAATTTTCCTAGCTTCGTCCATAAATGGCGGTCTTGGTCCAAGATTATGCATATCGCTTGCGACACAATGAACCAGATTTTTTTCCAAGAAATAACGTGCTCGTTTTTTGAACTGACGGTATTTATCGCCAAATAATTTTGGTTTGAGAACATGTGAGCTATTAATTTGCGTGTAACACCCCATGTTAATCAATTCCTTAACACGTTCTTCATTAAATTCAAGCGCATTATAACGTTCGATATGAGCAACAACTGGTGTGATTCCAATCATCATCACATTGCTAAGTGCTGTACGAATCTCTTTCCATGGTGTTGTCATACTAAACTCAATCAACGCAAAACGTGTATCGTTCATTCTTGGAACTTGATGATGTTCCAGTTTTTCCAGAATATCGCTACTATAGTAGAGTTCGCCACCATATAAAATTTCTAAGCCTTCATATTTGGCTTCAGCAGCTTCTTTGACTTGACTAAAATTAGCAAAAATCTTATCTTCTGGTGTTTCAAACATTCCTTTGCGACGATGTGACGTTGAGACAATCGTACGCACGCCCTGACGATAACTTTCCCCAATCAAGGCTAAACTTTCTTCAATAGTAGTTGGTCCGTCATCGACATCAAAAACAATATGAGAATGAATATCAATCATCTACTTACCTTCCATAACATCTTTAATGGCTTGTGATGCACTTGCTACACTTGAATCATCCAACTGAATCATATAAAGACTTGCAGTTGGCATGGCGTATGAAGTCAATTCTCCTGTTGAACCTGTACCAGTTACTTCTTGTGATGTAATTGTAAATTTTTTACCTGAATCAAGCTGAGCATTAGCAAGGCTCATCATTGTATCTAATGACATATCCGTTTGAACAGAATCCTGCAAGGTAGAAATAATTGTTGAGTAATTTGAAATTGAACTAAATGATGTTAATTTATTAATGATTGCTTGAATAACCTTAAGTTGATTATTTCCACGATCATAGTCTCCATTTGTAAGACTATAACGCTCACGAACAAAGCCTAAAGCTTCCTCACCTGAACTCAAATTAACATTACCAACTTCAAAATTATAATTACCGTGAAGACTTGTAAATGCCTGATCATTATAAACTGTTACACCACCAATGGCATCAATAAGACTCACAAATGATGTAAAGTTGATACGAGCGTAATAATCAATATCAATACCGTAAAGATTTTCTAGTGTCTTTTCAGATGTTTCAACACCATAGATACCAGCGTGTGTCAGTTTGTCGTATTGATCTGCACCGCCGTCTGGAATTTGAACATATGAGTCACGTGGTGTTGTTGTCATTAAAATCTTATGTGTATTCATATTAACTGTCAAGATGATATTAACATCTGAACGCGAAACGGTTGAAATAGAACCATAGGTATCAATACCACTAATATAAATATTAAAGACGTTAGCGTCAGATGATTTTGCCTCGCTTGAAACACTTTGCTTAATTTTATAGGTATAAATTGTTTTCAAGTTTGATTCGTAATCATCATAGGATAATTCGAGTAGACTTGAGTAGGCACTGTTTAAAACCATTGCTTGACTTGAACCATTAATCAAATTTTCATAAGCGGCTTGATAAGAATCTACTGTTTCTGTCGCTAAATCAACACCTTTATCAGATTTGATTTGTGAGATTAAGGCATCAATGTTGCTTCCGTCAGCATTAGTCGGTGCTTGAACACTTGATAATTCTGTCACATCTGAAATCGAGCTATCTGCTGGCACCACAACACTCATCTCAATTTCTGAATATGAGGCTGATTTGTTCATATCATTAGTCACATCAACCAATGTTTTAAAAGCAAAGAGTGAAATAGCTGCGACAATTGAAAAAATAACCAAGAGAACCGTCACAATAATTTTCCCTTTTTTCCGAATTATCAAAACCAAAGATATAAGGAATACAGCAACTAGTAAAACGGTGTAGATAATATTCAGATGACGAAAAGCTAGAATATTATTGGCATACATGAGATAAGTTGCGATTCCCGCTAACAAAGCAAACAACACTAATAAAACACTATTTACTATCGTCTTCGTATCAAAACGAGAGTATGAGTGTGAACGACTACGACGCCCTTTTGGGTATGGCTGTCTAGGCACTGCTATTCTCCTCGTAAAATAAGTTTTCCTACTTATTCTATCAAAATTACAGTTTCTTTACAAGATTATTAATGTTATGTTTTCGTTACAAAAAGACTAGCTCTTGACAGCAATTATCCAAAAATTCGTTTGCTGATACGATAACAAACAAACAAACAAACAAACAAACAAACAAACATTTTTATGTTTCGATTTCGTTACAAAGAAATTACATCTTGATTATTTCGTCTTGCCTTGTATGACTTTATCTCAAGTTAAGAGAGCTTTTCTAGACAATCGCTTTCATTTGTCAAAACCTCACTACTAATGTGACTCACTTGCATCAGAAACGTTTTTAAGTTAAACTAGTTTTCATGAGAATACAACAATTACACTATATCGTTAAAATCGTAGAAACAGGAAGCATGAATGAAGCTGCTAAGCAGCTTTTTATCACTCAACCAAGCCTTTCTAATGCTGTACGAGATTTAGAGCGTGAGATGGGGATTGAAATTTTTATTCGTAACCCAAAAGGCATTACCTTGACTAAGGATGGCGTTGAGTTTCTTTCTTATGCTCGCCAAATTTTAGAACAAACAGCTCTGTTAGAGGAACGTTATAAGAGCAAAAATACAAACCGAGAACTGTTTAGCGTATCTTCGCAGCACTATGCTTTCGTTGTCAATGCCTTTGTCTCGCTTTTAGAAGGAACAGACATGTCACGCTATGAGCTCTTCCTTCGTGAAACACGAACGTATGAAATTATTGATGATGTTAAGAATTTCCGTTCGGAAATTGGCGTTTTATTTTTGAATAGTTATAACCACGATGTTTTGACCAAAATGTTCGATGATAATCATCTAACCTATACGAGTCTTTTTAGAACGCGTCCGCATATCTTTATCAGCAAAAACAATCCTCTTGCAGGCAAAAAGCTGGTAACGATGAAAGATTTGGAAGAATTCCCTTACCTTAGCTACGATCAAGGGATTCATAATTCCTTCTACTTCTCTGAAGAAATTTTTTCACAAATTCCCCATAAGAAATCGATTGTCGTTAGCGACCGCGCGACACTTTTCAATCTCTTGATTGGGCTCGATGGTTATACAATCGCTACAGGTATTTTAAATAGTAATCTAAATGGTGATAATATTGTTTCTATTCCACTTGATGTTGAAGATATGATTGACATTGTCTATATTCGCCACGAAAAAGCTAACCTTTCAAAAATGGGCGAACGATTTATTGAATATCTCCTTGAAGAAGTTAAATTTGATAATCGAGTAGGAACTAACAAGTAGTCCTTCTCACACCACCGTGCGTGCCGTTGGGCACACGGCGGTTTAACTAACTTTTAATGCATGTCGTTGAAGATAGTAATCTAAGCAAGAAACCAGTCCTCGTTTCGAGGACTGGTTTTGATATAGCTTGCTTTAGAATTGACTGCTGTGCCACTAGTTGATAGTGCTCTCCCCAGCCAGATACTTTATCCGCTATCCATTTCGGAACCCCAGTTTAAGAAGTCCCCAAAGTCGCTTAGATTTCTTCCATTGTTTCCAGATAATGACACTCATTCGTCTCCTAAGCCTTTCATCTATCCCTACCATGACTGTTTTCATGTTGGTCAGGGCGAAATAATTTATACAACCACGAATCAACCAGTTGAGTTTCTCAACTGTAAGAGTTCTGCCAAAGCTTTTGAACTCACTGTGCCATCACGACGAATCTCAAGGTATCTATGAAAGATAGCATAGTCACTCTGCTTCATTTTTGTAAACAGCTAGGTATCATACTGGTCGCTTTTAGCATCGTGGCAGTAGTTTTCCAAATTTGGAACTTCACGTTTGGCAAGACGTTGAAAGAGCCTATACGGAATTGGACTAACAGAGCGGATAAAATCAATGGTATTGCCATTTTTCACCTTAGCTTCCAAATCCATACTATAATTTGCTAATTGTTCTTCCTCATACGCATTGGTAATGAGTGAAACGCCATAATTGGCTAAAATTGCTTGATTTTCTACTGGATGTGAGAAAGCAAAGTCAACGTTAAGTTCCCTACGCTCTTTTAACATTTCTAAAAGATAACGGCTTTACGCTGGAAAATCGCTATGCTGCTCTGCTATTTTCCAAGCGTGATTATAGGCATAGATACCCAAAAGGATGTCTTCTGTTTCATATATTTCTTGCCTTAATCTGCAATAAGGGTCTCAAGGCCAATGGCCATCATATCGGTGAAAGTGGTTTGGCGTTCTTGAGCGGTTGTGTCTTCGTCAGCAACGAGACTATCTGAAATCGTCATGATGCCAAGTGCTTGGACACCATATTTTGCAGCAAGGTAGTACAGTGCAGCTGCCTCCATTTCAACAGCTTTAACGCCAAGCTGACCAAGCTTAACATTCGTTTCAGCAAAATCAGAATAGAAAGCATCAATTGATAAGACGCTGCCAACATGAGTTTTCAGTCCAAGGTCTTGTGCAATATGATAAGCTTTATCAAGCAAGGTAAAATCAGCAATTTGTGGAAAATCATACTGAGGCCATTCATTTTTTATCATGCTTGATGTAGTGGCTGCTGCTTGTGCCAAAACAAGTTCGCGAACGTGAACATCTTTATTGAGTGATCCAGCTGTTCCGACACGGATTAATTTGTTGACACCGTAAGATTGGATTAACTCAGTCGCATAGATAGAGATTGATGGCATTCCCATACCTGTCCCCATAACGCTGACACGTTGGCCTTTATAAGTTCCTGTAAAACCAAGCATACCACGGACATTGTTAAAACATACGGCATCTTCTAGAAAGTTTTCTGCGATAAATTTGGCACGGAGAGGATCTCCTGGAAGTAAAATTTTATCTGCGATTTCGACTTGTTTGGCTTCGATATGGATTGACATAATATTTCCTTTCAATGTGTTCAATAATAGTTTTGGTAGCAAAGGCTACGATGACTGCAAGAAGCAAAATGGGAAGTGCCGTGAGAGCTTGTCCCGTAAACGACATAACCAAGCCAACAGCTGTTAACGGAGCGTTCATGGTAATGGCTAAAAAGATACTTGAGCCAATTAACATAGCCGAAGTTAGTGATAATTCTGGGACGACCAATTGATACAGCACTGCTAGCAAGAAGCCTAGGACAGCACCTATTGAAAATGACGGTGTCAGAGTGCCTCCGTAGGCGCCGTTTTTCAGCGTCAGCAAAACAAGTACGGCTTTAATAACCACAGCAGCTAAGGCATGCCACACACCCATCCCATCAAAAACAGCTTGTGCCAAAGCTCCGCCATTTCCCAAAATCTCTGGAAAATAAAGCGAAAAGCTTGCAAGAAGCAAAAAAATTAAGGGGAGTTTCCACAAAACGCTTCGAGTTGTCACTCTACTTGCTTGAACCTTTTGGGTGAGGTAGCGAAATAGCTGGGCTAAGGGGGTGATAAGAATGGCTAGAAGGATTGTAAGACCGCATGTTTTAGCATCGAGCACGACTTGTCCTGAATGATAAAGTGGGGTATCTGAAATAACCGTTCTCGCAATAAGACTAGCTAGAATCACTGTGCTTGAGACTGAAATAAGGTTCAAAAATGACAGCCCTAATCCAAGTGTTTCAAAAGCAAAAAAGATACTGGCAATCGGTACTTGATAAACAGCTGCCAACCCTGCTGCTGCCCCACAAACAATAGCAAGCCTTCGGTCTTTTAAGGTCAATGCCATTCGGTCAGAAATACGACCTGCCCCTAAAGCTCCCAGTTCTCGTGGCGCACCTTCTTTACCAATAGGTGAACCAGCTCCGACTGAAGCCACTTGAAGAAAAATATGTATCAAGTGTATCCAAAGTATCGGACGTTTACTGTCATCACTTGCTTTTAGCTGTGATTTGATTGAGATGATGTGGCGATTCTTATCTTGTAACACGAACCATATAAAGGCTGAAATTACACCAGTTAATAAGATAATAATAAATTGTAGCTTTGTAATAGGTTGCGCACCTGTACTTTCTCCATGACCGAAAATCAGCCACTCAACCAATTCTAATAAGTCATGAAGTAAAATACCACCTACTCCTGCTACTAGACTAGTCACAAAAAGAGTGGTGCTAAAACGTAAGCAATAATTCTTGGAATAAAAGCGTTTATCTTGTAAAAACATCTAAATTGTTCTAAAGTGTGATTCCTTTCTGAATATTCGTAAGCTAGCATTTCACTTGCTGCTTGCAGGTATGAGTGTGTCTTAACTTGTTCATCATAATCAACTTATTCTGCCAAAAGTGCCTCAATCAATGGTCTTGAAAACCCTAAATAGCATTGGAAAGCATAGTGTTTATCCCTGTATTTGACAATTTGTCGTGGGCAACCTTGACTAATTGCAAGAATTTGGGCTTGTGGTGTTAAACTAGGCATATCGCCATGCCAGTGCCCAACAACTGTAGATGTTCCAATATGCGAAAGATTACGATTTGCTAAACCAGCTTCTGTTAATGTGATTGGATAATTTCCAATTCTTTTTCTGGGCTTCTTTCAACAGATGCTCCGTAAGCTTCACCTAGCAATTGAGCTCCTAAACAAATACCAAGAACTCGTTTATCTTGTGAAATAGCTTCTTTGATAAGCGAGATTTCAGCCTGTGCATCAAAATGGACATTCTGCTACTGCTGTTCGTGGGCTTTGTGGTCCACCCATAACAATTAGTAGGTCGATACCAGAACTATCTTTTGGCAATTTTTCGCCTTGGTAAAGTTTTGTTATTGTCACATCATGACCACGTTTAATAGTCCAATCATAGTAAGCACCTAGTGCTTCAAAAGCTTCGTGAACAATAAAATGAATTCGCATAACACATCTCTTTCTGAGGCTGAGACAAAAGTATCCCAGTTTCTCTGTTTGTATACAAGACGCAGTATTGACTTACAATTCTGCCAAGACAGCCTTAACTAGGTTTTTGAAGTCCTCTTTGATTTGTTGTGTAACAGCAACAACTTCTTCATGATTAAGTGAACTTTGGAAACCTGCGGCATGGTTTGTGATAGCTGAAATTCCTAAAACTTTCAAACCTGAATGAGCAGCGACGATGACTTCTGGAACTGTTGACATACCAACCGCATCAGCTCCAAGAGTTTGGAAGGCACGAATTTCGGCAGGTGTTTCGTAACATGGTCCAGAAACCCCAAGATAAACACCCTCATCAAGTTTGATACCGATTTTTTCAGCGACTTTGTGAGCAGTATCACGATACTCAGCCGTATAAGCATCTGACATATCTGGGAAACGTGGTCCAAAGTCATCAAGATTGGCACCAATCAATGGGTTTTGCCCTGTCATATTAATATGGTCTGAAATTGCCATTAATGTTCCTGGACCAAAGCCAATGCCGCCAGCTGCATTTGTCACGATAAGTCCTTTACAACCAAGAGCTTTCATAACACGAACTGGGAAAGTCACTAATTCCATTGGATTTCCTTCGTAAAAATGGAAACGTCCTTGAAGCGCAATGACTTTGTGGCCACCAAGGTCACCATAAACCAATTGCCCAGCGTGTCCTGCTACTGTTGATTTTCCCCAATTAGGAATTTTGTCATAGGGAATTACAACAGCATTTTCAATTTCTTCGGCAAGTTCGCCAAGACCTGACCCTAAAATCAAGCCAAATTCAGGAGCGTCACAACTTTGTGATACCAAGAACTGACGAGCTTCTTCAATTTTTTCACTAATTGTTGTCATATGCACCTCTTATACTAATTTTTCTAGGAAAGATTGACCAATCATGGCTGTCTCAACACCAAAGTTTTCAGCGATTGTTGCTGAAATATCAGCAAAATGTCCGACTGGTAAGACACCATTTCCTGTAAATGATGGGCTATAAGCCAATAACGGAATGTATTCACGTGTGTGGTCTGTTCCTGTGTAAGTTGGGTCATTACCGTGGTCTGCTGTGATTAAAAGGAGGTCATCTGATTTCATATTTTCCATGATTTCAGGCAAACGATTGTCAAATTCTTCTAGACAATCACGGTAACCTGCGGCATTACGACGGTGACCATACATGGCATCAAAATCAACAAGGTTTGTAAATGATAGTCCTTTTGTAAATTCTGGTAATTGCAAGGTCTTAATCAAGGTATCAACACCGTGCATATTTGATTTATTGTGCCCCATGTCATTTGTAATACCTGAACCATTGAAAATATCATTGATTTTTCCGATACCGTACGTCGGAATACCTGCGTCAGCTAATTTATTAAGCACTGTTGGTGCAAATGGTGATAAAGCATAGTCACGACGGTTAGCTGTACGTGTGAAATTACCAGGATCACCAACATAGGGACGAGCAATGATGCGACCAAGCAAACTTGGACGTTCTAATGTAATAGAACGAGCAAATTCACAGATTTTATAAAGTTCGTCAAGTGGAATAATATCTTCGTGTGCTGCGATTTGAAGCACTGGGTCAGCTGAAGTGTAAACAATCAATTCACCTGTCTTCATTTGACGTTCACCAAAGTCAGCGATAACTTGTGTTCCTGAATAAGGTTTGTTGGCTTCACGAATGATTTTACGCCCTGAAAAGGCTTCGATTTTTGTTAAAATGTCTTCTGGGAATCCTTCAAAGAAAGTATCAAAAGGCTCTGTAATGTTAAGCCCCATGATTTCCCAGTGACCTGTCATGGTATCTTTTCCGAGTGATACTTCTTCTAATTTTGTCGCATAGCCACTTGGTTGCACTTCTGCTGCTACTGTCTTTAGAGGTGTTTCACGAGGAATATTTCCAAGACCAATTTTCGCCATATTGGGAACAGTTAATCCGACTGTTTTTGAAATATGACCAAGGGTATCTGAAGCACCGTCTGGCACACCAGCATTGACAAAATGGTTAGCATCTGGTGCTGCACCAATTCCGACAGAATCTAAAACAATAAGATGAGTACGATTAAATGTTGGCATAATTTTTTCCTAATCTAGGGTGGTTACGGTTGGCACCCAAAACCTCCTAATCTCTTAATCAGTTAAGTGATTAGAAATTAACTTGGTAAAATATAGAGGAAACAGGAGAATTTCAGCTAAGCTGACTATTAATTTTCCTGTTGCTATTAGTTGTTAGCTTCTAAAATGTTGACACCATCTTTACCTGCAACGATAACTTTATTGACCATACCGTTGAAGAGACCGTGTTCAACAACGCCGACCATGGCTTTTAATTCTTTACCAAGGTCGACAGGATTTTCAATGACGCCAAGGTCAAGGTCGATGATATAATTTTTCATATCCGTCACAAAGCGTTCGCCGTTTACCATGCGATAGGATGGTTTGTAACCTTTTTTCTCGAACTCACGGAAAAGACGGTCTGCACCATATCGTACCACTTCGACTGGCAATTTGAAGGCACCGAGTTTATCGACCATTTTTGAATCGTCAACAACCCAGATATATTCTTTGGTTGGTGTGGCAACGATTTTTTCCATAAGAAGGGCGCCACCACCGCCTTTGATACCGTTGAAGTTAGTGTCAACTTCATCTGCACCGTCAACGGTAACATCGATAACATCAATGTCATCAACAGCTTTCAAAGGAATCCCAAGCCCTTCTGCTTGTGTGCTTGTTTGGCTTGAAGTTGTTACGCCGACAACTTTGAGTCCTTCTTCTTTCATGCGGCGACCAATTTCTTCAACAAAAAAGTATGCTGTAGAGCCTGTTCCAAGTCCGACAACCATACCATCTTTGACGTACTGAGCGGCTGTGACACCAGCCAATTTTTTGAGTTTTTCCATAACTACCTCATTAATGTGTTAATTCCTATTTCCAAGTAACTATTATAGCATGATTTTGAATTTTTTTGCCACTTACTTTCATTAAGATTGATTGGTTTTAGATGTTAATGTGCTGTCATGTTGGTAACTAGTGTTAGCAGCAAGTGCTACTATAGGATTCTGCTATTGCTAGAAAAAATATTTTGCGTTACAATTAAGATTATTATCGAAGAAGAACTTTGAGATTATATAGATAGGAAAAATAGTAATGTTTACAAATGAATTTGATACGATTGCTGCCATTTCTACACCACTTGGTGAGGGGGCAATCGGGATTGTCAGACTTTCTGGAACAACGGCACTAGCTATTGCCCAAAAAATCTATCGTGGTAAAGACCTTAACAAGGTCGCTTCACATACGATTAATTACGGTCACATTGTTGACCCTGATACTGATGAAGTACTTGATGAGGTTATGGTGTCTGTGATGCTTGCGCCAAAAACCTTTACCTGTGAGAATGTCGTGGAGATTAACACGCATGGTGGTCTTGCCGTGACAAATGAAATTTTGCAACTTGTCTTGCGCCAAGGGGCTCGTCTTGCTGAACCTGGTGAATTCACCAAACGCGCTTTCTTGAATGGTCGTGTTGACTTGACACAAGCAGAAGCCGTTATGGATATTATCCGTGCCAAAACAGACAAAGCCATGAATATTGCGGTAAAACAACTTGATGGGTCATTGTCACAATTAATCAATGACACGCGCCAAGAAATTCTAAATACCTTAGCTCAAGTCGAGGTCAATATCGACTACCCTGAATATGACGATGTGGAAGAAATGACGGCGGCTTTGATTCGCGAAAAAACACAGGAATTCCAAGAACTTTTGGAAAATCTATTACGTACGGCAAAACGTGGCAAAATTCTGCGCGAAGGCTTATCTACTGCTATCATCGGTCGTCCAAACGTTGGCAAATCAAGTTTGCTTAACAATCTGTTACGCGAAGACAAGGCTATCGTCACTGATATTGAGGGAACAACCCGTGATGTGATTGAAGAATATATCAATATCAAGGGTGTGCCTTTAAAACTCGTTGATACAGCTGGTATCCGCGAAACAGATGATGTGGTTGAAAAAATCGGTGTGGAACGCTCAAAAAAAGCCCTTGAGGAAGCTGACCTTGTTCTTCTTGTGCTCAATAGTTCTGAACCTTTAACCAACCAAGACCGTGCACTTTTGGAACTTAGCAAAGATAGCAACCGCATTATTCTTCTTAATAAAACAGATTTACCAGAAAAAATCGAAGCTGACCAGTTGCCAGATGATGTCATTCGCATTTCCGTTCTTAAAAATCAAAATATCGACGTGATTGAAGAACGTATTAACCAACTTTTCTTTGACAATGCTGGTATTGTTGAAAAAGATGCCACTTATCTTTCAAATGCTCGCCATATTTCATTGATTGAAAAAGCGGTGCAAAGCTTACAAGCCGTCAATGACGGGCTTGAACTAGGAATGCCTGTTGATCTTCTTCAAATTGATTTAACACGTTGCTGGGAAATTCTCGGTGAAATCACAGGTGATGCCGCACCTGATGAATTAATCACAAAACTCTTTAGCCAATTCTGTCTTGGGAAATAAAAAAACTTCACCGATTTTTGGTGAAGTTTTTTTGTCTATTTTTCAAGAATTTCTTTGACCCGCTTCTGCAAATCTGGGATAACCTCTTTTACAAACCAAGGATTTTTTGCTTGCCAAATGTTATTACGTGGAGATGGATGAACCAAAGGGAAAAAGGCTGGCAAATAGGCTTGATAATGTTTTACGGTTTCGGTTAGCCTAGCAGTTGATTTCTGGTGTAAATAATAACGCTGTGCATAAGAGCCAATCAAAATCTGCAATTCAATATTTGGTGCGAAAGCCAAGGTTCGTTTGTGCCACTTTTCGGCAAAGCCCTTTCGTGGCGGCAAATCACC
Source organism: Streptococcus gallolyticus (assembly GCF_003337175.1). GTDB lineage: Bacteria > Bacillota > Bacilli > Lactobacillales > Streptococcaceae > Streptococcus > Streptococcus gallolyticus_B. Next base: position 46,610 of record NZ_NETH01000007.1, read on the forward strand.
TGATTTTCCCGTTCCCGGAAAATAATAATCCATTGGTACAACCGCAAAAAGCCCAGAATCGTAAAATATTTCTCGGTCAACGCCCAGCCATTTTCGCAAATTATCACCACTTGGATCATTCCAATACAAACCCGACTCTTGCGCACGAATGCCAGGAGCTTGTCCGACAATATTAATCCGAGCCGTTTTTGGAACAGTAAAAAGTGGCTTTATGCCCTGTTGAGTGTAGGTCGCATTTTGCTCATCTGCCATAATGTCCGCAATTAATTGGTCAATGGTATCCATAACATTGCCTTTCTATTTTTTAGAGAGTTCATCTTTTAACGTCATCAATGCTGCTAAACTCTTATCGTCAACCACTCCTGTCATCTTAACGTTATGACGTTTAGGTTCAAAGGGAGTTTTCTCTTTTACTTTTGATTGAGAGGTATTTTGCTGAGACGACGATATTTTGGAAACCGTTTCAGGCTTTTCAGTCTTTTCTACAATTTTTTCTACTTTTTTTCTTTTAGTATGTTTTCTGATGACGTAAATGAGGTAACGCTTCAGTTTTCTTAAACGGTAACTTAGTTTTTCTTTTGTCGAAATGTAATTCTGATAATACTTTTTACTCGGATAAAGTCGATAATATCGTTTTTCTTGAAAATTTTGTAAATCATAAGTTACCCAAACATACTCAATAATAGCACCTCCTTTATCAGTTTTGGGTAAATAACGTTGTGGTAAATCAAATCGATACCAATTAATATTCTTAACGTCCCTTTGCCATTGCGTTTCATAAATTGGCTTAACTCTTTCCAGTAACGCTAACGTGAAAGCTGATACATATACTGATTTATCAAACTCTGCTTCACGATAAATACTAACCAAACCTCCTGAAAACAATTTTCTTAACACTTTATTGAGTTGTTCTGACAATTTGACAGCCTCCACTTTGGCCGCCTTATTCTTCAGTAAGTAAAAATCAGCTTGTTTGTGTATTGTCTTATAGTCATCTGCTAAGAAAAAGCGATAATGGAACTTTGCTGATTCCTGAATGGCTTTAAGGACATAATAAGCTTTATAGTCAAATTTATATCCTGAGTTCTTATACAAAAATTCTCTAATGTCAGCCTTCAACTCTAAGTCACTTTTAAAAATATCAAACGTTGGTTGACTAAAATAAGGAGTAATCGCTTTATGATCACCAACACGGATAACTTTATAAAAGATGTCATCAGTTAATACACAAGCATAAACAGATTTGCTTTTCCTGCTTTGATATAGGCTAATGAGTTCCTCATTAGGCATTAGTAACGATTTTAAGATCTTCTCTACTCGTGAATAATTTACCTCCGTCATCGCCCTAAAAACTCCTTTTCATTCAATTTTCTCTCGCTATAAAGAAAGAGATTCCTACAGGTTGTAAAAATCTCCTCTTATCATTGTCAAAGGTTATTTAATCAATTCGTAAAGTGCTTCGGCGTAGATTGCTGCAGCACGGTAAAGGTCTTCAACGTCGGCAAATTCATTTGCTTGGTGCATTGTATTGACATAATCTGGGAACATGGCACCGAAAGCAACACCACGTTTAAGAAGGCGTCCAAATGTACCGCCACCGATAACTTGTTCGTAACCTTTCAAGCCTGTTTGTTTTTCGTAAACAGAAAGAAGTGTTGCAACCAATGGGTCATCAGCTGAAACATAGTGTGGTGTGTGTTCGTGGTCTGAAAGTGTTACGTTTGTCACACCATTAAGTTTTTCAAGTTCAGCTTTGATAGTTTGTGCATCTGTACCTTGTGGGTAACGGAAGTTAAGAGTGATTGTATTGTCAGCTGAGTTGCGGTCAAATTGGAAGATACCAGCGTTCATGCTAAGAGCGCCCATTTTGTCATCAGTATAGGCAACACCAAGGTTTTCACCTGCAAAATCACCGTGAAGAACGTTGGCTGCTGTTTCAAGATAAGCTTTAGCAGCTCCTTCAAAAGCAAATTGGTTAAGGAATTTAGCAAGGTATGTTGCACCGTTGATACCAAGTTCTGGTGTTGAACCGTGAGCTGATTTTCCGACAACTGTCAAACGGAAAGCGTCGCCTTCTTGAGTAAGTTCAGCAGTCAAGTTTTCAGCTGTTGTGTATGCTGTTAATTTTTCTTGAAGTTCAGCCAAAGTGCTGTCAGCTGTGAAGATAGCTGTTGCTGATTCTGGCACCATGTTATCACGAAGTCCAGCATCGAAACTATTCAATGTGAAGGCGCCGTTATTGTCACCTGCAAAGTGTAGGAATTCTGTGATATTTCCTTTTTCACCATTGATAATTGGAAATTCAGCGTCTGGAGAGAAGCCAAAATCAGGGTCTTTCAAGCCATTGTGAGCAAAATAATATTCCATATCGCCCCAGCCTGATTCTTCATCAGTACCAACGATGAAACGAACTTTTTTAGATACTGGCAAACCAAGTTCTTTGATGATTTTTAAGGCATAGTAACATGCCATTGTTGGACCTTTATCATCAGATGACCCACGCGCATAAAGGCGTCCATCTTTGATAACTGGTTCATAAGGGTCAGTATCCCAACCGCTACCTGCAGGCACAACGTCTAAGTGAGCAAAGATTCCGAGAACTTCGTCACCTTCACCAAATTCAAAATCACCAGCATAGTTATCAATGTTACGTGTTTTGTAACCATCACGCTCAGCCATAGCTAGGAAATGTTCCAAAGCTTTTACTGGACCAGGTCCAAATGGGTGTTCTTTGTCAGCTTTGCTGTCATCACGTTCTGAGTTGATACGCAAAAGAGCAAAGAGGTCTTCCATCATGGCATCTTTACGTTTTTCAACTTCTGCTTTAAAATCTACTGTCATTCTTATAACTCCTCCATAAAGGTAGCTTTTCTCAAAAAAGAAAAGCTATCTTGTTTTATCTTTGAATTCACCGAAAATCTGTAAACTCATGTTACTGTATTTGTCAAACTCAGCCTAGCAAATAAACCAAGTTTGGTGCATGAAATTAAAGTCGGTACGCTTAACGACGTTCGATAATTTCGTCAACAGGCAAACGATAACTTGGTTCAGGCTTATTATCGCTATAACCAACAGTGATTAAGAGCTCTGGACGAAAACGTTTATCAATTTCTAGAATATCATTGGTTGATGACTTATCAAAACCAAGAATAATATTTGATGAAATATCTTGGTCAGTCAAAGCCAAAACAAGATTCATGGCAACAATTCCAGCATTAAGAGCGAGATATTCCCCTTTTTGCTTGTCATCAAATGCTGTAAAACGAGCAGGTAAGGTTTCCATGTAGTAACCTAACATGTCATTTGTCAATGATTTGACACCGATGCGAGCGATTTTACGAGAACGTTGCACCAAGTCTGTATCAGTAAACAGTGCTACAACATATTTGGCTTGCTCCACTTGCTTTTTATTAATCTCTGGGAGATGTTCAGCAAGCTCGGCTTTTTTATCTTCTACCACAACAAATTTCCAAGGTTGGATATTATTAGCACTTGGAGCTAATGTAGCGATTTCAATGGCTGTTCGTAAATCCTTATAATCAACGGGTTTGTTATTGAAAGTTTTGACGGCATGGCGCTTTTTGTTTAATTCTAGAAACTTCATAAGTGAACCTCCTTCTAAAATATCTCTGCTTCTCTATTCTAACATTTTTTGAAAGAGTTCACAGCTTTTTTTAGTCGTTTTGGGAAAGAAATGTAACATGAAACAAGATTTCCGTAAAATAAAAAGACCGGATGTGCCATTCCAGTCCTAAAATTATTATACTTTTTTTATCACTCTTAATTTCTTTAGCCAAGCATAAGCTACTGTCGCTAACCATGTGAAGACATTAGCAATCAGCAAAGCCTTAAACCAGACGCCAATATGGTAAGTGATTTTTAATGTGTTTTTTCCGATTTTTTGTGTCACAGTTGGTGTTCCAATTCCTGACAAGGAATAATCGGTACGACTTAGTTTCTTACCATTGAGTGTTAGCTCGGTGTCTTTGTACTTGGCGATTGGAATGTTAACCTTACCACTATTGTCAGCAGTCCATGTGAAGATAAGAGCGTTACCATCTTGTGATTTGTCAAAAGCATCTGTATGACCGATAACAAATTCCTCATAAAGAACGTATTTGTTGTCCTTGTTTGATTTTTCAGCAGGAAGATAATCTGGTGTTGATTTCGAGATTAAATCTAACAACTCATACAAATCTGAACTGTAAAAACTAGCTCGAACTTCCTCAGAATTTCCCCAAACAAAGGTATGTTTTTTAGTTTTGATGGGGTGTTTAGCAGTATAGTATTCAGCAATCTTTTCTTGTTGCAGATATGTTAACTGAGTAAGGCTGAAAAGATTAATCAAAATCGCCCCAACTGTCACTAATTTGGACCATTTGACGTCAAAATAACGCTCTAAAACTAACGCTACTGCTAACAATAATAACACCGTAGCAGGCACAAAAAAGCGAAATGGGAATTGAATTAAATTGACCAAAGAAAGGTTTAATTTGTTAATACTGTACCAAGGGAAAATGCTACTTGACAGAACGAGAAAGAAGAAAAATGCTCCCGTTGTGACTCGTAATAGTGTATCAAAATGTCGCCAATGTCTGAATGAAAAATACAATTGATACAGCACCAAAAGTAGCAAAGGTAACGGTGTTATCAGCCATTGAATGCTACGTTGATTCACCGTCATAATATATAATTTTGAATTGATAAATGGTTCAACCAAATTATTATGACGCCCGACGTCAATAAGCGCAGCCCAGACATTCGTTGTCAATAAAAGAGCAAGTAAAACAGCTTGTATTCCTTTGATGATAATGGTTTTCTTTTCTTTAGATTTGATAAAACCGTACAAATAAAAGGGCAAATAAGAAACAATGAGTAAGAAACAGCTTAGCATGTGGACTTGCATCATCAAAGCGACAGCAAGGGCTAAGCGTAGCACGCCTACTTTTTTAGTTTTCACAAAATCAATCGCTGGAATCATGCACCACGGCATAAAAGCAGCTCCCCAACTTGAAAAACCTTGCCTAAATGTCCAATATTGAACAGAAAAAGTCATCATGTAAAAAATGGCAATGGCTAGAGAAAGTTTAGGCTTGACAGCTACCCTGCGTATCAATTGATACATTGAAAAGCCTGCAATCGCACTCAACAAAAAGCGTGATACCAATTGATACGTATACCAATTGCGACTGATTAGAACCAGCAAACCTTGAAAATAGGCAAAATAGGGACCGTATAAGGCATTAACAATCCGCCCTGAGCTATAGAAGCCATACAAAGATATAAAATAACTGAAATTACCAGTCTTAATCTGCATAGCCGTTTCATAAAAACGATTATAGTGAAAGAGAAAATCACTACCAACAATAACACCTTTTGATATGATTTGTGGAAGAATCAGTAAAAAAGCAACCAGCATTATTATAAGGCTTGGTAGCCAAAAGCGCTTTTCTCGCAGATGAAAAAGGCTCTTCTTAAAATTCTTAAACATGCTTATCTCCTTAAAAAATCCCTATCCATGTTAGCACAGTTTAAAAAAGATTACAAACAGAAAACTTTCATGAAATTTTCTTTTTTTATATTCAAGAGTACCTTTCGTTTCTTGCAAAAATTATCCCAAAATCTGATATCCTGCTTCTTCTAATACTCGGAGTGCACTTTGAAAATCCGTTGTTTTCGTTAAAATGTAATCCGTGTTATAAGTCGAAATGGCAAAGATACCAATATTATTTTCTGCTAAAAGACTTGAAATTTTTGATAAAATGTCAATCAAAGAAAAGTCTAAAACACCCTCACTCTAAAAAGCTGACCAAGTCTTATCAACTGTCAAAGCATTTTCAGGGGCAAGTGCAATCGGACAAACAAGTGATTTTTCGTCATCTGTTGCCCCAGTAAAAACAAATGGATTTTCCAGATTGACTTGTGAATAATCCGCAATTGGCAAACAGCAAATTCTTCAGTAATTGGTTTAATGGTTAGTGTTAACAGCTTCCGCCTCATTTAATTTTTCTTTAATAGCCGTTGCGACATTTCGTGGAATACCACAGTTTACAATATCGTCTATATCAGCCTTTTGAATATTGGGTAGACTCTTAAAATGCTTCATGAGTAATTGCTTGCGCTTTGGTCCCAATCCAGCAATGCCATCAAGTTTTGATGAGAATGAATTTTTACTACGCACTTGACGGTGGAAGGTAATGGCAAAGCGGTGCACCTCATCTTGGATACGCTGTAACAAGAAAAATTCTTCGGAATTTCGTGGCAATTCAACCACTTCCAAAGGATCACCAAACAATAATTCGTGCGTTTGGTGTTTATCATTTTTTTGCAGACCAGCAATTGGAATATCCAGACCTAGCTTGTTTTCAATAACATCACGCGCCACATTGACCTGACCTTGACCACCATCGATAATAATCAAATCTGGTGGCACTAAGCCGTCTTTCATCACACGGCTATAACGACGATAGATGACCTCGCGCATGCTAGCATAATCATCTGGTCCGACAACCGTTTTAATCTTGAATTTTCGATAATCTTTCTTACTTGGTTTGCCATTGACAAAGACCACCATAGCAGCGACAGGGCTTGTTCCTTGAATATTTGAGTTATCAAAGGCTTCAATCCGAACAGGCTTTGGAATGTTAAGCAATTCGCCGATATTTTCAACAGCACCATAAGTTTTCTTAACGTCTTTTTCAAGCAAATCAAATTTTTGTTGCAAACTCACACGTGCATTTTTGATAGCTAGGTTAACAAGCTGCTTCTTCTCGCCACGTTGGGGCTTGATGATTTTCGTATCAACAATCGCCTTGACCAATTCTTCATCAATGTCTTTAGGAATGAAAATTTCCTTGGGAGTAAAATGTTTATTGTCACGGTAAAATTGCCCCATGTAGGTCAAAAAATCTTCTTCTGGGTCATTGTAATAAGGAAACATATTGACATCACGCTGAATGAGTTTCCCTTGGCGAACAAAAAATACTTGCACACACATCCAGCCTTTGTCAACGTAGTAGCCAAAAATATCACGGTCCATCATATCTTGGCTCATCACGCGCTGTTTCGTGCGCAAAGTTGAAATAGCTTGTAGTAAATCGCGATATTCTGCCGCACGTTCAAATTCCATTAAATCTGACGCTTTTTGCATTTTATCTTTAAGTTGGTCAACAATTTTATTGTCTTGACCGTTAAGGAAATGTTTCACATCGTGCGCCATATCAACAAAATAATCATGGTCAACATGACAAATCGTATGTGCTTTACATTGCCCTAAATGGTAATAAAAACAAACTTTATTAGCAGGATTGGTACATTTCTTAAACGGAAAAATGCGGTCTAGTAGGCGTTTGATTTCCGTTGCTGCTCCCGAGTCAGGATAGGGTCCAAAATACATGGCACCGTCTTTTTTGATTTGGCGGGTAATCATTAAACGTGGGTACTGCTCATTAGTTGTGATTTTGATGAAAGGATAGGATTTATCATCTTTGAGCTTGATATTGTATTTTGGCAGATTTTCCTGAATGAGATTGATTTCAAGAAGCAAGGCCTCGGTATTGGAACCTGTAACAATATACTCAAAATCCTCGATTTCTGAGACCAAAAGTTCTGTTTTGGTATTATGGCTACCATGAAAATAGCTCCGCACACGATTTTTCAGATTCTTTGCCTTACCAACATAGATAATCGTGCCATTTTTATCCTTGTGTATATAGCATCCTGGGCTGTCTGGCAATAATTCCAGTTTATGTTTAATCAGTTCATTCATGTCTCTATTATAACAAAATCATTTTAGCATTGCTGTGGTAAACATTCTTCTTATGTTTCTTGCGGAGATGTCCCTTTTTTGATAAGATAGTTTCATCAAACATAAAGGAGCTACTATGCCAGAACTGATTGCAAAACGTGTATCCAACTATGAACTGTTCTTTGACTTGACTTTTATTTTGGGCACTAGCCAATTGACTGCATCAATTCATTTAAGTCATGTTGGTGTTCAAGAAATTTTGTCATTTATGGTATTAAATATTATCTTGCTAAACCTTTGGGTAGCTGAGACGCTTTATTACAATAGATACGGTGATTCGAGGCGAATTGATATTTTTTCTGTTATTGCGCTCATGTTTGTTGTTGGAAATCTTGCTTTGACATTTGATATCAATACAGCGCATCTCTATGCTGGGCATCCGACTGTCGTTTGCTTTAATTGGCTGCTCATATTAGCTTATGCCATTATTGCGTTGCAATATTTTCTCAAAGGGCGTGTTTTAGGATTTAACAGAGATATCCGATTTAGCATTGTTGCTTGTGTCATTTATGGGGTGTCTTTGTTACCCTTTGCATTAGGATTATTGGGAGCTAATATTTGGTCGGTATTGATTTACCTCATTCCCAATATTGTTCCAATTCTTACAAGGCACTATCACGAGTCGTCACGCATTAATTTTCCGCATGTCCTTGAGCGAGCTCAGTTAATGACGATTTTGACCTTGGGTGAAACTGTCATTGCCATTATCAGCACCTACCCGCTGACAGAATCTCTTTATCAAGGCGCCCTATTATTTGCTGGCATGTCCTTTATGTTTATTTCTTACATGACACAAACTTTCGTGGAAATCGATCATCATCGTCAAACCGCAGGTCTATTGCTACTCTACGCACATATTCCAATTGTTATCGGTATTAATATTTTCACCGTTGGGATAGAATTTTTAGCTGATTCACATCACGCTAACCTTGGATTTGCTTTCGTGCTTTTTGGTTTCCTCAGTTTTTATGCAGGTATTTTAACAACAACGCATTATAATCATAGCTTTTATCAGCTTCATTTGAAAACTTACCTTAAAATCGGGTTGCTTTTGGGAATCGGTGCTGCCAGTATGTTCCTTGTTAGACATCATATCCTACTACTGGCGCTCGTTCTTTGTGCGACAACATGGGCCTACAATCATTACTTTATGGCAGTTCGTCGAAAAAAACGTGAGTATCACAATATCCCACATCCTGACCCCAGGAAAAATTTGCGCGATTTTTCATAACTGTTAGTTAATCAGACACACCTAAAACCCGCAAGCTAAATTAGTTTGCGGGTTTCTGGTTTAGTGATGGCATTAGCAGCCATCTCAACCGCTCTTCACAAAACAATCCTAATTGATAAAGAAGATTACCACTGTCTCATGTTACAGTAAATGACCATATTACCACATTCCCAAGGCATGTTGCATCAAGAGGCTGACACAGGTAATCGCTAGCCAACACGCAGCCCCCACTCCAATAGCTTGTCCACCAGTCTTAATCAGTTTGATAGGATTCGTATTAAGACCAATAGCACCCATTGCCATGACAATAAAGAATTTTGAAAGTGTCTTAAGATTATCGAAAATAACTGTATCAATTCCTAAACCACTGACAATTGTCGTGACAATCGAAGCCAATAAGAAATAAAGGACAAACATTGGAAACGCTTTTTTCAATTGGAAAGTTCTTTGTTTAGCTCTGCCATTTTTTGAATCTTGATAGGCTTTATAGAATGACAGCCCTAAAGTAATCGGAATAATGGCCAGTGTGCGCGTTAATTTCACAATCGTTGCACCGTCTAAGGTATTTGACCCGTGAACAGCATCCCAAGCTGTCGCTGTCGCCGTAACGGATGACGTATCATTGACAGCTGTTCCCGCAAAAAGCGCAAAACCTTGGTTAGATAGGTGAAGTAAGTCCCCCAATGTTGGAAAAATTAGTGCTGCTAAGATATTGAAGAGAAAGATAACCGAAATACTCTTTGCGACTTCTTCATCTTTTGCTTTGATAACTGGTGCTGTTGCGGCAATGGCTGAGCCACCACAAATGGATGACCCAACACCAACTAAGATTGCTATATTACTATCTAATTTTAGCCATTTTTGCAATAAAAACGCTACAACCAATGAGACTGCAATGGTTGAAATAATAATTGGCAATGATTGTGTCCCAACTTTAAAAACTTGTGTTAAGTTTAAACCAAAACCTAATAAAACAACCGCCGCTTGTAAAATATATTTTGATGAAAAAGCAATACCATCAATGGTTTTGGTGCGATTATTATGAAAATTCCCCACAACCATCCCAAGTAAAATTGCAAATACTGGTGCTCCTACAAGTGGAAATAAATGCCCTAAAAACCAGGCTGGTAAAGCCAGAATCACACAAAACATGATGCCCGGCAATTTTTTCTCAATTGTCATCATAATAAAAACTCCTTTTCACAAAATATTATAACCCGGACAAGCTATAATGTAAAATTATGAATTATTATGATACAATAACAAAAAACAATAGGAGATTATTATGCTTGATTACCGTGTTTTTACCTTTATGAAAGTCTGCGAAACGCTTAATTTTACCCAAGCTGCTAAAGAATTGCATATCACACAACCCGCTGTCACCAAACACATTCAAACTTTGGAAAATGATTATCAGACCAAACTCTTTACTTTCTCTGGAAAACAATGTCAACTCACCAAAAGTGGTAAAGAATTGCTTGATTTGCTGACAACAATAAACAATGACATTCAACATTTCAAATCACATCTCAATCAAGACCAAGCACCAATTAACTTCGGTGCTACTTTGACTATCGGCGAATATGTGTTAAGCGATTCGTTAGCCATCATTCTTTCCAAACATCCTAATTTTAAAATTAAAATGCTGGTTGATAATACGGAAACGTTATTAAAGGACATTGACCAAGGAAAAATTGATTTTGCTTTAATTGAAGGTTTCTTTTCCAAAGAAAAATACGACTTTATGCCCTATAAAACTGAACCCTTTATTGCTGTTGCTTCCCCAAAAGCTGGGCTTACGGATAAAATCTACACGCTCGAAGAGTTACTAGACTCTCCTATCATCATTCGCGAACAAGGATCTGGAACACGTGAAATGCTTGAAGTGACACTAAAAGAAGCTAATCTAGCTATCACTGACTTTCATCACATCACCGAAATTGGTAGCCTCAATGCGATTTGTCAATTGATTACGAATAATCTTGGTATTACTTTTGTCTCTTGAATTTACAATATAAGTGCACAATAAAAACTCATAAGATTTTCTAGTAAAATAGGATTGAACAAACATCTTACGAAAGGAAATCTTATGAGCTACCATCATTTTACCATAGATGAACGAGAAAGTATTCTGATTTATCGTACGAAAGGGATGACCTTTTCTCAAATAGCACGACTATTACATCGGCACCCCTCAAGTATTAGCCGTGAATTAAAACGTCATTCCAAACAAGGAAACTATTCGCCTAGTAGGGCACAAAAAGCTTATCATCTCGCTAAATCGCATTGTGGGCGAAAAAGGAAATTAGAAATAGACACTGAACTCAGTCAGACCGTCAAGCATCTTTTTCTTGAGTGTCAATGGTCGCCAGAAGAAATTGAGGGGCGATTACGTTTAGAACGAGAAAGACACGTCATTAGTTATCAAACCATTTATAGAGCTATCTATCACGGTCACTTTGACGACACGCCTCTTTCACATGGTGCTCGTGGGGTTGTTCGCAAACTTCGTCACCATGGTAAAACACGCCATACAAAATCCCATGTGGAAAAGCGAGGAAAAATTCCTATTTCTCATACCATTCATGAGAGACCAACAGCAGCTAATGAACGCTCGAGAATAGGTGATTGGGAAGCCGATACTGTTGCTGGAAAGACTGGAAAAGCTTGCCTAGTAACACTCACTGATAGGCATTCCCGCTTCCTCAAAATTCAGAAAGTAGCTGTCAAGAAAAGTAAATTGGTT
>NZ_NETH01000070.1 GCF_003337175.1 Streptococcus gallolyticus
AGTTCAGGGAAAATGATATCTAAACACTTGGTATATTGGACTTTCCAATCTGATTGATGTTTCTTTAAACGATTCATGTGACGTGTTATAATTTTAAGTTCTTCTTGCCTGTTGTCATGCATAAATAGGGCACGATTAGGGTCAGAAAGCAACTTAAGAGCTATTGTACGTGCGTCCTTCTTATCTGTTTTCGTTTTACGAAGTGAGAGAGACTTTGTGAATTCTTTGATGAGTAAGGGGTTATAGGTGTAAATCGTATAGTTTTTCTGATGTAAGAACGTTAAGAGATTTAAGGCATAATGTCCAGTATCTTCCATGGCGATAAGACAGTCTTGTCTAAGCTGTTTCAAGGTGTTATGAAGTAGTTCAAATCCTTGTTTACGGTTTGTAATAGTGATAGGTTTCAATACCATTTTCCCTGTATTATCAATAACTGTCACATCGTGTTTGTTTTTAGCGACATCAATGCCAACATAGAGCATAAGAGTACCTCCAGATATTAAGTATTAAGCCCACTTGGTATCCACTTACTTTTTGCCTTGTCACCTTACTGAAGATTAAACGTCTAGCGTTATCAAACTCATTACCAATTGAAACAAAAAGCTGTGGTTAGAGCCTTTCGTAAATCGTCAAGCGATTGGAGAGCGTACTAATCCACAGTGGCTTTTTCCAAGTATAACACTTGGGCTTTGGCAGTAGCTAACTGCACTAAATATAATATAAGGGGATTATTTTGAACCTGTGATTGTTTTTAAAAGTCGAGACAATGATGGAAAAATGATTGGAGCAAGTCTTCAAGGAATTGTTGAAAATCGAGTTCAGCATCCTGAACGTGGACGCCTTAAGCAAATTATGAAGAATTCTGAAGGGACAGCAGGCTTTAGTTTAGACGTTGGAACTCCTAAACGGTTAGTCTTTGCGGAAGCCCCAATCGATTTAATGTCTTATTACGAGGTCAACAAAGACGACTTACAAGATGTTAAGCTTGTGGCTATGGATGGTCTGAAAAAAAGCGTTGTTAGCCGTTATGTGGCTGATATGCTAACAGATGGTAAATACTCTCAAACCATGTCACGTGATCAAATAAGGGGAGCTTTGGATGCTTTAAATCAGACCACTAATCTGTTACAAGAGCATCCAGATATGATTACGCTAGCAGTTGATAATGATGAGGCAGGTCGCCGATTTATTTCTGATTTACAAGAGAATGGTATCCCTGTAGTAGCAGATTTACCACCACGTCAGGCTAATCAAGAGAAAATGGATTGGAATGATTATCTTAAACAAATGAAGAGGGAGGGTACACAAATGGCAGAAACACCAGAAGTAGAAAAACAATCTATGCCTGAAAGTGACCAAAAGTGGTTAGAGGATAACTGGGATAATATCACGTTTAGTATCGAAAGAAAAGAGCCTAAAGCAATTACGTCAGAAAGGTTATCACTTTCTGAGCTCCAAGAAAGCTTATCAACTGAAGCTGATTTAGTTAGTACCATTGCAAGTGATAGTAGTATTATTTATACGAATACAGTAAGCTTTAACCAAGATTATAACCTTAATTTAGAGATTCATAGCCCTAATGAAGTAGATAATCTCTCAGAGGTTAAAGCGCCTTGGACGCTTGAAGTTACAAGAAACAATCAATCATTAGGTTTCTTAGCTTATGGTGAGGATTGGGGAAATGATTTTGATATTGAAGACGAGTTAGTCAATCTTGATAGCTGGGTAATAAGGAATCAAGTGGAAAATCATCTTTATTCTCAAGAAGAAGTAACTAACTTCATGTTGCCTTTGCCAGCTGAAAAAGACTCTTTCGTTGAGCAAAAATCCCTAGATCCTTTTTCAGATACCCAAAAAGAACATCTTCGTGAATTTTTCAAAACACGCATATCAGATGTTAAAACGGATTATATCTATTTGCCTAATGGTCAAGAAGATGTCGGCTACTATCTAGACGGATATCTATTTGCGCATCACTATGCAGAATTGGATATGCTATCTCCATCAAAGCAAGTAGATGCTTTAATGAACCGACTAACTTCTGAAGATGGAGAAAAAATAGATCAAAAATTTCTTGAGGAGAGGTTGGGCTACAACCCAGATACACCGATTGAGGACTATCGCCAGTCAGAAAAAAATAGTGACCGTATAGCTGAAAAAGAAGAGCAAGACTTCCGAAATCAATTTGATAGACAGTCCTTTGCGGAGACTATCGGTCTTATGCAAAAGTACAGTCCTGAAGAAGTCTTAAATGAATCAAATAGCTATCACGATGACGTTCGTTATCAATCGTTGCTCATTGATCTTGGGAAAGTTGAGACGAATTCCTTGTATCGCTTCATTGAACGCTATATCAACCGAGACATTGACAGAGAAGCCCTGACTCACTTTTCTACTCAAGATTTTATTACTATTGCTAAAGAACACGAACTACTGAATGAAACACCATCAGTCGAACCGTGGAAAGCTATCACGGTCACTCAGCCAGTCAACCGTTATACGTTTCTTGCTGATAAAGTCTCAGAAGAGTTTGATAATGTTTCAGACCTACACCAATTTGTCAATCAAAGACTGAAACGTTCGCAACGTCAAGAACTCTCTTCTCTGTTGTCCGAACCTGGTCGAGGAACACCACTAGATAACCTAATGGCAATTGATTCTGTAGCAGGCGATGTCGAAGTGAATGGTCAGAGTATCCTTAATCTTTTCCCTAATGGGATTAATGAAGAGGCTACAGAAATTTATCGCAGATCATCTGCCGAACTTGAAGCAGCTGCTTCCAAGGAGCCTTTGCCAGCTGAAAAAGAAGTTGTTGGGGAATTGAAGTCTTACGGTACTGTCATTATCGATGATGACTTTCTAGAACGTCGTTATGATTCCGTGGAACACGATAACAGTATCAGAACGGCTATTGGACAACTAAGTAATCTTATTGGTTTTAATAACATACCTATTAATGACCAAGAAACGGAATGGGTACATACTAAGGAGGTTGATTTTGAAGGAACTCAATTGATTTTAGATGTTTACTCATCAAGTGAAGACAAAATCTTTGAAGGTAAGAATAAAAACAACAATTGGTCAATAGCTGTCTTAGGGGAAAATGGTCCCTTAGGTTTTCTAACTTATGGTGAAGCTTGGCTTGATGAAAATGATGGAACGACTGTCAGAGACAAACTGACTGATTTACAAACTTGGATAAGAGAAGGTTCAATTGGTAAACATCTTTACACACAACAAGACTTTAGTCAATTTATGGCTTCTCAAAAAGAAAAATCCCAGCAAGAAGTCAGCCCTATCTCCTATGAAGCCTATAAACAAGAAACAAAAGCTCTTGAAGATAGGGTGAAGCAAAAGATTGCTTCTGGGGATTTAGCCATTGAGGTGGACGATGATGTTTATGCTTATCTGGTTTTTAATGGTTTAGGACATTCTCATCCTCTCAAAACCGTAACAGATGCGCACTTAAAAGCCCTATCCTCAAGTGATATTCCTGAACAGTTAAGAGCCATAACAGCCGAAAATGTGGATGCCTACAAGACCAAAGGAACCGCAGAACAAGATAGACTCTATCAGTCTCTTAAAACGAACCAAAAAGACTTGGGATTAGCAGAAGTCTCCACCCGACTTGTAGGAGAGATGGCCATTAGTGCCTATAACACTAACCTACGATTAGCAGGCTTATCTCGAGAAGGGTACCAAGCAAGTTACGTATCGCTATTTTCAACTGCCATCAGAACGGTGATTGAGTATCCTTATATGGAAAATGTTGGTACAGGCGATTATATTGTTAATCATATTGATTATGCTCTTTATCATCATTTAGATAAGCATTCAGGGAAGGTGACCTTGAGTCAAAAAGATTTGGAAGCGATCATTGAAACGGCTAGCTATCACACACCAAACATCATCGAGGAAGACAATAAAAAATCCCTTGAGGAGACTCAAGAGACAGTAAGTTCTGATTCAGAGCAACAAAAAAAGGTTGAGAACCCAATCGGGGATTTACCTGAGCAAAGTCAGGAGGCAGCACCTCTACCTAATACTCACGAAGAGTACTCTTTGAATGAGTCGTCACCGACTCAAACTCAGTCTCAACCTTTACTTCATTTTAACATTTCTAATCCAGATAAGTCAATTTATAAGGTCGGTTATCATCCAGTCAATAGAAAAGAGTTAAACAAATTAAATCGCTATGCAGCCCAAATTCAAGAAAATGCAACCTGGTATAAGAACGAATTGGCTGATAGTAATGTCACTTATTTTTATAAAAATAACGATAATCTAGAAGCCTTAAAGGTTACTTTTAAAGCAGAACAGTACCCACACCTTATAGGTTTTTTTGCAATTGATGATGATCAAAGTGCAAGTAAAACATTGGATGATTTAGTGGCTGGCAAAGGTGATTATCAAAATATTATGGTTGCCAACCGAGGCGCCACCTTTAGTAAAATTCAAGTATTACCTGATTTTAAAGCTATTGTTGATTCAAATAGCTTTATTTTTGATGATTTATCAGAAGTAGAACGCATGAATCGTCTTGACTTAGCAAAGGCTATTCGAACAGAGGATAAGGATGTTTTGATTGCTTTTAGAAATGTTGATGGCGAGTATCTTCCTGCATCTCTTATGAAAGTTACTAATAAGCTTGAGTCAGAGTTGTCAATTGCAAATAATAAAGACGTTTTAGGTATTATTGGTGAGAAAGATGGAGAGTTTAAAGTTCTTTCAGTCAATGAAGAAATTATCAAAGATGGTGGTGAAAAAATGTTATCAATTGTAAAAAATAACCAATTTGAAAATCTTTCTAAAGCAGAAGTGACTGCTGAAGACTTTACTAAAGTTTTAGATGCTGTTTACAATGTTGGTGCTCAAGTTGGTAAAGATAACAGAGCTAATATTCCCAGAGAATTGTATCCAGCTTGGGATAAATACTATGAATATGCTGAAAGATATGATAACAATTTTGATGTTATTATTAAAGCAGCAAGAGCAGATAATCTCTTTGATGAAAATTCTGATTTTTATAAAGATGTCTGGCTTCGAAAAATTCAAGAAGAAAATCAGAAAGTAAAAGATTCTGACGGCGATGGTCTAACCGATGATGAAGAAATTGCATTAGGAACAAGTCCTTATAGTCCAGATACTGATGGTGACGGTGTCATAGATAGTATTGAAAGAGGAAGTGGAACAGATGCGACGAATCCTTCTGATACACCAGACAATAGGCAAAAAGAACAAATGAAACACAACTTAGCCTTGTCAGAAATGATTAAAGCTAAAGATACCGCTGCTCTTAATCAGCACTTGCAAGAAGGAATTAAAGATTACTTTGATAGTGATACCTATAAAAATTATTTGGAAGGTATGGCACACTTCAATCATTATTCTGCTCGTAACGTTCAATTGATAAAAGCACAATTGCCAGAGGCAACAATGGTCGCTTCTTTTGAAGAATGGAAAAAGCGAAATGGTCATGTGAACAAGGGTGAAAAAGCTCTGTATGTTCAAGCACCAGTAACTGTGATTAAAAAAGATGTTGACGGTAAACCTATCATTAATGCCAATACTGGTAAAAAAGAAACTTTCACTTACTTTAAACCAGTTCCTGTTTTTGATATTAGCCAAATTTCTCCTCAGCAAGGCAAACAGCTTAACCTGCCAAGACCATCTGAAGCTATTCCTTCCCAACTTAATAAAGATTATTATCAAAATGTTTATCGAGCGCTAAGAGATATCTCACAAAAAGAAAATGGTATTCCCATTCGTTTTAGAGAACTTGAAAATTCAGATGGTTTTTATAGTCCAAAAACAAATGAAATTACAATTAAGAGAGGGATGACTTATGAACAAACTCTTTCCACGCTTATTCATGAAATGGCACATTCTGAGTTACACAATAAGAAGAGTTTGACAGAACGTTTTGAAGGTAAACTAACACGTTCTTCAAAAGAACTACAAGCTGAGTCAATTGCTTATGTTGTCTCTAGTCACTTAGGCTTTGATACAAGTAATGACTCATTTGCTTATCTTGCTTCTTGGTCGCAAGAAGCAGATGGATTAGAAAATCTAAAAGCACAACTTGAAATTGTTCAGGAAGAAGCTAGTTCACTGATGAACCGCATTGATAAACAGTTAACTAAATACCAAACGTTGACTGTTTCAAAAGATGAACCATTAACTGAAACTCAAAAACGTAACTTAGAGAAGTCAGCCAATCCCTTTTATCAAAGTTTGCAAAAAGCCAAAGCCGAAGTTAACAACATGAAAAAAGGTGATGAACCTAGCAATGAGAAAACCGCAAAAAAAGACAATCGACCTACGAAGTGTTAACACAGCGTAGGTCACGTCGAAAAGAACTAACCCCACAAGGAGGACAATATGATAACAGACGAAATGATGAGAACAACTGAAATGATTTTAATGAGTTACTTTTTTGATATGAGCGAATGGCTTAAAGGAATTAAAATCATTAATAGTGACATCGTTCAAAAATCAAAAGATGATTTATTGGATGTGCTTAAAACTGATTTTGAACAACTCACAACCGAAGATAATAACGACTATCTTGATGACCTCTCAATCAGTATTGGCACTCTTGAAGAGTTGTCAGAAGATAACTACCAAAAATTAAAAACAGCTATTTTTTCTTGGGAACCAAGCAAGAAAAAATAAAAATCGTAAAAGAAGATGGCTGACAATTGTTCAATTGTCAGTTTTTCTTTTGTTGCATTTTACCAAAATGCAAGCATCAAAAATGGTCAATTTTGAAAAATGCACGAAGTGCAAAAAAGGGGTTTGGGGATTTCCCCAAAATGTAAAAAGTCAAAAGTCTGTTTGTAGGGTTCCTGCAAACTGGCTTATTGACCTTTTTATTTTCGCATGTGTCCGGACACGTGCTAATCTTGCCAGTATGAAAGTAGGTCAGGTTCTA
>NZ_NETH01000071.1 GCF_003337175.1 Streptococcus gallolyticus
AATGACGCTCTTCTAGGTCGTTTATCACTTTTTCTATCGTGAAAACGACATGGTTTTGAGGTAGAACACAAGCTAGTTCTAGTGGCAATATGGTTTGATTTGTGTTATAGTGAATATGCATGAGATAGCCTTTCTAAGAGATTTTGTACAATTCTATTTTACCAAGTCTATCTCAGTCATGCAAAAAGCAACGGCCAATCCGTTGCTTTTTTTGATGGTGTGAAGGACTTTTGTCCCAAGCTCTTTTAGATTGCTATTTGAACAATTTCACATAATCACTTCGAGTTGAGACAATATGGGTAATGACAACTTCCTTTTTTTCATCATTAACAAAATATAAAGCTATATAATCTTTCCCGATTGTTAAACCTCTAGTTTTATGACGCTTATCTAAAGTTTTTCCAAATCTTTCATCAGCATCAAACCCTACTTCAGGAAAAATCTCTAAAGCGCTTATTTTTTGCATGATATTATCAACTACTTTTTTCGCTGATGTTTCTGACTTGAAATTATTAATTATATATTCTTTTATTTCTACCAATGCCTCTAAAGCACCAGCATTGTAACTCACTTTATAATCCAAGACGTTTTCTCACCTCTTCAGCTGAATAAGTATTTACACCAGCTTCATAATCATCTATAGCCTGCTTTATTTCTCCTTGAAGTTGTCTAAATAACTTCTCTTTTTCTAGCTCTTCTTCGTTCAACAAGTCAATTTCATTAGTAACAACAACATTTTGTAGAAATAATCTTAAAGCATGTGATAATGTCAAATTTTTTTTATTTAAAACTTCTTTAGCCTCACTTACTAATTCTTTATTAGCTTGAAAAGTGACGGCTCTATTTTTTTCTGCAACTACCATTTATGTGACTCCTTTATGTAATTTATTTAATTATCTCATATATATATATAAAGTCAATAAAAAATCCCAATTGATTGAGATAGCTTTCGTTTATTTTATAAGCTCCGAAACTATAGAAAATTGATACCTTTTTGATACCGTTTAGGTTTAAATATTTGTCTATAAATAAGATTTTTAGTGATTTTTTACTTTAGAAACGTTGATTTTAAAGGGGGTTGACTTTAAATAATATAGTGAACCAAAAACCAGGTCTTAAAAAAGCTCGTAAAGCAAGTCAGTTCTCTAAACGTTAATCAAAACCTTATTATACCAACGATTACAGATACTTTTTGGTGTCAGTTGGTGTTAATTATATTGATAAGTCGTTTAAGAGGCTTAAAGCATCGGCATCTTGCTGATGCTTTTTTTTCTGGCATTAGCTCAAGATAATAGTTCTGAGTTGTCAGAATACTATTGTGTCCGAGTCTACGAGAAATATAATCTAAACTAATATCTTTTGAAAAAGTAAAGAAGCGTGAGTGTCACGCAAACCATGAAAAGTTGTTTTGCTCAGGTCTAGTTTCTTCAAAAGTTGTTGGAGTTGGCTTGCTTGTCTGAATCCGTTCCAGTCGAAGATATAATTCTCTTTTTTATCTGCTAGAGACATTAGAGCGAAGTAAACATCTTGGTTGATAGAAATATCCCGTTTTGAGTATTTCGTTTTTAGTTGAGTATCATCACTAATAGGACTGATTGACCTGCGTATATGATACCATACTTAAAAATATCTTCTTTCTTCAATCCAAGTAATTCTCCTCGCCTTGCACCCGTTTCTAGGGCAAGAAGAACAAGTATATTAAATTCATCATCTTCTTGGTGATCAAGGTAATATGTTCGGAGTGTCTTAAACTCTGTTACAGATAAGGGAACATTTCGCTTAGGTTGTTCTTGTCCTCTCGCTTTTAAGAGTGAGCCAAAGTCATTTGTAATCAATCCTTTAGCATAGGCATATTTGAGTGAACCTCTGATTTAAGACAAGTTCTTTGGTTGTCTTTTGGAGTGAGTTTCAGCGTATCTATCAAGCTTCTTTTGCATGACTAAATCATCTAAGTGTTTTAGTCGCATTCCCTCAAATAGTTCGTCCACGATTACAAGAGTTCGCTTATAATTAACGAAGGTAGCTTTACTTACCTCATTTGTTTAACTGAGTTCACCCAATTACGATAAAAGTCTGTAAGCAGTATTAATTTTTTTCTCAAGTCCTTCGTGGTATAATAGAACAGTAAAGAAATCAGTTGACAAGGAGATTTAGAACTTGATACCATTAGCAACAAGCAACAAGCAACAAGCAACAAGCAACAAGCAACAAGCAACAAGCAACAATAAGGTAGTTTTCTACCTCTTTTCTGCGTACACGAAAACACCCTCTTTTTCTGAGAAAGGATGGTGATTTTATTGAAATACCTATTACTGGCAGAAAAGCCAGATCAAGCTAAAAAATATGCGAACGCTTTAGGAAATCCTAAAAGGGATAAAGGCGTTTGGCGTGTTCGGTCGTCTGTATTAAAGGCTGAAGTGATTGTTGCACCAGCGGTTGGTCACTTAGTTGAACGAATTAATCCATACACTAATTTTGAAAATTGGGAGATGACTAATCTACCAGCTTTGCCTGAAAGCTTTTCTTATGAACCTAAAAAGGATACTATTAAACGGTTTAACGCTATCAAAAAAGCTGTTAAAGAGGTTGATGCCATTATTATTGGTACTGACCCTGATCGTGAAGGAGAAGCCATTGCTTACCGAATTTTAGAATTAATCCCAGGTGCATTAAAAAAGATTAGGTATCGCTTATGGGCAAATTCTTTAACGAAAAAAGGCTTAGAACAAGCCTTTGCCAACTTAAGAACCCCTACTGACTCCATCAATTATTTTCATGAAGCAGATGCAAGGGGAGATGCTGATTGGCTTGTTGGGTTTAATTTGAGCCCTTTTGTAACCATCAAAATGAAAGAAGAGGGTTACTTGGACAAAAAAGATCATTCCATGTCAGTTGGACGTGTTCAAACCCCCATTGTTAGCTTAATTGTGAGGAATGATGAAGCTATTGAAAATTTTAAACCAAGTCCCTATTGGCAACTAAAGCTTATTGATCCTGAAGCCAAGGTTACATTTAGCAATGATATTAAGTATCAATCTCAAATGGAAGCTGAACAAGTCCTACAACAGTTGGCTAATATAGCTGTTGTCAAGACGGTTACGAGCGAAGAAAAGGCACAAGAAGCGCCAAAACTTTATAATCTAACCAATTTACAATCAGAAATGAGTAAGCTATATCATTTTGATGCGACAAAAACTAAAGAATTGGTTCAAAGTCTTTACCAAAAAGGATACCTTTCTTATCCACGTACTGACTCAACTTTGATTACCACCAATGAGTTTTCTTATCTGGTTGAACACATAGATGATTATCAAAAAGCTATTAATAAGCAACTAGAGACCCCTAATCGATCACCAAGGAAGGGTTATGTGAATGATAAGAAGGTGGTAGAACACTATGCTATTATTCCAACGGAAATCATTCCTGATTTAAGTGAATTAAGTGATGATGAAAAGCTCATTTATCAAAAAGTGGTCTTTAGAACTTTGCTGATGTTTACGCCTGATTACCGTTATCAATCAACCAGTATTATTCTTGATAATCATGGACTTGAATTTAAAGCCACAGGTGCTGTAACGAAAGATAAAGGTTGGTGTAGCTATCTAGCGGTCAATAAAGAAGATAAAGAACTACCTGATTATCAGGAAAGTCAAGAGGTGATTGTCGATTGTCAACTTTTAGAAGAAATGACCAAGCCGCCAATACGAATTACCGAGCAAATTCTACTAAAGAAATTATTACCAAAATACCATTTAGGGACGTCCGCCACTCGTGATGGAATGATTGATTTAATTCAGGATAAAGGATACGTCACTAAACATAAAAAAACAGGGCAATTTTTCCCAACTGAAAGAGGGAAACTATTAATCCACTATCTTGACCAACTAGAGATTGCCTATACTAATCCTGAAACAACAGGAAAATGGGAAGAAGTCTTAGCTCAAATTGGACAAGGAAAAATTCAAAAGGAGGCCTTTGTCAACAAAATCAAGTGGGCGATTACCAAACAAATTGAAAAAGGCAAACAATTATAAGCGCTACTATTATGTATAAATAGTGGCGATTTTTTTATAGAAAGACAAACTATAAGAGTTGTCAATAGTTTATTCTAAATTTTTTTAGAACATTTTAGAACGTGTTTTAGACACGACAAAAAGCCTCTTAAAACAGCTGTTTTAAAAAGTCTTTCATCTATGCTTTTGTTAGTTTATCTTAGTTTATCTTAGTTTATCCTCTTCAAAGGCTTCATTGTTCTGAAGTAGACGAAACAGCACTCGAATGAGTTTCTTAGCGACATGAGAAATAGCGACATTGAAGTGTTTCCCTTGCTCTAACTTAATTCTCAAGTAAGCTTTAAACGTAGGGGAGTATCTAGCTACTTTAATAGCAGCTTGTATGAGTGCCCAACGTAGATGCGATGAGCCTCGTTTGACCATTTTACCCTGAGTATCTAGTTGTCCAGATTGGTAGATAGATGGCTCTAATCCTGCAAAAGCTTGTAGTTGAGCTGGATTAGTGAAAGTATTAATGTTTCTGATTTCAGCTAAGATGACAGATCCAAGGCGATTACCAATTCCTGGTACCGTAGTGATGACCGAGTTGAGCTCAGCCATCAACTCATCAATCTTCTTTTCAGCTTGTTTGATGAGTTTTTCGTAGTGTTGGATGTTCTCAATGATTTCAACCAATTCAAATTCACGAGCAAAAGAAGTTGTGCCAATAGAATTTGGAGCTAGTTCGAGAATGTCCAACGCATGTTTAGCTGTTAATCGTTTAATCTCAATAAGTTTATCAAATCCAGCAGTTACCATTTTCTCAGGAGAAGGAAAACGTTTGAGCAACTCATAGACATAGTCAGAGTGTTTCGTAACGACCTGATGTAGTTCAGGGAAAATAATATCTAAACACTTGGTATATTGGACTTTCCAATCTGATTGATGTTTCTTTAAACGATTCATGTGACGTGTCATAATCTTAAGTTCTTCTTGCCTGTTGTCATGCATAAATAGGGCACGATTAGGGTCAGAAAGCAACTTAAGAGCTATTGTACGTGCGTCCTTCTTATCCGTTTTCGTTTTACGAAGTGAGAGAGACTTTGTGAATTCTTTGATAAGTAAGGGATTATAGGTGTAAATCTTATAATTGTTTTGATGTAAGAATGTTAAGAGATTTAAGGCATAATGTCCAGTATCTTCCATGGCGATAAGACAGTCTTGTCTAAGCTGTTTCAAGGTGTTATGAAGTAGTTCAAATCCTTGTTTACGGTTTGTAATAGTGATAGGTTTCAATACCATTTTCCCTGTATTATCAATAACTGTCACATCGTGTTTGTTTTTAGCGACATCAATGCCAACATAGAGCATAAGAGTACCTCCAGATATTAAGTATTAAGCCCACTTGGTATCCACTTACTTTTTGCCTTGTTACCTTACTGAAGATTAAACGTCTAGCGTTATCATTCTCATTACCAATAAAACAAAGAGCTGTGGTTAGAGCCTTTCTGAAATCGTCAAAGCGATTGGGGGGTAGAAACTAATCCACAGTGGCTTTTTCCAAGTATAACACTTGGGCTTTGGCAGTAGCTAACTGCACTAAATATAATATAAGGGTTTATACTGGCGGGAGCTACCCGCTAATATAAGATAGAAGAACTGCATGACCTTTTCTTTGGCGATTGGAGTGAGGCATATACCGTTAGAATCCCAATCCATCTCGGACTTATTAAAAGAAACGAGCGCCCATCGTCTATCCCGAAAGCAACATTGTATTGTCTACCAGACAACCTCACAGATCTTTAGTCTATGCTAGTATGAAAAAAACACCATTGAAAAAGGGCTTCTGACCACTGCATCATCCATTGAGTAAGAACCAACTCTTCCTACTCAGTCTTAAGGATATAAGAAAATATCCCTCAGACTGAAGACAAACCCTATTTCTGAGGTTTGTCTTTTTTCTGTATTTTGAAGTTTTTAACGTTGAATAAGCCTATTTTAGGAATTTTAGGCAAAATAAAAAGGCTATCCTGCCAGCCATTTTGCGAGTTTTTTAAGATTTAAGCACGCTAAAGTCAGTCCAACTTTTGCCTCCATTTTGGACTTGCCTCTTTCTCTGGTATAACGCAAATTATGATATTCTTTAGCTGTCCCAAATAAGCGTTCAATGGTTTCCTTGCGTTTTCGGTAACGGTCTTTCATCCCTCGATGATGTCGGATATCTTCACAAATCTCTAAGTCGGCTTTCCAAACATGACGGGTAACCACTTTTTGATGGGCTTGACTCGTCGTACACTGGCTTAGTAAAGGACAATTCTGACAATCTTCAGGTTGACTTTGGTACTCACGATACCCTTGACGGTTGGTAGTTCGGTAAGTCAACACCTGATTTTCAGGGCAAAGGTAACAGTCATAATAATCATCATAAATAAAATCCTTAGGACGTAACATACCCTTTTTACCATGAGGACGAGTATAAGGGAAAACAGGAATAACCTTTTGAGAGAGTAAATAATGAGCAATCGTTGGTGTTTTATAACCTGCATCTGCGATTAAGTAGGTTGGTTGAAAGGCTTTGAGTTGAGCAAAAAGAGCTGGAAAAGCTTGGCTATCATGAACATTTCCAGATTCTACGCTGTAGGCTAGCGCCCAACCATGCTTATCACAGGCAACTTGGGCATTATAGGCAAAAACTTGTTTATGTTCTCCCTTATGAAACCAGCCACT
>NZ_NETH01000072.1 GCF_003337175.1 Streptococcus gallolyticus
TCATCAAAGAATTCACAAAGTCTCTCTCACTCCGTAAAACGAAAACGGATAAGAAAGATGCACGTACAATAGCTCTTAAGTTGCTTTCTGACCCTAGTCGTGACCTCTTTAAGCACGATAATAAACAAGAAGAACTTAAAATTATGACACGTCACATGAATCGTTTAAAGAAACATCAATCGGATTGGAAAGTCCAATATACCAAGTGTTTAGATATCATTTTCCCTGAACTACATCAAGTCGTTACGAAACACTCTGACTATGTCTATGAGTTGCTCAAACGTTTTCCTTCTCCTGAGAAAATGGTAACTGCTGGATTTGATAAACTTATTGAGATTAAACGATTAACAGCTAAACATGCGTTGGACATTCTCGAACTAGCTCCAAATTCTATTGGCACAACTTCTTTTGCTCGTGAATTTGAATTGGTTGAAATCATTGAGAACATCCAACACTACGAAAAACTCATCAAACAAGCTGAAAAGAAGATTGATGAGTTGATGGCTGAGCTCAACTCGGTCATCACTACGGTACCAGGAATTAGTAATCGCCTTGGATCTGTCATCTTAGCTGAAATCAGAAACATTAATACTTTCACTAATCCAGCTCAACTACAAGCTTTTGCAGGATTAGAACCCTCTATCTACCAATCTGGACAACTAGATACTCAAGGTAAAATGGTCAAACGAGGCTCATCGCATCTACGTTGGGCACTCATACAAGCTGCTATTAAAGTAGCTAGATACTCCCCTACGTTTAAAGCTTACTTTAGAATTAAGTTAGAGCAAGGGAAACACTTCAATGTCGCTATTTCTCATGTCGCTAAGAAACTCATTCGAGTGCTGTTTCGTCTACTTCAGAACAATGAAGCCTTTGAAGAGGATAAACTAAGATAAACCAACAAAAATATAGATGAAAGACTTTTTAAAACAGTTGTTTTAAGAGGCTTTTTGTCGTGTCTAAAACACGTTCTAAAATTTTCTAAAAAAATTTAGAATAAACTATTGACAACTCTTATAGTTTGTCTTTCGTAAGATGTTTGTTCAATCCTATTTTACTAGAAAATCTTATGAGTTTTTATTGTGCACTTATATTGTAAAT
This sequence comes from Streptococcus gallolyticus, assembly GCF_003337175.1. Classification (GTDB taxonomy): domain Bacteria; phylum Bacillota; class Bacilli; order Lactobacillales; family Streptococcaceae; genus Streptococcus; species Streptococcus gallolyticus_B. The sequence goes on from NZ_NETH01000072.1 coordinate 1,102, forward strand.
TCAAGACTAAAAAACTTCCGCCAAAAGACGGAAGTGCTACTATTTTTCAAAAAATCCTTGAATTCCCGAGCTTGTTAAAATGATCGCTCGATTAATGATTTCATTTAATGCTATTACTTTCCCACTTGCAATCCATTGCTTATAGATTTCAAGGCTAACGGTGTTGGCATAGTTGACAATCAGTTTTTTATCAAAATCAGATAACTTCTGATAAACAGAAGATTTTCCCCAAGTCACATCATTAACTTGTCCAATCATCTTGTTTCGGACATATTCATAAGAACCACTACACGTGATTTTCTCGTATGCTTCACCCCGCTCGCTAGAGTATAGGAAAAATTCACGCGTCACTTCGGACAAGTCATCAGGTAGGCGATAGTGTTGTACGCGCTCTAAAAAACCAGAAGATAATTCGACTTGCATTTCGGCTAACAAATCATATAAATCGGCGTAATAATGATAGAATGTTTTCTTGTTGATTCTAGCTTTTTCAGATAGTTCTTTAACTGTGATTTTTTCAAAATCTTTTTGACAAATCAATTCTTCAAAAGCGCTTTTTATGCCTTCTATCGTTTTAATAACACGCAAATCTTCATTTCCTGTTAAAATCATGAATTCTCCTTTTTCTAACGCTAAAACAAGTAATCCATTTAAAATATCTACCGAATTAAGGATTTTATGAATTTATGCTACTACATTTCCTTTGTGTCGGTATAGACGAAGTGAGATGTACGGTTCGCAATTTTCCATTCCCCATCAATCTTGATGTATTCGTCATTGTATCGGACACCTTGTATCGTTTGGACACGTTTACCCTCTTCGTTTTCACCAATCAAAACAACATGGCAATAAGCTGTTCCTGTCGCCGCGTCTCCTGTTTCATTAATATCAACAACTTGTTGACCATTCAAATGATAAACAGTATCAAAAAGAGCAAGAAAACTGGCACAAGCTGTCTCGATTTCTTCACGACCATTTTGCACCGAATGAAAATCACCGTTAAATGACTCTAATTTAGCATCTCCAACAAACAATTGAGCTTGTGTTTTCGTATCCTTGATATCTGCTAAATTTGAAAATGTATCTACCAATTCTTTTAATGCCATTTTATCAAAAAATTTCTCTGTATTCATTTTAAAACCTCACTTTTTAGTTAATTATGATTAATCTTTTTGCCAGCTAAAGCGATTCATCACAGTTCCAATAGCCACCAAAATCAAAGCAACTACAAAAATAATATGAAAACCATGATATGCGATAGCTTCCATTTGTGTCAAAACAGATTGTGACACAGACGAAACGTCTAAAGTCCCCAAGCTATTCATTGCTGATAGGGTAATTTCATCGTGGCTCGCAGAAACACCGTTGGCAATTGTTTGAGAATAGATAACGCCATAAATTGAAGTCACTAGTGTTTGTCCAAGTGTTCGAATTAACAAACTGAAAGTCGTTGCCACACCAACAATACTCTCGTCAACATCTGCTTGGAAAGCCACTTGAGCAGGTGGAAAAATCATTCCTTGCCCTAAACCTTGCAAACCTCCCGTGATGACAAGCAGCCAATATGGACTTGAACTTGGAAGTAGAGCCATGATAACGGCTGATAGTAGGACAAAACTAAAACCAATTTGAATAATCTGTTTGAAACTAAAACGTTCAAATAATCTCGGTGTCAAACGTGTTGCGACAATAAGCAAAATAGAACTTAGTATTTGCGTACCACCAGCTAGAGTAGCATTCGTGTGAAGAATAGTTTGCGCCCACATCGGTGCATAAATACTATAAGCCATTGTCAAACCATAAACTAAAGTCATCAACAAACTCTTAGCAATATAAGGCCAATTTGTAACTAAAACTGGTGGCAAAATAGGGTCAATCGCATGATGTTCCACTCTCCAGAAAACAAACAATAAAATAGCAACAATCACAAGTAACCCTACAATCATACCAAGACTAAGGCTGCTGATAGAGGTGATTGTATATAATAGTAATGATAAAGCAATGATTAATAAGCCACTGCCAAGAAAATCAACTTTTGATTTTACTGATGAGATTTGATTTTCTCTATAATTTATCTGCAATAAAAGAATAGATAGGATGCCAAATGGAACATTGATGAAAAAGACCGAACGCCAACCGAAAGTATCAACGAGTACCCCACCAATAATCGGATCAAGAATGGTTGCAACAGCATAAAAAGCTGTCACCCACCCAAGAGCTGTCGCACGCGCAGTTAACTCAGGATACAAATCAATGTAAATAATAAAAGGAATAGAAACCATGCCTCCAATTCCGATTCCCATGAAAGCACGCGCTAAAATCAATAACCAAATATTCGAAGATAATCCTCCAATTGCCGATGCTACAACAAAAGTAATCGTTGCAATGATAAAGCTTTTTTTATTGCCGATTTTTTCAGCAATTTTCCCCCACAGAACAGTTGTTATGGCAATTGTAAATAATAAAATAGACGTTAAAAGACCAACTTCATTCACTGCATGCATATCACTGACAATCTGCGACAGAGCAACGTTTAAAAGCGTGGTATCCAGTCCCCCCATAAAGTTTGCCAATAACAAACCAATAGTAGCTAGACCAATTTGTTTTCGTGTCATATAAACTCCCTTTCGATTTAAGATAGTCATATTATAGTATTCGTTACTAAAGGATAGAACACCACTTATCTTCAAAAAGAGAATTAAGTAACTTTTTTTAAACAAAGTTACTTAATTCGGCTAAAAAACTTCCGCCAAAAGACGGAAGTTAAAGGAAGTTTACATATTTTATATCAATTAACGATTTTGGGTTGCTTCTTCAATGGCTTTTTGTCCGTTTGTTGCTAGAACATCTTTGTACCAATAAAAGCTATCTTTTGGTGTGCGGTTAAGGGTACCGTTTCCAGCGTCATCCATATCAACGTAGATAAAACCGTAGCGTTTACGCATTTCACCAGTACCTGCTGAGACAATATCAATACATCCCCAAGTTGTGTAACCGATAAGGTTAACACCATTGTCAATCGCATCTGCCATGGCATTGATATGCGCACGATGGTAATCAATACGGTAGTCATCGTGGATTGAGCCATCCTCTTCAACCGTATCAAAGGCACCAAGACCATTTTCGACAACCATCAATGGAATTTCGTAGCGGTCGTAGATTTTCTCAAGGTAATATTGAAGCCCTACTGGGTCATGTGCCCAACCCCAATCAGAGTATGTCAAGTAAGGGTTTTTAGCACCAGTTGAAAAATTTCCTGCTACTTCTTCAACACCTGTATGTGTCGTCACATTGTTTGACATATAGTATGAGAAGGTGTACATGTCAACAGTACCACGTTTCAAATCTTCGAGGTCTTCTGCCGTAATATCTAACTCAACTTTGTGTTCTTTCCAAAGGCGTTTAGCATATGTACCGTATTTTCCTTTGGCTTGAACATCACCACAGTAATAAATACCAGATTCCCATTTGTGTTCGTTAGCCAAAATATCTGCTGGGTCACACGTTCCTGGATAGAACGTAATCCCACAAATCATATTTCCAATCATAAAATCAGGATTGATAGCATGACCGAGTTGCACAGCTTTAGCTGACGCTACAAATTGGTGGTGTAAAATTTGATAACCGTCTTGATAATCAGCATCGCTCGCTTTTGCGCCAAACATATCAAGGAACATGGTCGTATTATTAATTTCATTGAAAGTTAGCCAGTATTTAACCAAATCTTTGTATTCAGTGAAAATCACTTCGCAATAGCGCACGTAAAAATCAATGAGCTTACGATTTTTCCAACCACCGTAGTTTTCTTCAAGAGCAAGTGGCGTGTCAAAATGCCAAATAGACACCAAAGGCTCAATCTTGTATTTACGGCATTCTTCAAAAACTGAACGGTAAAAATCTAGCCCAGCTTGGTTAGGCTCTTTGTCATCACCATTTGGGAAAATGCGTGCCCAAGAAATAGACAAACGAAAGACAGAATAGCCCATTTTAGCAAACAATTTAATATCTTCTTTATAACGGTGGTAGAAATCAACCGCTACATGGTTTGGGTAATGTTCGGTATCAAGCACCGCATATTTAGCCCCTTCTGGGATTTTACCATTGTGTCCCATTGCTGGCGCTTTACCAGGCTTACCATCTTTATCAATATAAGTCATGTAACGTGGCACATTAACACTACCGCCTGTTGTCACATCAGTCGCAACAAGTCCACGACCATCTTCGTTATAAGCTCCTTCGGCTTGGTTGGCAGCAATCGCTCCGCCCCAAAGGAAATGTTTTGGAAATGCTTTTGTCATCTATCGTTTCCCTTCTTTCAATTAAGTACAATAATATTATATCGTTATTTGAAAGCGTAATCTTACATTATCATCTTATAAACTGATACTATCACACTAAATACGACTGAATAGCATCAGCAATCACCCGATAACCTGCTACTGTCAAATGAAGCCCATCACCTGTCCAGTCACGTTTGAGTTGTCCAGTTTCATCACAAAGTAAATCATGAAGGTTAAGCCAACGTACTTTATCGCCAGCTAATCGACTAAGGTTATCATTTAGTAGTGAAATACTTTGATTATTTCGCAAGCTTGGTGTGCGTACAAATTCAGGCGATTCATTCATCGGAAAAACAGACACTAAGAAAATCTGGGTTTCTGGCAACTGTTGATGAATCTTTGACATAATGGTCTGAATGGTTTGACAAACCTCTTCTGGTGTGCGTTTTTTCAAATCATTGACACCAATCAATAGAAAAACTTTGCTCGGTGCTAAATCTAGTATTTGACTACCAAGGTGCTCTAGCAACTGTAAACTATCAATACCATGAACACCACGATTATACAGTGGTATTGTCGATATCAACAGTTCATGAATCGGAAAATATTCTGTAATGGAATCGCCTGCAAACACAATATTGGGATGTGAAACAGTTTTATTGAGCGAAGCGTATTTTTCCCACAATTGATGTTGTTGGTCAGCCAAAATATACTGACGATATTCTTGCACATCAGCTTTGTGATAAAGTTCTTGAAAAGCTGTCATCTCATTCTTATATTTATATTAGC
>NZ_NETH01000073.1 GCF_003337175.1 Streptococcus gallolyticus
TTCAGACTGAAGACAAAGTCCTTGGGAACAACCGTTTCTAAGGGCTTTTTGTGTGGATTAGCGGTATAATAGAGATAATAATAGCTATGAGGTGAGCCTATGTTCCATAAAGAAAATCCAGACTATAATCGTAAGCAAGTTGGTTTTTACACCTTAGATGACTTAGTTCCAGAAGACCATTTGTTACGTCAGATTGACCGTGTGATTGACTTTTCTTTTATTTATGACTTGGTCGAAGACACTTATTCTCACGAAACAGGTCGTCCTAGTCTCGACCCTGTGATGGTCATCAAAATTCCTTTAATCCAGTGTCTCTTTGGGATTCATTCAATGCGTCACACCATTAAAGAAATCGAGGTCAATGTGGCTTATCGTTGGTTTTTAGGCTTAACTTTAGACGCTAAAGTGCCTCATTTCACTACTTACGGCAAAAACTACAGTCGTCGGTTTCAAGATAAACAAGTAGTTGAAGCCATTTTTAGTCATGTCTTAGGCTGCTGTATCAATGCGGGCTTAATTGACCCAAGTGAGATTTTTGTAGATGGCACTCATATTAAAGCAGCTGCTAATAACCACAAATACATCACTCAAGAAGTTAACCAACAAACTAAATTCATGGCGGATCAACTCGAACTTGAAATCAATCGTGACCGTGAGAAACACGCAAAAAAGTGGCTAGGGCTCGCCAAAGCAAAAGAGCCCAAAACTAAAAAAGTCTCAATGACAGACCCAGAAAGTGGCTGGTTTCATAAGGGAGAACATAAACAAGTTTTTGCCTATAATGCCCAAGTTGCCTGTGATAAGCATGGTTGGGCGCTAGCCTACAGCGTAGAATCTGGAAATGTTCATGATAGCCAAGCTTTTCCAGCTCTTTTTGCTCAACTCAAAGCCTTTCAACCAACCTACTTAATCGCAGATGCAGGTTATAAAACACCAACGATTGCTCATTATTTACTCTCTCAAAAGGTTATTCCTGTTTTCCCTTATACTCGTCCTCATGGTAAAAAGGGTATGTTACGTCCTAAGGATTTTATTTATGATGATTATTATGACTGTTACCTTTGCCCTGAAAATCAGGTGTTGACTTACCGAACTACCAACCGTCAAGGGTATCGTGAGTACCAAAGTCAACCTGAAGATTGTCAGAATTGTCCTTTACTAAGCCAGTGTACGACGAGTCAAGCCCATCAAAAAGTGGTTACCCGTCATGTTTGGAAAGCCGACTTAGAGATTTGTGAAGATATCCGACATCATCGAGGGATGAAAGACCGTTACCGAAAACGCAAGGAAACCATTGAACGCTTATTTGGGACAGCTAAAGAATATCATAATTTGCGTTATACCAGAGAAAGAGGCAAGTCCAAAATGGAGGCAAAAGTTGGACTGACTTTAGCGTGCTTAAATCTTAAAAAACTCGCAAAATGGCTGGCAGGATAGCCTTTTTATTTTGCCTAAAATTCCTAAAATAGGCTTATTCAACGTTAAAAACTTCAAAATACAGAAAAAAGACAAACCTCAGAAATAGGGTTTGTCTTCAGTCTGAAAGTCTCCACTGGAGACTTTATTTTTCCCACTCCCTTTTTATTATGAAATCAGTCTTTGGCAACGATAATATCGGTTAGTTGACCGAATTTTTCTTTGGTATTCTTGGTAAGACCAGAGTCAGTGATCAGATGGTCGATGTCGCTAAGGCGATAGAAATCGTAAAAGTCGTATTTGTCGAATTTTTCATGGTCAACGAGCAAGAATGTTTCAATGGCGTTATCAAGTGCGATACGTTGAATCTCGCCTTCACTTTCACTATATGTGGCAATAGAATCACCAAACACACCATTGGCACTCACAAAAGCTTTTGAGAATTTTAGGTTTTGGAGGTAGTTGGCTGTCAATGACCCAACAAAAGCACCTGTAATGTCGCGATATTCTCCACCAGTTAAGATTAAATCGGTGTTTTTATTTTCATTTAAAATGTTAAAAACAGGCAAACTGTTTGTAATAACTCGGATATTTTTGGCGACGAGTTCACTTGCAAAATGTTCGAGTGTCGTTCCTGGACCAATAAAAATCGTTTCTCCTTCTTGAATAAGCTGACTAGCGAATTTAGCAATTGCCTGTTTTTCTTCAATTTGGAGTTCTTGTTTCTCAGTGTTTGATTTTTCGTGTTTGTTTTCAATTTTGGGGCTATCGATACTCTGTGCTCCACCATGGATGCGGATAAGCAAGCCGTCTTTGTTGAGTTCATCCAAGTCGCGTCTGACCGTCATATCTGAAACACCAAGCTCTTTAATGACATCATTAACAGTAATGACACCTTTGGCATTGACTTTTTCAAGAATCCACTGGAGGCGTTCTTTTTTCAGCATCATAATCTCCTTTCTGTTTGCATGATAATAGTCATCTTACCCTTATAGTACCATAAAAAATAGATGAACTCAACAAATAAGAAAAAAAGAAACATAAAAAAACAGACTGTCATAAGGCTGAACATTATCATGGCATCAAAGGTTTTTCTCTCCTAATCAGAATTTAAAAAACTTACAAAAGTAAACAAAATCAAAAAAAAAAAAAAATAAACTGTTGACAAATGTTTGTTTTAGATTTATTATATAAACATAAAAAACGTTTTTAAAAAATTATCTAGATAAAAGAAAAATTTTGAGGTGTTAAAATGACAGTTATTCTTGGTTCAGATGCCGCAGGTGAAACTTTGAAAAATATTATCAAAGAATACTTGTTTGCAAATGATTATGATGTTAATGATGTGACAGATGTGACTAAAGATTTTGTTGATAATACACTTGCTGTTGCGGCGGGTATCAATACGGCTGAAGGCAACCTTGGTATTATGATTGATGCTTATGGTGCTGGTAGCTTTATGACAGCAACTAAAGTCAAAGGAATGGTCGCAGCGGAAGTTTCAGATGAACGCTCTGCTTACATGACACGTGCTCATAATAATGCTCGTATGATTACCATGGGTGCAGAAATAGTCGGTGTCGAATTAGCTAAAAATATTGCTAAAGGATTCTTGGAAGGTCACTATGACGGTGGTCGCCACCAAATCCGTGTTGATATGCTGAATAAAATGTGTTAGGAGCGAGGAAGATAAAATGAAAATTGCAATTGGATGTGACCATATCGTAACAACAGAAAAAATGGCAGTGTCAGATTTCTTGAAATCAAAAGGCTATGAGGTTATTGATTGTGGAACATATGACCACACACGTACACATTATCCTATCTTTGGTAAAAAAGTCGGTGAAGCGGTGACAAGCGGTCAAGCAGATTTAGGTGTTTGTATCTGTGGAACAGGTGTTGGCATCAACAACGCTGTCAACAAAGTTCCAGGCATTCGTTCAGCTTTGGTTCGCGATATGACAACAGCGATTTACGCTAAAGAAGAATTAAATGCTAATGTCATCGGTTTTGGTGGCAAAATCACAGGTGAATTACTCATGTGCGATATTATTGAAGCCTTTATTAAAGCTGAATACAAACCAACCGCAGAAAATAAAGCTTTGATTGAAAAAATTACACAAGTCGAAACGGTTAATGAGGACCAAACATCACCAGATTTCTTTGATGAATTTCTTGAAAAATGGGACCGTGGCGACTATCACGACTAGGAGAAAATCAGATGATTCTTACCGTAACATTGAATCCGTCAATTGATATTTCTTATCCGCTTGATGAACTAACTTTGGATACGGTCAATCGTGTTTCTGAGGTTAAGAAAACAGCAGGCGGTAAGGGTTTGAACGTCACACGTGTGCTGTCAGAAATTGGTGACAATGTGACTGCGACAGGCTTTATCGGTGGAAAACTGGGTGACTTTTTAACCAGTAGGCTTGATCAAAATGGTATTCAACATCGTTTCTTTCCGATTCATGGGGAAACTCGCAATTGCATTGCGATTTTACATGAAGGCTTGCAGACAGAAGTCTTGGAGCTAGGTCCGATGATTGACCGAGATGAGGCAGATGGTTTTCTTAATCATTTTCGTTACCTTTGTCCATCTTATGATGTCATCACGATTTCAGGAAGTCTTCCAGCGGGACTTGAAAATGATTATTATCAAAAAGTCATTGGACTTGCTAATTCGCAAGGCAAAAAAGTGGTGCTAGATTGTTCTGGTAAGGCTCTGGAAGCTGTTTTAACAGGAGATGACAAACCGTTTGTTATCAAGCCAAACACAGAAGAATTATCACAACTTGTTGGAAGAGAAGTGGCAGGTGATGTGGATGAGTTAAAAGAAATCTTGCAAGATGATTTGTTTGCAGGGATTGATTGGGTGGTTGTTTCACTAGGCAGCAAAGGAACTTTTGCGAAACACGGTGACAACTATTACCGCGTTACCATTCCAAAAATCGATGTGGTCAATCCTGTTGGTTCTGGTGACTCAACGGTGGCTGGTATTGCGTCAGCGATTATCCATAACCTTTCCGACAAAGACTTCTTACGTCATGCCAATGCCCTTGGTATGCTAAACGCTCAAGAAAAAATGACAGGTCATGTCAATATGACACATTACGAAAACTTATTTAATCACATTCAGGTAGAAGAGGTATAAGAAAAATGGTATTAACACAAGAAAAACGTAAATTGCTTGAGAAGCTTAGTCGTAAAGGTGTCATTTCAGCGTTAGCTTTTGACCAACGTGGAGCACTTAAACGCATGATGGCAAACTATCAAACGAAAGAACCAAGCCTTGAACAAATCGAACAATTGAAAGCCTTGGTTTCAGAAGAATTGACACCGTATGCGTCATCTATTCTTCTTGACCCTGAGTATGGTTTGCCAGCAAGTAAGGTTCGGGATGCGAATGCTGGACTTTTGCTTGCTTATGAAAAAACAGGTTACGATGCGACCACGACTAGCCGCTTGCCAGATTGCTTGGTCGAATGGTCAGCTAAACGTCTTAAAGAAGCAGGAGCTGATGCAGTGAAATTCTTGCTTTATTATGACGTTGATGGTGATGAATACGTTAATCTTCAAAAACAAGCTTATATCGAACGCCTTGGTGCCGAATGTAAAGCTGAAGATGTGCCATTCTTCCTTGAGATTTTGACTTATGATGAAACCATCACTGACAATACAAGCGCAGCATTTGCTAAAGTAAAACCTCACAAAGTTAACGAAGCCATGAAGGTTTTCTCTGACGAGCGCTTTGGTATTGATGTGCTCAAGGTTGAAGTCCCTGTCAACATGACATATGTTGAAGGCTTTGCGGACGGTGAAGTGGTTTACACTAAAGAAGAAGCTGCTAAAGCTTTCAAAGACCAAGAAGCAGCGAGTCATTTGCCATATATCTATCTTAGCGCGGGTGTTTCAGCAAAGCTTTTCCAAGAAACCTTGGTATTTGCGGCTGAATCGGGAGCTAAATTCAACGGTGTCCTTTGTGGACGTGCGACTTGGGCTGGCTCTGTACAAGTGTATATCGAAGAAGGCGAAGCCGCAGCGCGTGAATGGTTAAGAACACAAGGACGCAAGAATATCGAAGAACTCAACGCAGTCCTGACCCAAACAGCCAGCTCATGGCGTGAGAAAGTGTAAGAAGGTGATAAAATGACTCAATTATTTGCAGAAGATACGGTATATATATCTGAACAACAAGATCAAAAAAGTGTTTTTAAAGAAATCGCTCATAAATTATTTGAAAAAGGTCTTGTAACAGAAGAATACTTGGATAATTTAATCGATAGAGAGGAACATTATCCAACTGCCTTACCGTTAAGTCCAATTGATTCGAGTCTTCCCAATATTGCTATTCCACATACAGAAAGTCAGTTTGTAAATGTTACTCGTATTGTTCCAGTTAAACTGGAACATGCGATAACTTTTCATAATATGATTTTGCCAGATGAAAAACTAGAGGTTTCATTTTTGTTCATGATTTTAAACAATGAAGA
>NZ_NETH01000074.1 GCF_003337175.1 Streptococcus gallolyticus
ACATTTTTGTCATGGTCACAAAAGTGCTTATGAGGTAAGAAAAAAACAACAGCCTCAGCTGTTGTTACCATCTTCTTTACTCCGCCAGTAGGACTCGAACCTACGACATCATGATTAACAGTCATGCGCTACTACCAACTGAGCTATGGCGGATAAAAGCTAAGCGACTACCCTATCTAACAGGGGGCGACCCCCAACTACTTCAGGCGTTCTAGGGCTTAACTGCTGTGTTCGGCATGGGAACAGGTGTATCTCCTAGGCTATCATCACTTAACTCTGATTGATTATCCAATCAAAATTGAATACCTATATCTCCTAACAAGTTTCCGACGCGCTGTCAATTCGTCTCAGTTACTTTGGATAAGTCCTCGAGCTATTAGTATTAGTCCGCTACATGTGTCACCACACTTCCACTCCTAACCTATCTACCTGATCATCTCTCAGGGCTCTTACTGATATGAAATCATGGGAAATCTCATCTTGAGGTGGGCTTCACACTTAGATGCTTTCAGCGTTTATCCCTTCCCTACATAGCTACCCAGCGATGCCTTTGGCAAGACAACTGGTACACCAGCGGTAAGTCCACTCTGGTCCTCTCGTACTAGGAGCAGATCCTCTCAAATTTCCTACGCCCGCGACGGATAGGGACCGAACTGTCTCACGACGTTCTGAACCCAGCTCGCGTGCCGCTTTAATGGGCGAACAGCCCAACCCTTGGGACCGACTACAGCCCCAGGATGCGACGAGCCGACATCGAGGTGCCAAACCTCCCCGTCGATGTGAACTCTTGGGGGAGATAAGCCTGTTATCCCCAGGGTAGCTTTTATCCGTTGAGCGATGGCCCTTCCATGCGGAACCACCGGATCACTAAGCCCGACTTTCGTCCCTGCTCGAGTTGTAGCTCTCGCAGTCAAGCTCCCTTATACCTTTACACTCTGCGAATGATTTCCAACCATTCTGAGGGAACCTTTGGGCGCCTCCGTTACCTTTTAGGAGGCGACCGCCCCAGTCAAACTGCCCGTCAGACACTGTCTCCGATAGGGATTACCTATCTAGGTTAGAGTAGCCATAACACAAGGGTAGTATCCCAACAACGCCTCCACCGAAACTAGCGTCCCGATTTCCTAGGCTCCTACCTATCCTGTACATGTGGTACAGATACTCAATATCAAACTGCAGTAAAGCTCCATGGGGTCTTTCCGTCCTGTCGCGGGTAACCTGCATCTTCACAGGTACTAAAATTTCACCGAGTCTCTCGTTGAGACAGTGCCCAAATCATTACGCCTTTCGTGCGGGTCGGAACTTACCCGACAAGGAATTTCGCTACCTTAGGACCGTTATAGTTACGGCCGCCGTTTACTGGGGCTTCAATTCACACCTTCGCTGACGCTAAGCGCTCCTCTTAACCTTCCAGCACCGGGCAGGCGTCACCCCCTATACATCATCTTACGATTTAGCAGAGAGCTGTGTTTTTGATAAACAGTTGCTTGGGCCTATTCACTGCGGCTGACTTTAAGCCAGCGCCCCTTCTCCCGAAGTTACGGGGCCATTTTGCCGAGTTCCTTAACGAGAGTTCTCTCGCTCACCTGAGGCTACTCGCCTCGACTACCTGTGTCGGTTTGCGGTACGGGTAGAGTATAATTAACGCTAGAAGCTTTTCTTGGCAGTGTGACATCACTAACTTCGCTACTTAACTTCGCTCCCCATCACAGCTCAATGTTAAAGATATAAGCATTTGACTCATATCACACCTCACTGATTAGACGTGCTCTTCCAATCGCACGCTTTAGTTAGCCTACTGCGTCCCTCCTTCACTATATACTCTAGTACAGGAATATCAACCTGTTGGCCATCGGATACACCTTTCGGTCTCTCCTTAGGTCCCGACTAACCCAGGGCGGACGAGCCTTCCCCTGGAAACCTTAGTCTTACGGTGGACAGGATTCTCACCTGTCTTTCGCTACTCATACCGGCATTCTCACTTCTATACGTTCCAGCGCTCCTCACGGTACACCTTCTTCACACATAGAACGCTCTCCTACCATACCTAAAAGGTATCCACAGCTTCGGTAATATGTTTTAGCCCCGGTACATTTTCGGCGCAGGGTCACTCGACTAGTGAGCTATTACGCACTCTTTGAATGAATAGCTGCTTCTAAGCTAACATCCTAGTTGTCTGTGCAACCCCACATCCTTTTCCACTTAACATATATTTTGGGACCTTAGCTGGTGGTCTGGGCTGTTTCCCTTTCGACTACGGATCTTAGCACTCGCAGTCTGACTGCCGATTATATCTCATTGGCATTCGGAGTTTATCTGATATTGGTAATCCGGGATGGACCCCTCAATCAAACAGTGCTCTACCTCCAAGAGACTTAACATCGACGCTAGCCCTAAAGCTATTTCGGAGAGAACCAGCTATCTCCAAGTTCGTTTGGAATTTCTCCGCTACCCACAAGTCATCCAAGCACTTTTCAACGTGCCCTGGTTCGGGCCTCCAGTGAGTTTTACCTCACCTTCACCCTGCTCATGGGTAGGTCACATGGTTTCGGGTCTACGACATGATACTAAGTCGCCCTATTAAGACTCGGTTTCCCTACGGCTCCGTCTCTTCAACTTAACCTCGCATCATATCGTAACTCGCCGGTTCATTCTACAAAAGGCACGCTCTCACCCATTAACGGGCTCGAACTTGTTGTAGGCACACGGTTTCAGGTTCTATTTCACTCCCCTCCCGGGGTGCTTTTCACCTTTCCCTCACGGTACTGGTTCACTATCGGTCACTAGAGAGTATTTAGGGTTGGGAGATGGTCCTCCCAGATTCCGACGAGATTTCTCGTGTCTCGCCGTACTCAGGATACTGCTAGGGTTTAAGACTATTTCGATTACGAGGCTATTACTCTCTCTGGCTTACCTTCCCAGGTAATTCTTCTATAATCTTGCGTCCCACAACGCAGTCCTACAACCCCGATGTGTAAACACATCGGTTTGCCCTCTTGCCAGTTCGCTCGCCGCTACTAAGGCAATCGCGTTTGCTTTCTCTTCCTGCAGCTACTTAGATGTTTCAGTTCACTGCGTCTTCCTCTTCATTACCTTAACAGTAATGAGTGACAGGCATTACCTGCCGGGTTCCCCCATTCGGACATCTCTGGATCAAGGTTTACTTACAACTCCCCAAAGCATTTCGTCGTTAGTCACGTCCTTCATCGGCTTCTAGTGCCAAGGCATCCACCGTGCGCCCTTATTAACTTAACCTTATTTTGGTCTTCTGACCTTAAACTCATTAAATCACAGCGTTTCGGTTTATTTCTTGTTACTTTCTACAATTATTTCTAATTGTGGAATTTGATATAGATATTCAATTTTCAATGGACAATCACCTTGAATCTTTCGATTCAATGGAGCCTAGCGGGATCGAACCGCTGACCTCCTGCGTGCAAAGCAGGCGCTCTCCCAGCTGAGCTAAGGCCCCACAAGACCTCTCAAAACTAAACAAGACTTCCCAAACGTGCTTCCGTTTTTCCTTAGAAAGGAGGTGATCCAGCCGCACCTTCCGATACGGCTACCTTGTTACGACTTCACCCCAATCATCTATCCCACCTTAGGCGGCTGGCTCCTAAATGGTTACCTCACCGACTTCGGGTGTTACAAACTCTCGTGGTGTGACGGGCGGTGTGTACAAGGCCCGGGAACGTATTCACCGCGGCGTGCTGATCCGCGATTACTAGCGATTCCGACTTCATGTAGGCGAGTTGCAGCCTACAATCCGAACTGAGATTGGCTTTAAGAGATTTGCTTGCCGTCACCGACTTGCCACTCGTTGTACCAACCATTGTAGCACGTGTGTAGCCCAGGTCATAAGGGGCATGATGATTTGACGTCATCCCCACCTTCCTCCGGTTTATTACCGGCAGTCTCGCTAGAGTGCCCAACTCAATGATGGCAACTAACAATAGGGGTTGCGCTCGTTGCGGGACTTAACCCAACATCTCACGACACGAGCTGACGACAACCATGCACCACCTGTCACCGATGTTCCGAAGAAACTTTCTATCTCTAGAAATAGCATTCGGGATGTCAAGACCTGGTAAGGTTCTTCGCGTTGCTTCGAATTAAACCACATGCTCCACCGCTTGTGCGGGCCCCCGTCAATTCCTTTGAGTTTCAACCTTGCGGTCGTACTCCCCAGGCGGAGTGCTTAATGCGTTAGCTGCGGCACTAAGCCCCGGAAAGGCCTAACACCTAGCACTCATCGTTTACGGCGTGGACTACCAGGGTATCTAATCCTGTTTGCTCCCCACGCTTTCGAGCCTCAGCGTCAGTTAACAGACCAGAGAGCCGCTTTCGCCACCGGTGTTCCTCCATATATCTACGCATTTCACCGCTACACATGGAATTCCACTCTCCCCTTCTGCACTCAAGTTTAACAGTTTCCAAAGCGAACAATGGTTAAGCCACTGCCTTTAACTTCAGACTTATTAAACCGCCTGCGCTCGCTTTACGCCCAATAAATCCGGACAACGCTCGGGACCTACGTATTACCGCGGCTGCTGGCACGTAGTTAGCCGTCCCTTTCTGGTAAGTTACCGTCACTGTGTGAACTTTCCACTCTCACACACGTTCTTCTCTTACAACAGAGATTTACGATCCGAAAACCTTCTTCACTCACGCGGCGTTGCTCGGTCAGGGTTGCCCCCATTGCCGAAGATTCCCTACTGCTGCCTCCCGTAGGAGTCTGGGCCGTGTCTCAGTCCCAGTGTGGCCGTTCACCCTCTCAGGTCGGCTATGTATCGTCGCCTTGGTAGGCCTTTACCCCACCAACTAGCTAATACAACGCAGGTCCATCTACTAGTGATGCATTTGCATCTTTCAAGCTTCTAACATGTGTTAAAAACTCTTATGCGGTATTAGCTATCGTTTCCAATAGTTATCCCCCGCTAGTAGGTAGGTTACCTACGCGTTACTCACCCGTTCGCAACTCCTTCTACTCTAGCAAGCTAAAGTAAAAAGCGTTCTACTTGCATGTATTAGGCACGCCGCCAGCGTTCGTCCTGAGCCAGGATCAAACTCTCGTTTAATCGTGTTCTCATTCTGTCACTGACAGATTTATCGTTCTTAACAGGTCGATTTCTCAACCCGCACGTTTGGTTCGTCTTGTTCAGTTTTCAAAGGTCTTTGCGGATTTATAAAATCCACATCGGGAAGACAGGATTCGAACCTGCGACCCCTTGGTCCCAAACCAAGTGCTCTACCAAGCTGAGCTACTTCCCGAACTATGCACCCTGCAGGATTCGAACCTGCAACCGCCTGATTCGTAGTCAGGTACTCTATCCAGTTGAGCCAAGGGTGCATCTTATTAAAATTTCTGCCGAGAACCGGAATCGAACCGGTACGAAGGTTACCCCTCGCAGGATTTTAAGTCCTGTGCGTCTGCCAGTTCCGCCACCCCGGCCTCTACAAGCGAACGACGGGGTTCGAACCCGCGACCCCCACCTTGGCAAGGTGATGTTCTACCACTGAACTACGTTCGCATAAAGAGTATCCTATGCCGGCTACATGACTTGAACACGCGACCCTCTGATTACAAATCAGATGCTCTACCAACTGAGCTAAGCCGGCTACTTTCTTATTAATGCGGGTTAAGGGACTTGAACCCCCACGCCGTTAAGCGCCAGATCCTAAATCTGG
>NZ_NETH01000075.1 GCF_003337175.1 Streptococcus gallolyticus
AAAAGAACTAACCCCACAAGGAGGACAATATGATAACAGACGAAATGATGAGAACAACTGAAATGATTTTAATGAGTTACTTTTTTGATATGAGCGAATGGCTTAAAGGAATTAAAATCATTAATAGTGACATCGTTCAAAAATCAAAAGATGATTTATTGGATGTGCTTAAAACTGATTTTGAACAACTCACAACCGAAGATAATAACGACTATCTTGATGACCTCTCAATCAGTATTGGCACTCTTGAAGAGTTGTCAGAAGATAACTACCAAAAATTAAAAACAGCTATTTTTTCTTGGGAACCAAGCAAGAAAAAATAAAAATCGTAAAAGAAGATGGCTGACAATTGTTCAATTGTCAGTTTTTCTTTTGTTGCATTTTACCAAAATGCAAGCATCAAAAATGGTCAATTTTGAAAAATGCACGAAGTGCAAAAAAGGGGTTTGGGGATTTCCCCAAAATGTAAAAAGTCAAAAGTCTGTTTGTAGGGTTCCTGCAAACTGGCTTATTGACCTTTTTATTTTCGCATGTGTCCGGACACGTGCTAATCTTGCCAGTATGAAAGTAGGTCAGGTTCTAGGAGAAAGTAAAATCTTGCTATTTTAAAAACTGACATAGAATGGAGAGAGTAATGACAGCAAAAAGACGAAAACGAGTTAATCGTTTTGAATTAAGAACGACTGATGAAGAAGCCTATAAATTAAGACGACGAATAACAGTTGCTAATAAAAAAACATTTCAGGCTTACGCCTTAGAGATGTTGTTAAAAGGTAAAATTGAAACCTATGATTATTCTGAGTTGCAACAATTGCGATTAGAAGTTAATCGTATTGGCCAAAACGTTAACCAGTTAGTGCGTTATGTTAACACTTTTGATGAGATTGATCGTGAATTGTTTAAAGCTTTACAAGCTGAAATTGATGAAATGAAAGCATTGCTTATTAATGAATTTAAAACGAAAGGTCAGGCAAAATTAAATGGTAGTGACGAAGGTTCTTCAGATTAAACACACTAATAAATTAAAACAAGCAATTGACTACATTACACGTGACAATGCAACATTGAAATTAGATACTGAACGTTTGGAGGGTGATGAAAATTATTCTTTTGAATTTGTTGATGGTCAAGTAATGAAACGTTTGGTATCTGGTCATGATTTGACAGATATATCTGACCCACAAACAATTTATGATGATTTTGTTTTGTTAAAACAATCTGTCGATGTTCTTTATAATAATGATGAGCTATCCGATTTGAAAAATGATAAACGTGTCTTAGCGCATCATATCATCCAATCGTTTTCTCCAGAAGATGGTTTAACACCTGAGCAAGTTAATGAGATTGGACGAAAGACTGCTTTAGAATTAACGGGTGGTGATTATCAATTTGTTATTGCAACACACATGGATAAAGGACATTTGCACAATCACATTATTTTTAACACAACGAACGAAGTCACGTTAAAAAAATTTCGTTGGCAAAAAAATACAGCTCGCAATCTTTTTCAAATTTCAAATAAGCATGCGGAATTATACGGTGCAAAAATTTTAGCCCCCAAACCGAGAAATTCTCACACAGACTATTCAGCATGGCGCCGAAAAAATAATTATCGTTTTGAGATTAAAGACCGTTTGAATTTTTTGTTAAAACATTCTTTGGATATAAATGACTTTTTCCAAAAAGCCGAAGCTTTAAACTTACAAATTGATACTAGTCGAAAATATGTTAGATACAAATTGATGGATCAACCACAAGACCGTTTTGTTCGAGACCGAACATTATCTAAAATAGGAAAATATTCTCTTGACAACATCAAAGAGCAATTAGCAACAAACGAAGTTGTTTACGATATAACTGTTATAAAAGAAAAATATGATGAAGAACAAGAAAGTAAACAAGATGATTTTGAGATGCAATTGACCATTGAGCCATGGCAAATTGAACAACTGACGAGTCAGTCAATTCATGTTCCAGTCACTTTTGGGCTAGACCGAAAAGGAACAGTTTCTATTCCTGCAAGAATGCTTGACCAAAACGAAGATGGAACATTTACAGCTTTTGTTAAAAAGAATGATTTCTTTTATTTCTTGAATGCTGACCATTCAGAACAGAATCGTTTTATCAATGGAACAACACTAATCAAACAACTATCGGCTCAAAATGGTGAGATGATTTTGACTAAAAATAAAAACATTACAAACTTAGACAAGTTAGTTGATGAATTTAACTTTTTGGCAATCAACAAAGTTACTAATTCAAAACAATTTGAAGAATTACAAAATCAATTTTTGGAACAATTGGATGAAACAGATAAAACTTTAGAGTCATTAGATCATAAGATGGCTTATCTCAATAAATTGTTGGGAGCTTTATCAGATTATCAAAATAATATTGTTCCATCAGAAGTGAGCCTTGACCTTTTAGAAAAAGGAAAAATTGATAAAACTACAAAACTAGAAGACTTGCAAAAAGAGATTAAAGAACTTCAAATTGAACGTGATACACTCAAAAAACATCGAGACAATATTGTTCAGGATTATGATTTTGCCAAAGAAATCAAACAAGCGCACGAAAAACGCACTGGAATATCATTATAAGCAATTTAACAAAAGGGATAGTCCCAAAAAGATAGTAACTAACTTTTTCTACAGTACTTTTTATCTGATATAATAAACTAAATGATACAAAAAGGAAACGATACTATGGCAACAAATAAAGAGCAGATTGAAAACTCAGGAAAGTGTCTCTTTGTTAAGACGACCACAAAACTTTCAAGTGATGAGTTATTAAAAGCAATAGTTGATGACAACATGACAGAAGAGCAAGTGGAACAACTTAAAATTGATCTGGATATCTTTTTAAAACAAAGAACAGCTGCTTTCAAGGAATGAGGTGAGCAATTGCAAAAACATAAACTAATGAAACTGTTAATCTGGGACAATGAAAGAAGACCAAGCACCAGAGGACATTTTAGACGCTTTTAATACAGTTTATAATCAAATAGTTTTATAAAAGACAAATAAAAAATAGGCAGTAGCTATTCTAATTAGGGTAGCTGCTGCCTATTTTTGTGCTTTTCAAGTGTTAAAGGTACGCTTGTGTTAATTTAAATAGACGAAAAGCATTTTGGCTATTATAACATGTTTCTTAAAAGGGAAAAGGTGATTACAAACTTGTAACAACCTTAGGAGATTATGAAAAAGAAAAGTTATTTTGGGATAAGTACAGTATGGCAATTTTTTATTTTAAAAGCTAATCCTAAGCATACTATGCCACAAATTTTCCAAATTCGTTCAACTATAGCTATGGTAATATTGAGATTTATTCGTTAAAATAAGACTATGGTAGTAATAAGATTTGATGAAAAGAGATTTTCTGAAGAACTAGATAAACAACGTGAGTATGAGTTTTTAAAACGAGTATCAGATTACGATAAGCAGATAGCTCCCACCATGCGAGCAAATGGTTATAAAAGAGTAGATAGTAGTGAAAGAACCGTATTATTTACCTTTGGTGAAATCACTTTTTCAAGAAATCGATGGCGACGAGGAGATGAGACACGTTATCCTGTTGATGACTGGTTAGGGTTAAAGAGATACCAGCGTTGTTCGCTAGAATTAATGTATCACCTTGCTCGATATGCTTCAGAAATGTCTTATCGCCAAGTTTGTCGAATGATTAAACTATCTTATCGCTTAGATATTACGAAAGACACCGTCTTAAAAGCTGTTAAATTAACAGGACAGTTATTCTCTGAGAAGAGCCATTATCGTTATTTTGTGGAAGAACATGTCCCAGAAAAAATCAATGCACCAATTATTTATATTGAAGGTGATGGCGTTTTAGTGAAAACAACTTCTAAAAATAACGAGAAACATAACACAGATTTAGCCCATTTTCTTATTCATACAGGAACTAAAAAAGTCCATGGACGGTCAGTTCTCCTTAATAAGCATGAAATCATTCATACTGATTATGATATAGCCAGAGAAGAGTTGTTAGATTACCTTTATAATCATTTTGAAATCACCGATCAAACTATTTTAGTCACGAATTCTGATAACGGTAAGGGCTATACCAGACGTGTCTTTCAAAATATTCAAAAGGCGCTCAAGATTAAACGTCACGAACATTTTTGGGACGCCCATCATGTCAAGGAAAAAATTACTTCATTTTTTAAAAGTTATCCTAAAACACTGAAAGATTTGATGTTTAAAGCCATAATCGAAAACTATTAAAAACTGTTTTGGATACAGTTGAATCATTAGTTACTGACGATGAAGAGTATCTAGTTTTTCAAAAGTTTAGGAAGAAATTTTTGAATAATTTTAAAGATACAAAACCTGCTAAACTAAGAGGTCTCTCTCATAAAGGAATTGGGGTCATGGAGAGTCAGCACTGTAAGGTAACCTTTCGTATGAAGCACCGTGGGATGTACTGGTCAATTAAAGGTGCCTGTGCTATGGCAAAGCTTATTCTGTTAGAACGGATTGATCAGTTAGAGGATCTCTTTTTTGGCAATTGGCGCAAAGATTATCAGTACTACAGAGATAACCAGTTAGGCGTTGGACGCCTGAGTGATGCTAAGGCTGACCACTCTGCAATTTCTCAAAAGATGTTTAAACGCCCTGGACATTTTGCCTCTTTTGATCGACACAATTATAAATATTAAACCGCTAAAAATTACGATTTTTAAGTCTTTTTTGTGCTGTTTTCCTTTGCATTTAAGCTTTACTTATGGTATAATAGATTTAACAGAAAACAAAAAAAGGAGCAGAAGCTGTAACTTCTACTCCACCGATTAAGACAAAACTTACCTTTGCTTAATCAGTCAAACAATATTGTAGCATAGAAAAGCTAATATCGTCAAGACTGAAGCGAAGGAAAAAATTGTTTCAGTCTTTTTTCGATGATAAGAATTCTCTGTTTTCAACGTTTTTTCTAGCTTATTTGAAAATTCCCAGAAAAAAAGACACATACTAAAATGTAAAAAAAGTTGACAGTTTTTCCTAAGTTTAGTATACTAAATGAGCTGTCGCAAGAGAGCAGTTTTCAGGTTTACAGAAAAGCAAAAAAAGATCTTGACAAAGTAAGCTTGAGATGGTAGACTAATATAGCTGTTGTCCGAGAGGGCGGCGGCAATCGGATTGAAATAGAGTTGAAAAACTTAAAAAAGTAGTTGACAATCTATTTCAGATTTGATAGAATATAGAAGTTGTCTCTTGGGAGGCAAAGACCTTTGAAAACTGAACAAGACGAACCAAACGTGCGGGTTGAGAAATCGACCTGTTAAGAACGATAAATCTGTCAGTGACAGAATGAGAACACGATTAAACGAGAGTTTGATCCTGGCTCAGGACGAACGCTGGCGGCGTGCCTAATACATGCAAGTAGAACGCTTTTTACTTTAGCTTGCTAGAGTAGAAGGAGTTGCGAACGGGTGAGTAACGCGTAGGTAACCTACCTACTAGCGGGGGATAACTATTGGAAACGATAGCTAATACCGCATAAGAGTTTTTAACACATGTTAGAAGCTTGAAAGATGCAAATGCATCACTAGTAGATGGACCTGCGTTGTATTAGCTAGTTGGTGGGGTAAAGGCCTACCAAGGCGACGATACATAGCCGACCTGAGAGGGTGAACGGCCACACTGGGACTGAGACA
>NZ_NETH01000076.1 GCF_003337175.1 Streptococcus gallolyticus
AATCCGAATCAACTCCAAGCCTTTGCAGGTCTAGACCCTGCCATTTACCAATCAGGACAGATGGATAAGACTGGACATATGGTAAAACGAGGCTCCTCTTATCTAAGGTATGCCCTAATACAAGCTGCCAAACTTATCTCGATTTACTCACCTCATTTTAAAGCCTATTTAAAGCTAAAAATCAGTCAAGGAAAACACTATAATGTCGCTGTGACACTTGTTGCCAAGAAACTTATTCGTATCATTTATCATCTGCTCAAAAACATTCAAACCTTTGATGAAGCTAAACTAAGATAAAAATACAGAAGTCAAGAATACTTTTTAAAACTTGCTCAAAAGCAAGATTTTTTGCGTGTCTAAATTGAGCTTTTAGACGAAAAGTAGTAAAATAACAAGTGCATTCTCCAGACGATTGAGTAACTTGCATTCAAGTTTATCGCAGTGAGGGTGTTTTTGTATTTTTTAGAATTTCCTCTTGACTTTTTATATAGAATGTCTCCTTGATAGTTATATAATCCTAATAGAACATTGAGCAACGTTGTCTTTCCTGAGCCTGATTCACCTAAAATGACAATTTTTTCGCCTGTCCGTACAGTTAAATGTTCTCGTTTACTTTAAACTATCTAACTTTTGTGTCCCCACAGACAGGCGAGATAAAAACGCTAACTTCTATCTCCTTTTTTTGAACTTTTTTCAGCCCTCCTAGACCATCTGGGATAAACACAAAATGCTTGAAAAACTACTTGAAATCAAGGATTTTCAGCATTTCTTCTTTTGCAGTTTTACCACAGCCTCAGTCCGTGCGGTATGCGGGAACATATCCACAGACTGAATGTAATGAACGTCGTAAACGTTACTCAACTTGACCAAATCTCGAGCTAAGGTTGCAGTATTACATGACACATAAACCATTTTAGCAGGCTGATATTTCAAAATAGTATCCAAAAGCTTATCATCAAGTCCCGTACGTGGTGGGTCAACAATCAAAGCATCCGCACGGTAACCTTCCTTGTACCACTTAGGAATAATCTCCTCTGCGCGCCCAGCTTCGTAGTGAGTATTCTCAAAGCCCATACGTTGCGCGTTTTTCTTGGCATCAGCAATCGCCTCTGGAATAATATCCATACCGCGAACGCTCTTCACCTTAGCTGCAAATGCAAAACCAATTGTCCCAACACCGCAATAAGCATCAATAACATGGTCATTTTCTGAAACATCAAGCGCTGCAACAGCTTGACCATACAACACTTCTGTTTGCTGTGGATTCAACTGGTAAAAAGCTCGTGGCGAAAGCGAAAACTGATAATTTAAAACTTCCTCGGAAATATCAGCATTTCCCCAGATAACTTCCGTTTTTTCACCATAAATTTCACTTGATTTAGAATGGTTAACATTAACAGCAATTCCTTGAATCATGTCAAACTCAGCCGTTAATTGCTTAATGACAGGGGCTAAAAAAACATCTCGACTAGTGATAAAAATCAGCTGCACTTGATTAGTCGCAATAGCTTTACGAATCATAACCGTACGCACCCCAGCAATTTTACGTTCATCGTAAATTGGAATGTGGTGCTTTTCTAAAAGTTCAGTCACACGATTAATAATCGCTTGCGTCAATTCATCTTGCACCAAGCAATCTCTAATATCAACCAAACGATGACTACCTTCTTCAAAAAGACCCGATTTTACACTTCCTTTAAATGAACGTGTTTGAAATTGCAACTTGGCACGATAATGATATGGCACCTCCATACCAAGCGTATGGCGAATATCATAATTCTCATAGCCATCAGGCTTAAATTTTTTCAACGACTGAGCAATCAAATCATCCTTAAACGCTAACTGCTTATCATAACGAAGATGCATGATTTGACAACCACCACATTTTCGATAAATCGGACACGCAGGCTCCACACGGAATTTCGATTTTTTATTAATAGTTATCAGTCTTGCTTGTGCAAAATGACGTTTAACCGCTGTAATCTGACAAAAAATATCCTCACCCTTCAAAGCACCCGGGACAAACACCAAGGTTTTCTTATAAAATCCAATCCCTTCACCATTGATTCCCATACGCTTAATTTTCAAAAGAATTTTTTGCTTTACTTTTAAATTCATTAGTGACTAAATATGACTCCTATATCTTTTAAATTTTCTATTGTAACTTTTCCAATTTTCGGCAAATCCAAAATCTCTTCTTCAGACCATACTTTGAAATCATTGATGCTATAAATACCATTTTCTTCAAAGACATCAAGCTGCGCTGTCGTCAAAAAATCAAGCTCTTCCAACAGTATATCCATTACCGTATCCAAACAATAACTGCTCAAATACCCCGAAAGATAACTTGCTGCTCTCTCCACCAACGGCAAAACAAGACGAAACGCCGCATAAACAACCTCAATACCATTTTCAGCATACTCAAGTTTTAAATCAGAATCATCTTCTGCCAAGACCTTGCTCAATGACAAATCCGAGCGTAAACAAAAGTCCTCAAATCCCTCAACTTCATCAAATAATCGTTTGAGCAATTCATGAGCAGTAAAATCATCATCCGCAAGAATCGCACCAATCAAAAGAAGCGTTTGTAGCAAATAATCATGTTCATAAGAAACACAATTCTCACAAAAAGCCTTAGCTGATGCATAATCCGACATCAAAATATAAAGTGCCACAATTTCATAATGACAACCATGGTCACCATTTTCATCACATTTAGTTAACTCCTCAAACTGTGTTAAAGCCTTTTGATAAAGTCCATTTACCTTATAAAGCGATGCTAATCTCAATTTTTCACTAAAAAAAGCAAAAGACATTTGTTCAGAATTCCCAGCCAAAGAATCGAGCATCTCTTCAAGAGCCTTGATATCAAAATACAAATCATCCGATAACCGAACACCTCTAGGCGCAACTTGTTCATCTCTTTTGCCAGCAAAATCAAGCACATCATCGTCAAACATGACATCATCCAAATCCCAAAAATCTTCCCCTGCTAACTCAGAAAGCTCTTTTTTCTGAAGAATTGTCTCCCAATCAATTATTTTATTCTTATCACCTTTCATCATCTCACCCTCCCATCTCTACACTTTAATTCTAATCCCTTCTATTTTAACATTTTTGTTATAATGAATATATGAAAATCACTAAAATTGAAAAGAAAAAACGACTTTATCTTTTAGAAATCGACGCTGATGATAAACTTTATGTTACAGAAGACACTATTGTTCACTTCATGTTAAGTAAAAATATGGAAATTGACGAAGCAACACTCAAAGACATTCAAAAATTTGCTCAGTTTTCTTATGGCAAAAATCTAGCGCTTTATCACATTTCTTTTAAACAACGCACAGCTGCCGAAGTCAAAAAACACCTTGAACAGCATGATATTGACATCCTTCATATCCCTGAAATTCTTGAAAATCTCAAAAAAGAAAACTGGATTAACGACGAGCAATACGTTGAGACTTATTTATCACAAAATCTCAATACAGGCGACAAGGGTGCCTACGTTTTAAAACAAAAACTCATTCAAAAAGGCATTAATTCCCAACTCATTGACCAAAAATTAGCCAATGTAGACTTCTCACCTCTCTCCGAAAAAGTTGCGCAGAAACTTCTCCGAAAATATCAGCATAAACTCTCAACAAAAACACTTAAAGATAAAATCATCCAAAATATGATGACTAAAGGTTTTTCCTACTCAGAAGCCAAAATAGCTTTTGAAAACCTTGAAGTTGAAAAAGATAGCGAACAAGAATTGGAATTACTTTATAAAGAACTCGATAAACAATACCGAAAATATAGTAAAAAATATGACGGCTACGAATTAAAACAACGGCTAACCCAGTCACTCGCACGAAAAGGCTTCAATTTTGACGACATAGCTAGCGCCCTCAGAGACTATTTATAGCAATAAATAATATTTCTAAGTGTCTTTTTTCAGAAAATTATGATAAACTATAACAGATAAGTTTAATTGTAGAAAGTTGGTAAGGCATGAAATTACCTAAGGAAGGCGACTTTATTACAATTCAAAGTTATAAGCATAATGGTAGTTTGCACCGTACATGGCGCGATACTATGGTACTAAAAATAACAGATAACGCTGTTATAGGAGTCAACGATCACACACTCGTCACAGAAAGTGATGGTCGACGTTGGGTTACGCGAGAACCAGCTATTGTTTATTTTCATAAAAAATACTGGTTTAATATTATTGCTATGATAAGAGATAACGGTGTTTCATACTACTGCAATCTTGCCAGTCCATACGTTATGGATGAGGAGGCTCTTAAGTATATTGACTATGATTTAGACGTCAAAGTTTTTGCAGATGGAGAAAAAAGACTACTTGACGTCGATGAGTACGAATTACATAAGCAAGAAATGGGCTACTCTCCAGACATTGATTTTATTCTAAAAGAGAATGTCAAAATTCTCGTTGACTGGATTAATAATGGCAAAGGATCGTTTTCACAAGCCTATATTAATATTTGGTACAAACGTTATCTTGAACTGAAGAATCGTTAAAAGTTGCAAGCACTCCTTTTTGGAGTGCTTTTACACTACTTGAAAGGAGTAACTCACAATGGCATTTGAAAAAACCAAAGAACGTTACGCAAGCTTTGGCGTCGCTACTAGCTTACCACATGAAATTATAGATACATTTTGGGATTTATTAGACCACTACCTAAAAAATGTTGTCCCACTTGACCCAATTTTAACATTTAGACTAGCTAATAATCATAACAATGTAAGGTTTGAATATCACGACAGCAAACGAAAAATCTTCATTGGTTTTGATTACAACTTCCTGTTCGATCCCTTTTTCCCAGAAATCGTACACATCATTGATCAAGCAGGCTTAGAAACACTCCTACTCCCACACGAACTTGATTAATAATAAAACTCTCTACTATACTAATTGAACTACACCCCAATCGTTAGATTTTATGCCTAACTTTTGAATTCAGTACAAATTGTGTAGAGAGTTTTTATATATCTAAAACAAAATAGTATTTGTCCGCCTGCGTCAGCATTGTTTTGGAACCATTCGAAACACCACAGCTCAAAAAAGCTCTGTAACTTTTAAGTAGAATCCCAACTACTAAAAATCGAAACAAAACCAAAAAAGAAGACCAAGTAATCTTCCTCAACCTTTTTAAAAAATAAATAAAATAGTCCGTACGGGATTCGAACCCGTGTTACCGCCGTGAAAAGGCGGTGTCTTAACCCCTTGACCAACGGACCATATTTCTAATGGGCACAAGTGGACTCGAACCACCGACCTCACGCTTATCAGGCGTGCGCTCTAACCAGCTGAGCTATGCGCCCGAACACTACAAATATAAAAGGCTATGCCGGCTACATGACTTGAACACGCGACCCTCTGATTACAAATCAGATGCTCTACCAACTGAGCTAAGCCGGCTACTTTCTTATTAATGCGGGTTAAGGGACTTGAACCCCCACGCCGTTAAGCGCCAGATCCTAAATCTGGTGCGTCTGCCAATTCCGCCAAACCCGCATATTAATATGACCCGTACTGGGCTCGAACCAGTGACCCTCTGATTAAAAGTCAGATGCTCTACCAACTGAGCTAACGAGTCTAACGGTCCCGACGGGAATCGAACCCGCGATCTTCGCCGTGACAGG
>NZ_NETH01000077.1 GCF_003337175.1 Streptococcus gallolyticus
GTCAACGTGGGTTAAATGAACATTCAAATGGTTTATTAAGACATCATGGACTTCCAAAGCAAATGGATTTCAATGGTGTTTCTCAGAAATATTTATCAGCTATAGCTGATAAACGAAATAGAATTCCTAGGAAATCGTTACATTATCAAACACCATATCAAGTTTTTCTGAGTTACCTAAAATGTCTAGATTAATTTGACAATTGGGGTTATCTTGCTGAATCTCACGAACTAGCGCGGGCGTTTGCTTACTTTTATGGTTTACAAGCTTATGCATTGTTTGAGGTTGATATAGAACCGAATGAAATATCTGAAAGCACAGACCACAACGCAGAATATTTTAAAGGACTAACGCAAAAAACAAGCGCAAAATGCTATATAAGCGAGCACAATATACCAGCAGACAGAGTGAAATTTATAGATATGTTTTGGGTGTAAAGGAGGCATGACATGACAGATAAAGAATTAAATAAAATAGCTGACCTTATCAGTGAACGTGTAACGTTTGCCGAATTGGAAGAATTCCAAGCACTTGGAACAGCGAGAAGATAGGGTAGCATGGGTTAAAAATCAGATTTTGAAATTAGAGGTATAAGGTTATGGAAATCAATTTATTAAGCAATGAAACAGAGCAGGCATTAGTTAGTGGTATTCTCGGTAAAGTAGGCACTTATTTAGAGCGATATGAGGGATTAGAAAACCCGTTAGGCATTATCTCGCAACGTGAGGCAACCGAACGGCTAGAAATCACTTACCCGACTATTAGACGTTGGGAAGCTAGAGGATTGAAACGTTACACACCTCCTATTGCTGATACTAAGACTGTTTACTACAAAATCGCCGACTTACTAGCATTCTTGGGGGTAGATGAATGAGTATATATTACACTAAAGGTATTCAAAACTCACGCTTACAGCTTTATGACAAAGATACAAATCAGCCGTTACCTACTGAACCTTTTGAGTTCTTTAAAGAATTTCCCGCAGTTGAAACCGAGGGAATGGATATAGATAAGTTCAAGAAGTCCAAAGCGCCTTACTGTATTTCTGGTAAAGTCAACGGAAATAAACGTAATGATAAAAGTTTGATTTATCGTGACTTGATTTTCTTAGATTATGACAATATCACCACAACAAGCGAGGAATTTAAGGCAACTGTTGAGCAGACGTTAGGTGACTATTCTTATATCATCTATCCAACAATCAAGCATACAGAGGAGAGACCACGGTTTAGGTTGGTTGTAAAACCGAGCGAACCAATGAATAAAGAGGTATATCAGGCGGTTGTTGCTGAAATAGCCGATAAGATTGGTTTAGAATATGACCCAACTTCTCTTACATGGTCGCAATTGCAAGGGTTACCCGTAACAACAGGGAAAAGCCATGAATATGATAAAACCATTCACGATAAGGGAACAAAACCTTACCCCGTACCTACTTATACAGAATACATACCAAAGGTTAAAAGCACTAATGGTTACAATATCCATTCTCCCAACGAGCGTAAAAGCTTGACTGTAAGAATTATTGAAACGTTATTTAATGGCTTTGGTGAAGAGGGCGGGCGTAATGTTGCGTGTGCTAGCTTTGTTGGTATGTTATTCAACAGATACGTTAACTTTGACCTTGCAACAGCTTATCAGTTAACTGTAATGGCGAATAACAACACACCCGAACCGTTACCAGAGGAAGAATTAGATACTACTTTTGAAAGCATCGCTAGAAAAGAATATCAAACAAGAATTTAAAGGAGGAATTATTATAAGTGTTAGATATTGCACAATTGGAAGAAGAAATTAAGAAGAATCAACAAAATAACGATAAACAGCCGAAAACAATGAACGAGCTTAGAACGTTTGTCGCGTTAAGTGGTGAACAATGGAGAGCTGACCCAGAACACCAATATGAGGATAAGAAAACAAAGGAAATGAAAGCTTATAAGCCTATCCCAGCCCAGACATCAGGAGAACTTTTGAAACTATGTTCATTTGTACTTATTGGAAAAGGCAAAAGCGATAAAAGTCCGCTATATCTTTATAACCCAGAAACGGGATTATATACAGATAGTGATGATATGATAGACTCACTAATTTATGCTTTTGATAGCCGTTCGGACGTAAACACTTATCAAAAAGTTAAGCATATTATCAGAATTAAAAGCGAACTGAAAGAACAATTAAGCAGTAAAGAATTGCTAGCGGTTGGAAACGGTATTTTAAATAAAGATACAAAAGAATTGTATCCTTTTTCACCACAGTATGTTATTACAAGCAAAATAGCGACAGCATACAACCCAAATGTGGAACTCCCCACATTCGGTGGTAAATTCAACTTCAACGATTGGCTAAAAGAAATCGCTTGTAATGATGATGAGGTTATCACACTACTATGGCAAGTTATGAATGAGGCTATCAATCCGCTACAAACACGGGGAAAATTAGTTATCTTAACAGGAAAAGGTAATAATGGTAAAGGTACTTTCCAAGACATGTTAAAAAATCTGATTGGAAATGGAAATTTTTCAACGTTACGCCCCGACCAGTTTAAAGGGTTTGAGTTAGGAAGTTTAGTTGGTAAAACTTTAAATATTGGTGATGACATTGAAAACAACTTCCTCCCAGAGGTATCTAACTTAAAATCTATCACCTCGGGCGACTCTATAACCATTAATGAGAAATATGGCAGAGTGTATGAACTAGAATTAAAACTGTTATGTATGTTTTCTGCTAACGAAATCCCAAAGACCAAAGATAGGACTAATGGCTGGTACAGGCGTTTATGTATAATCCCATTTGACGCTGATTTTAATGGCAAGAAAGAAAATAAAGCCATTAAGCAGGTTTACTTGAAAGATAAACAATTGCTTGAGTGGGTGTTGGTTCAAATTGTTAACATGAAACCATTTGATAAGTTTATCGAGCCTAAACGAGTCACAATGCAACTCAGAAAATACAAAAAGGATAATGACGTTATCCAAGCATTTGTAGAAGACGTTTATATTCCTAACGGTTGGCATGAGTGTACAGCTGTACCGCTTTGGCTGATAAAAGAGCAACTAGAAACATATGTTGCTGATAATGAAATCACCACACAGAAAAGAATACAAAACATTAGCGGAAATGTAATC
Source organism: Streptococcus gallolyticus (assembly GCF_003337175.1). Classification (GTDB taxonomy): domain Bacteria; phylum Bacillota; class Bacilli; order Lactobacillales; family Streptococcaceae; genus Streptococcus; species Streptococcus gallolyticus_B. The sequence goes on from NZ_NETH01000077.1 coordinate 3,126, forward strand.
CGAGTATTAAGGGAACTTACAGGCGTTGAATACGGAACAGCAAAACGTAGTGTTAAAAAAACAGATTATCAAATATTACACTACAACCCCGAACAACCAGATGATTATCCCAGCAGATTTGCAAAATCAAACCACAGTATAGTAAAAAATTAATTGGTGACATAGGTGACGTAAAAGGTGACGTGTTTTCTGTTATATGTCACCTCTTATAAAGCCAATAGTAGCAAGGAGTTTAGTGCGTTTTGGTGACATAGGTGACATACTTTTATTAAAATTTAAATATTAAATATATTTATATATATTATACGTTTTAAAAGTTTTTTTAAAAAGCAATGTCACTTGTCACCAAACAGCGTGTTAACCCTTGGGGGACAAGGGATTTGCATTGGTGACATTCTTCTATCTAGTATGTCACCAAACTAAAAAGCAGATTATCAAGTATTGCATTACAACCCCGAACAACCAGATGATTATCCTAAGAAATTCAAACAATCTTATGACAGCATTGTAAAACAACAGTAGTTGTACTAGTTGTACTAAATTTGTACTACTTTTGCTTTTAGTACAACTCAAACAACCCCAGTTATACCAATGGTTTTAGTTATGTAGTTGTACTAGTTGTACTAATATTATTAAAATTTAAATATAAAATAATATATATAGTTATAACCTATTTCAAAAGTTTTTTTGAAATTCGAGTACAACTACAACTAATGTATCCTAATCCTTTATGTATCAAGGGATAACGTTTGTTGTACTTCTTTTACAAAACAGTACAACTTTTAAAAAAATAGAAAATGGAGAATAAAATGGACGTAGATTTAATTGCTTATGAAGAGGTATTTAACAATGACTGAACAAGAATATATTAGTTATTGTGAAAAAGAACTAACCCGCTATGAGGCTAGGCGTTATCAGTTCATGGGTATGGAGTGGGAAGATTTAAACAAGGAAGACCATACACGATTGTTAGAGATTGGCAATAAGATAATGAATGAGGATAGTTCCCTAGACCTCTATTTATTAAACAAGAACACAGATACACGGTTCAAGGTGTGGAACATGGTAGCAAGAACAGCATTACACTATGATAAGCAATTGCCAACAGTTGACAGACTAGAGTTGTTTGCTGACAGCTTAGAGGAACATTTTAACAACATGATTGATAAAGTAATGCAACAAGCAGACATGAATAGAGTTAGTCAGTTGGTTAGCGAGTTTGAACATGAGTTATCAAGTGATGACCTTGAAAGGCTTAAGACTGATATTGTATTAGTTGGATTGGTTTAAACATAACTAAGTCTAGTGGAGATTGTCAATGCTATGTTATTATTGGAGGAAACAAGGACAATGCTTTAGGTGTTGTCCTTTGGTTATTCATGATATAATATTGATAAGCAAGTTAACACAGATAACAAACACAAGAGTCTTTACTGTTCATCAGTAAGGCTTTTTGTTTGAATTATAATCATCACAGAGCAAGCAGAGAGTGACAGAGTGAGCATATATTGGCAATCATAACAAACAGTGAACAAAATCCGAGAAACAGCCATAGAGAGGGTAGTAACGGGGGATATAATTATTCGGAAATACCCCACTGATTTTTAATGGGGCTTGGTATTGTTCGTGTTCTACAACGCTGCCCTCTTCCGTACACAATTTTCCCTTTTTGATTTTTCTAGCACGTCATTATAAGCCTCTAAAATGCCCTGTATGACGTTTTAAGTGATTGGGGTATAATGATATTACGACATGCTTTTAAAGCGCCCCCGCCCCTTATATAGCCAAGGAGAGCCACAACAAGGTGTTCTCTTGTATCGCAGACCATTTTTTCAGATTTTTAAGGGGTGTCATCACTTGTATTGAGTTTTGTTGTTATGCTATTTATTAGGTAGCTAACGATTAAATCTGTTACGCTTTTAGGTATCAAAAAAGACCATGGATAAACCACAGTCCCAAAGAAAAGCCCTGCCACGCAAGCCCTCAAATATGAAACGCTACTATATCATAACATTTTCTATATTTATTTTGGCTTTTATGCCAATGCATATATTATAACACAAAAAGATAGAAGTGACCCACCGCCTACCGCAGACAAGTCTGTTTCAAGGGGCGTTAGACCACTTCTACCTTTACCTAAATTATATCACGAAAGGGCAGAGTATGGAAATTAAAGACAGACTAAAAAGCATGTATTATAAGCGTTTGTATATTGAGAGCTTGAAAGCAACATTGGAACATGATAGGGAACTAATCAAGCTTTTTCCAAAATATTTAGCAGAGTTAGAGAAAGATGATATAGAACGAATAGCGCAAGAAGAAAGCGAGTTACAAGCTGATTTAGATTTAATCAATAGCCTAGATAATGAGTTACAGCGCAAAGTGTTGATAGAACGCTACTACAATGGCTTTAGTTGGGATAAGGTAGCCGATACCCTAGGTTATTCTAGAAAGTATTTGTACAAAGTACATAAACAAGCCCTTGAACGGTTAGCAAGCATGTTTCTTTGACAATGAAAGATAG
>NZ_NETH01000078.1 GCF_003337175.1 Streptococcus gallolyticus
AGATGTGTTATAAGAGACAGACTTAAGCAGTCTCAACGACGCCGTGACAGCAGCCAAATCAGCCGCCGAAACAGCGGTAGAAGCTCTTCCAGATAGCACGGTTAAGACCGACTTGTCAGACCGTCTTGATAAGGTAGATGGCATCACCGTTCCAGAAGTTACCGACAGTAACAACGACGGCGTTAAAGACAGTGACGCCGCCGCAGCAACCGCCGCGGTAGAAGCGGCCGAAGCCGCCGAAAAAGCGGCTGAAGACGCCCTACCGAATACTGGTGATGAGCGTGAGAATGCTCTAGTTGCTCTTGGAGCTTTGCTAGCGGCTTTAGGCTTGATTTCGTTAGTTAAGCGACGTCAGGAGGAAGATGAATAGCCAGCCTTTTAACTGATTATTGCTTTATTCCTGTCGCCTTACAGGTGCAGAGAATGACTGAGATTGGATGAAAATCCACTAGATGATAAAAAGCGAGTAAACAGAGTTTTCAATATGTGAACTTCTGTTTTGCTCGCTTTTTAGTAATCTTAGCATGGTATAGCTAAAGCCTTTTTAAAGGCTCACCTCCTTAAGATGATAAGCAAATCTTTCCAGTATTAAATCTCTTTTAAGTGTACATAATAGCGCTAACCATAGCAGAACATTAGAAAAACGATTGTATAGTGAAAATGTTTGTAAATATTGTTATAATAGACTTTAGGAAAGATAAGGAATACGATCATGACAGCATATAATATTTTTGATACCCACACACACTTGAATGTTGATGCCTTTTCTGGGCGTGAAGCAGAAGAATTGGCACTTGCTAAAGAGCTGGGCGTCACTCGACACAATGTTGTCGGATTTGACACACCAACTATTAAACGTGCTATTGAGTTAGCTGAAAAATACCCTGAAATTTATGCCACAATTGGTTGGCACCCAACGGAAGCAGGTTCATATACTCAAGAAATTGAAGATATGATTGTTGCTAATCTAGCACACCCAAAAGTAATTGGCCTTGGTGAGATTGGACTGGATTATCATTGGATGGAGGATCCAAAAGAACTTCAAATGGAGGTTTTTAAACGTCAGATTCAGCTCTCAAAAGATCACAATCTCCCTTTCATCGTCCACACGCGTGATGCCCTTGACGACACCTATACCGTTATCAAAGAAGCAGGCGTTGGCTCTCGGGGTGGGATTATTCATTCCTTTTCAGGCTCTTTGGAAATGGCAGAGCGTTTTGTTGAGCTTGGCATGATGATTTCATTTTCAGGGGTGGTTACCTTTAAAAAAGCTTTGGAAGTTCAAGAAGCTGTGCAGAAATTGCCACTTGATAAGATTTTGGTTGAGACAGATGCCCCCTACCTTGCACCTGTCCCAAAACGTGGTCGTGAAAACCGCACCGCCTATACTCGCTATGTTGTAGATAAAATAGCAGAGCTCCGCAATTTGACCAGTGAAGAAGTGGCAAAAGCGACATCAGATAATGCAAAGAGGTTGTTTAACTGTGACTGAAAAAATAAAAATTCAAGAAGTGCTAGTGGTTGAGGGGAAAGACGATACCGCCAATTTGCGCCGTTTTTACGATGTGGATACCTATGAGACTCGTGGGTCAGCTGTCAATGATGATGACCTTGAGCGTATCGAAAAATTAAATAACCTCCGAGGGGTCATTGTCTTTACGGACCCAGATTATAACGGCGAACGCATTCGCAAAATCATCATGAATGCTATCCCAAATGTTAAACACGCTTTTTTAAATCGTGATGAAGCCACGCCAAAATCAAAAACTAAAGGGCGTTCACTCGGTGTCGAACACGCCAGTTTTGAAGATTTGCAAAAAGCTCTTTCTAGTGTATTAGGAAATGTTGATGCTGATAATCAATTTGACATCACAAGTGCTGACCTAATGCGTATGGGACTTTTGATGGGAAATGATAGCCGCAGGCGTCGGGACTATTTGGGCCAAAAGCTCCGCATTGGCTACAGCAACGGCAAACAACTTCTCAAACGCCTAGAACTCTTTGGCATCACTTTAGCTGAAGTAGAAGAAGCCATGGAGCAATATGTGGGATGAAAAGTTGCGCTTTTACAGGTAATTAACTAGTTGGGTAGAATCGTATTCTAAACTAGCCTATCTGGTAGAGATTCTAACAGAAGAAGGTCTGAACTGTTAAGGCTTATCGTCAAAGTGGCAGTATCGTTTTCAAGACAAGCTTGTCTGATGACGCTTGTGTCTTGATTTCTAACACAATCAGGCAAAATTGGTGCTGATTTATCAATTATCCTCAAAACGCAAGCCCAGTTTGCGCTGGCTCTTGCTGAAAGTCTCTTTGATAAAGCTACGATGACTCACGTGTTCACTTGGCATTTACCAGTGACCAGCTTGACCAATAGCTATTAAATGCACTACCAGAGACGGATTTTGGTGCTGAAATCTTGAAAGCTGGTAGTGAGTGCCTGTACTTACCAAGAGAATCAAGAAAAAGCGACTGAATCCCAATTACCTTGAAAAACAGTTACCTATCACAGTAACCAGACGAAACCCTCGCAGTATTTTGCGATTGAGCCAGATGTGATACAATAGTAACTTGCATTGATAGAAATGAAAGGAAAGACATTCCCTAACTAATGAGGGATTATTAATGATGAGAATTGCAGATTATAGCATGACGCGTGCTGTCCTTGAGCGTCATGGATTTACGTTTAAAAAATCATTTGGACAGAACTTTTTGACAGATACAAACATTCTTCAAAAGATTGTGGATACTGCTGAAATTGACAAGAACGTCAACGTTATCGAAATCGGTCCAGGTATCGGTGCTTTGACTGAATTTTTGGCTGAAAATGCTGCCGAAGTCATGGCATTTGAAATTGACGACCGTTTGATTCCGATTTTAGCGGATACGCTCCGCGATTTTGATAATGTAACAGTTATCAACGAAGATATTTTGACATCAAGCCTACAAAGTCATATCAAAGAATTTGCTAACCCAGACCTGCCCATTAAGGTTGTGGCAAATCTTCCTTACTACATCACAACCCCAATCTTGATGCACTTGATTGAATCAAAAATCCCATTTGCGGAATTTGTCGTGATGATGCAAAAAGAAGTGGCAGATCGTATTTCGGCAGAGCCAAACACCAAAGCTTACGGCTCGTTATCAATTGCGGTACAATATTACATGACGGCTAAAGTTGCTTTTCTTGTGCCACGTACAGTTTTTGTCCCAGCACCAAATGTGGATTCAGCGATTTTAAAAATGACTCGCCGTGAACAACCACTTGTTCAAGTCAAGGACGAAGATTTCTTCTTCCGTGTTTCAAAAATGAGCTTTGTCCATCGCCGCAAAACCCTTTGGAACAACCTAACAAGCCATTTTGGAAAAGCAGACGAAACCAAAGCCAAACTTGAACAAGCACTGGAAATCGCAGCAATCAACCCCTCCATTCGTGGAGAAGCCCTCTCAATTGCCGAATTTGCCAAATTAGCAGACGCCTTAAAAGAAGTCGGATTATAAAAATGAGGGAGCAGAACCAGTCAAACCTCAAGTATAGACTGAATTCATAAGCCTAAAATCTAAAAAGATTGGCAATGGCAAAGCTGGGCGCTCTCAGGCAAAGGTCAAGTTTTCCTTGCTGACAAAAAGCGGTTTAGTGAGCTATTTTAGGCACTGACTTCATAGGACTATGTCTGATGATAAGTCCTTCTGTATGGCTCAAGTAATTAGAAGAAATCTTTTGAGGGGAAATGAAGTCAAGTGAAGCTTGATGCCAAAAGGGGGAAAGATGATTTATCAGCACATGCAAAGCGACTATATAGCAATAGCTCAAACCATTGGGAACGGTTTGAGCTTGGAAATAGAGCTTGCAGTGCAAGCGTCAAGGCTATTAAGAATGGTTTGAGGTTTTAAGGCAAGAGTTAAAAGTGCCGAAGCCTTGTGCATGGGAAGTTTTACATTGACAAAGGCTGTTTTGATATTCCTGACAGATGCTAGATCTAGATTGGTGAGGGGTAAATGTCTTGCTCTTACAAGGAATAACGATAGTAAGAAAGAAGCTGAGCAACTTGTCTGAGCTTCTTTTAGGTTAATATCATAGCTATTATTCTAGGCCCATAGTTGACTAGAAAATGTAATAAAATTGGATAATAAATGGATCTTGTCCATTTAAAAGTCAATCCCAAAGAAAGTCCTGCAGGGATATACTGAATGAAATCAAACCATGACCAAGACGACCAAGTAAGATGGACAGAGGCAAAACAAATCGTAGAGGCCAAGATGTCTAGGTGGTAGTGTGAATTTTTAAAATAAGTTGACATGAGAACGCCACGATAAAATAATTCTTCATTAATCAGTGCAACAATGCCACCCCAATAAAATCTTACCAGTAATAGCTTTTCTGCTGAATGTATTCGACTTTCATTTAATACTGCTTGGTTTAAAGGCAGTGGTAGATAATAGAGAAGCGTAGCTGAAAGGATGAGATTTGCTAGAGCTAATAATATAACAAGTCCAATACAGTGGCTATGAAATCTGACCTTGAAAAATGCTCTGCCATTTTGTTTTAATAAATATCCTACTAATAGAAAGCTCACAAGGGTGTAATAAGCACACAATAGGACGATTCCCTCAAAATCATTAATGGTGTGTTTGGTAAAGAAGACTCCCAGTAGATGTGGGAATGAACGAAAAAGGAGGGTATAAAAAAGAAGAGGAAGAGCAAGTATTACCACTCGATTTCCTCTATGGCTACCTAAAAAAAGGTGATTTAACAAACGATCATGCCTCCGTTGACACCACTGGCAATCGAGCACCAGTCAATTGTTACCCACCAAGGTTTATCAGGTTTTAATGTCCCGCCACCACCAGTAAAGACATGACTCCCACCTGCTACCCTAGCAAGTGCTTCATCTGTCATGACATCAAATTGTTCAAACGTTTTTGTATTCATTAGAATACCTCCTTGTAACATAAAATATTTGTTTGTCGGGTTGCAACCTTGACACTTTCACTATAGCAGATTTTTTTGGAAAAAAACGCCCAAGTCATAAAGGGTTAGATTTTAGTCGTAAACGGTAACTTTTTTCATATTTTCATGATTTTTTAACCGTTTGTGAGCTAAATTTGACATTTTCACGACGCTTTTAGCTCGTGTTCCATTACCAAGATACTAAGTCCGTTAAGAAAGCGAGATGAAAATAGGAATTTGACGCTGTAGCCAAAGACACAAGGAAAAGAGCTTTTTCACGACACTTTTAGGACGAGTTCCATTTCCTTTGTCGGGTTGCAACCTTGACACCTTCACTATAGCAGATTTTTGGAAAAATAAAGACTCAAGTCATCAAAAGTTAGATTTTCGTCGTAATGGTCAAATTTTAAAAAATAACAACCATTCACGACTGATTTTTGCCGTGTGATGAGTCAGAAAAATTAAGAGGCCTAGACAAAGTCCCCATCTTCTTTGTTTACATAGTGATTATTTACAAGACGCAGTGGTTTAGACTTTTACAGTCTAGTGATAGATTGCTTACGGATACTAGTAAGAATAGCAAAGCTACGGGAGTCAACTTAATCAACATAAAATTTCCCAT
>NZ_NETH01000079.1 GCF_003337175.1 Streptococcus gallolyticus
ACGTGGGTTAAATGAACATTCAAATGGTTTATTAAGACATCATGGACTTCCAAAGCAAATGGATTTCAATGGTGTTTCTCAGAAATATTTATCAGCTATAGCTGATAAACGAAATAGAATTCCTAGGAAATCGTTACATTATCAAACACCATATCAAGTTTTTCTGAGTTACCTAAAATGTCTAGCTTAATTTGACAATTGGGGATAATAATAGGTAAAGCCCTATTTAAAAGGCATTCTTTATTTTTTAAAAATAAAAGTTTGAAAAAGTGATGTCACAATGTCACGTGTTAATTTTTATGCAAACAATGAATAAAAAAAGAGGAATAAAAATGTTAAAACAAGCAAAGACGTTAGAAGAATTTGAAGTTTGCACAGAAGTGGAATTGTTGAATTTATTTATAAAGGGTTTTATAAGTTCGTTTTGGCAATTGAGGAGGCTTAAAAGTGAGTAATGTTCAATGGATAAGTCAAATAACAGCGTATGATGTAGATAAACTTGAGGAATTCAAACTGATATTAAACACAAATGAAATTATATCAATAGCAGAAGATACATTTGAAATCTTTGACGAGGAAACATGTAATTGGGTGGAACATGAGGGCTGTGAAGTTTACGTGCGTAATTGTTGCTATAAAGTTTTGAATAGCTATGAAGAGTTTTTTTAAATTTTTGGGAGGGCATAGATGATAAAAGTCTATTTTGGAAATAACGACAGTAAAGAATTGATTGGTGAAGCTACTAAAGACAAGGAAGCTTATAGTATTATTGATGACTATGTTAAAAACGTCATAGGCTGGCAAGACGTTTATTATCGTTTCTGGGACGAAGATGGTGTCTTAGTAATTGATTTTGGAAGCCACAGTAACTTCTTTTATATCGAAAGGGCTAAATGGTACAGACGAAACGAAGGAGAACAAAATGGAAGATTATAAACAACAAATGGTAAGTGAATACAGTGAATTGAAAGAACGTGTTAAGAAATTAGAGAGCATGTTGCTTGATTATGAGTATGGTGAATTAGATTTTGAACCAGCTTGCCCTATCAAGCTATTGGAAGCACAATGGCATACAATGCATAATTATTTATACATTTTGAAACAACGTGCTGAAATTGAAAATATTGATTTAGAAGCATAACCCAAAACGGTATCTTGCAAGGTTCGAATCCTGCGACGGGTATAACCCGAAATATTAAATAACAAGGGAGGAAACTCCTTCTTACAAATTAGTATAGGGCTAGTCAGCTTATCGGGTGGCTTGCTAGCAACAGACTGAAATCTATTAGAAAAGAGGAACTCTTTAAAATTCTTTTTGTAAACTCTAAAACGAATTATCAGTCATTCGTGATTCTGCAAGGCGTTGGAAGTTTTATGCTTGGGTCGTGCGCCTGCCCAAAAAAAGAGCCTGCTTGCGCAAAGGCTCTGTGGTATGAATTTGTTATCAATATTATACCACAAGGAGCTTGAAAATGAGTAAGGCATCACAATTACTTGACGAATTAAAAAACCTAGACGCAGACATTCAATGCAGAATTGATGAAGTAAGCACGCTCGAAGCCGGCTTATTATCTAGCCCGAAATGGACGACTGATAAAGTTAAAGGCGGCAAGCCGACGAAGATCGACGATGTATATGGTCAACTCATCGTTTTGAAGGAATCAATCGAACATGACACAAGCGAAGTGATTAATCGTAAGCTTGAGTTAAGTAGATTGATTAATAAAGTTTCTAATCCAAAAGAACGCGCCATCCTTCGTATGACTTACATTCTTAAACAATATCCAGAAGATGTTATGGAGCATTTAAAAATCAGTCAATCAACGTATTACCGATTGCGCAAGCATGCAATGAAAGAAATTGATATTTTTTTGGAGTCATGATAAAAAATGAGAACTATTAAAACGAACTGGATGAAGTTGGGCGTGCATGGTGTTGCTAATGTGTTATTATGGTATTGTCAAGAAATGAGGGACGAGGTAGTCAAATACCACGCCCTTTTATTTGTGAGGTACCCCTATGTCAAAAGACATCCGTCCCGATAGACACGGCCCCCACCGTGTAGCATTCGAGAAGAATAAGAAAGTGATACTAAAAACCAGAAACGTTTGTGGTATTTGTGGTAACCCTGTGGATAAGTCATTGAAGTATCCACATCCATTGTCGCCAGTTATTGACCATATCATTCCTGTTGCGAAAGGTGGACATCCGTCTGACATTGATAACTTGCAGCTTGCCCATTGGCAATGCAACAGACAGAAGTCTGACAAGCTTTACAACGATGAACTGGGCAAAGAAAAAGGAACGAATGTGATTGGCAATCGTAACTTACCTCAAAGCGTCAATTGGTTAAATTATGTTTCAAAATAATTTTTTTGATTTTGGTTTGAAAAATTTAAGTGGGGGGCATGGGCCCCCTCCGCCTTCATGGCCGAGGTTCAAGCCGTCACTGTACATTTTTTCTCGCGCCAAATTCGAAAGGAGTAAAAATTGAGTTTAAAAGGAATGAATTATTTGAAGCGCAAGCTTTCAACAGTACGCCCAAGGGTTAAAATGCGGTATAGACAGTATGCCATGAAGCATTATGACCCGCCAGTTGGTCTTGCAATACCGCAGCGCATTATCAGCAAGTATCAAGCGGTTCTCGGTTGGTCGGCAAAAGGTGTTGATAGCTTAGCAGATAGATTAGTCTTCAGAGAATTTGCCAACGACGATTACAACGTCAACGCTATTTTTAATCAAAATAACCCAGACGTCTTTTTCGACAGTGCTGTTCTATCTGCTTTAATTGGTTCGTGCTGTTTTGTTTATCTTTCAAAAGATGAGGATGAACGTGTTCGTTTGCAGATCATTGAGGCAAGCAACGCAACAGGCATTATAGATCCAATTACTGGACTGTTGACAGAGGGTTACGCAGTTTTACAACGTGATGATAATGATAATCCGATTTTAGAGGCGTATTTTACTGACGAAGAGACTTGGTTCTATTCCAAAGATGAAACACCTTTTAGGGTTTCAAACCCTACAGAAATTCCTTTATTAGTTCCTATTATCCATCGACCTGATGCGGTTAGGCCATTCGGTCGAAGTCGAATTACTCGAGCTGGTATGTATTATCAAAGATACGCCAAACGAACGCTTGAACGTGCTGATGTTACTGCCGAATTCTATTCATATCCTCAGAAATACATTTTAGGAATGGACCCAGATGCAGAGGCTATGGACACTTGGAAAGCCACGGTATCATCATTGTTGCGAATTGATAAAGATGACGAAGGAGACCATCCGGTAGTTGGTCAATTCACAACTGCGAGCATGTCGCCGTTTACTGAACAGTTGCGAACAGCTGCCGCTGGTTTTGCTGGTGAAATGGGTTTGACTTTAGATGACCTTGGATTTGTTTCAGATAATCCATCAAGTGTTGAAGCAATTAAAGCAAGCCATGAAAATTTACGTTTAGCAGGGCGCAAAGCTCAACGTTCACTTGGAAGCGGTCTGTTAAACGTTGCTTATGTCGCCATTTGCTTGCAAGATGAATTTCATTATTTGCGTAGTCAGTTCGTGAATACGTCTGTCAAGTGGGAACCGCTATTTGAAGCTGACGCAAGCACATTAACGTTGATTGGCGACGGTGCTATTAAGCTCAATCAAGCTATTCCTGGTTTCGTAGATGGCGAAACAATTCGAGATTTGACTGGTGTTAAAGGCTCTGGAAATGTTACTCCAGTAGTAGAGGACAATCACGATGAATGATGACGTATTACCAGAACTTTTAAAAGAGGTTCAAGATAAGTTCGAGCAGGATTTTGGCAAGAGTGAGGTTATCACAAAAGCTTTTGAAACTTTGAAAGCTAAAAAAGCAACATACGCAAATGCAAACGACTTTGCTATTGAAGTTGGCGAGATACTTTCTAAAGCTCTCACTTCAGCTGTAACGGCTAGCAAATTACCAAACGGTAAAATGTATTATAATATCGCAAAACGTTTGCTAGAACCAGTTTTACAGCGAAATCATGAGCTTGTAGCAGACTATTCAACTGAAGTCCAGACGATTTTGAATAAGAAAGCAAAAGTAAGCATTGCTGCACAACCTGTTGAATTAAATCAAGATAGGATTAATGGTTTTATCGAACGTTTTTCAAGAGAAGACAAGTTCGATGATGTTAAATGGCTTTTAGGCGACCCAATTGTCAATTTTACACAAAGTATTGTCGATGATAGCATTAAGAAAAATGCGGAATTTCACGCAAAAGCTGGTCTACAACCTAAAATTGTTAGAAAAACAGCTGGCCATTGCTGCAAATGGTGTCAAAGTTTGGCTGGAAGTTACAATTATCCAGACGTTCCCAAAGATGTTTACAGACGACATCAAAACTGTCGATGTACGGTTGATTACAAACCAGGTGACGGAAAGAAGAAAAACATTTGGTCTAAAAAGGTAACTGCAGATAGCAAGAACGAACGTGAACAACGTCGTCAAATGAACATTGATATTCGTGACAATAACAGGAAAAGTAATATCAGAGAGTACAAAAAAGTTATTGATGTTTTAGGGTATCGAAACGCACCTATTTCATTCGCTAAATTTCAAGAAATGAAGTATAATGACGTTGAGAAATATGAGCAATTAGTAGATAAAACATTTGTTCAGAACAAATTCAATATTGGCGAGTGGTTAGATAAAATCAATCCTGAAAAGCAGGCTAGACATTTTCAGTCTAGTGTTGCTGGAGGTAAAAGCTACTTTTATGACGATGTTGATGTTGAAGGCTTGTATAATAAATATAAGCAAACGTCAACGTTCAGGCGTACTAGAAAAGGTCGCAATGAAGAAAATTATGAAATGATTAACCTACCAGATAATTTAAAACTCGGGAAAGATGTTTACACAGGCGAGTATATCAATGGTTTTACTATTCATTATAGTAAAACTGGTTCACATATTATTCCTACTTACCACAGAAAGGAAGGCAAAGATGAAACTTGAAGCATATCACATGAAAAAGATTGTGTTGACTGACGTTGACGGTAATGTCTTTACTGGCACTTCATATTTTTGCGATAAAGAAGACTATGACGCTAATGAAGACGGTCTAGAAATGGTAGTTGATGGTAATTTTATTATATTTTATCAATCCGAAATTAAATCGATTGAAGTTGTCTAGCACTTGCAAAAGTGCTTTTTTTATACGGCGAATTGTCAAATTAAGTGCACATTTATCCCATAAAAAACTTCATAAGGTGTTTTCCAGTTTAGACATTTTCGTGGTCTATTGTTTAATTTATCTTCCCATTCCTGAATAATCAAGTGTTCTACCTCTGTTAAGTCACTTCCTTTTGGAAAATACTCTCGCAATAAGCCATTTGTATTCTCGTTTGTTCCTCGT
>NZ_NETH01000008.1 GCF_003337175.1 Streptococcus gallolyticus
AACTTATATATCAGATTGCTTGACATTATCTTCCCTGAACTCCATGGAATTGTTAGTAATCTTCATAATCAGTTTATCTATGAGTTATTGACTAAGTATCCTTCTGCTCAAAAGATAGCTCGTGCTAGATTCTCATCATTGCTTAACATCAAACGACTAACCGCTGATAAGGCTCATCAGATACAAGAAATAGCCAAACAAACTATTGGTAATGCTTCTACCGCTTTATCCTTAGAATTAGTGCAATTAATTGAAAGCATTAAACACTACGATAAGCAGATTAACCAAGTCCAAGAAGAAATTAATCTCTTGATGGCTGAATTGAACTCTCCTATTACTTCTATTCCTGGAATTGGGAATCGCCTTGGTGCCATTATTCTAGCTGAAATTAAGAACATTCATAACTTCAAGAATCCGAATCAACTCCAAGCCTTTGCAGGTCTAGACCCTGCCATTTACCAATCAGGACAGATGGATAAGACTGGACATATGGTAAAACGAGGCTCCTCTTATCTAAGGTATGCCCTAATACAAGCTGCCAAACTCATCTCGATTTACTCACCTCATTTTAAAGCCTATTTAAAGCTAAAAATCAGTCAAGGAAAACACTATAATGTCGCTGTGACACTTGTTGCCAAGAAACTTATTCGTATCATTTATCATCTGCTCAAAAACATTCAAACCTTTGATGAAGCTAAACTAAGATAAAAATACAGAAGTCAAGAATACTTTTTAAAACTTGCTCAAAAGCAAGATTTTTTGCGTGTCTAAATTGAGCTTTTAGACGAAAAGTAGTAAAATAATAAGTGCATCCTCCAGACGATTGAGTAACTTGCATTCAAGTTTATCGCAGTGAGGGTGTTTTTTTATTTTTTAGAATTTCCTCTTGACTTTTTATATAGAATGTCTCCTTTTTCTGTATTAAATCATCTTCATATTATAACATAAAAGCTATTCATCAAAAAAACTTTCCTTGCTTGGAAACAAAGAAAGTTTACTTATTACTATTTTTCCTTACACCATTTAATTCCGTAAATGGTAGGGCAAAAGAACTAAAGTAGAGGACGAATTTTGGGAAGTAGCAATAAAGTATATATGAATAATATTACACCGCTAAAAATAAAAATTATCCCACCGCTACTCATATTTTGAAAAACATAAGTAAAGATAAGTGTTCCAATAGGCATAATTGAGGTATTAGCAGCAAAAAGCGTTCCCATTACTCTCCCTAAAAACTTTGTTGGTATGATAGTTTGAAGATAAGCTTGTACGATGATATTTAAAACAACAAGAGATAATGCAATAATACCCACGGAAAGACTGCCAAAAACTGAAATCATCTGTTGTGATTTAAAAATTGTAAAGACTCCTCCTAAAACAATGATTTGTAAATCTAAAATCAATAAAGGGATAGCGATACTTAGAAAGAGAACTCGCCTTTCCTTTTTTCTATCTGGTAATAAAGATAAACTAATACTCCCAACAAGCATTCCAACAGCTGATGCCGTTTCTAACAAACCAACTGTCGTATTCCCAAAATGGAATTGTTGTTTAACGATGAACGGAACACCTATGACAAGAGAGGTATAAAAGAAATTTAAAATGATACTAAAAAGAATAATATAAACAATAATATTATTTTCCGTAATGAACGCAAAGCTTTCTTTAAAATTTTCAAGCTGATTTTTAATCCCTAGTTCTGTTTGGTTTATTTGCTTTCCACTACTTGCTTCATAGTGAAAAGTCATGCTAACTACCACTATACTAGCTAATAAATTCGCTATTATTCCTACCAAAATGAATCCTGAAAAGCCTACCCAACTATAAAGAACAACACCCATAGCTGGAGAAAGCACCGTTGATATAGCAATAGCTGTTTGAGTAATCGAACTTAGTTTTTGAATTTTTTGTGCATTAACAAGTTCGTGTACCGAGGCAGAATAACAAGTATCGCTAATATTGACTGTTATCGCATTTATCGTGACAAAAACAAGGGTAGGCAAAATGATAGACTTCCCAGAGAATACGGATAAGCTTAACAAGAAAATAATTAAAGCTACCACTCTTATTAAAATATTTGCTAATAAAATTTTCTTATGTTGAAACCTATCAACTAAATTTCCAATAGGAATTAAGAAAACTAAGCTTACTAACGGAGAAATAATCATATTTATTCCGAAACTCATAGCTGAATGTGTCTGGTCAAGTAACATCAATCCTAATCCCAAACTAAAACTTTTACTACTCAAGGAACTAATGAAATCACTAATAAAAGACTTTAAAATCTGAATATTAGAATCATTATCTGAAATCATATTTGTTTTATTCCTATTTTTTTCCACAAACTTTACACTTTAAATTTCTAGATATTTCTTCCCACTCTATACTAAAATCACAAATATTTAGATATCCTTTTCTATTTATTGTCATAGGAGTATTCAAGCCAGTTAAAAGATTTATACAATCCCAACTCTGTATATTTGCTATCATACTTGATAAGAAAACTATCGCACCCGAAGATTTTCTATTATTTATTAAAATTTCACTATCATCATGCTGTAAGTCATCCCTATATTTTTGAGATATACATTCCCAACAAGCTGTTTTATAGGGAATAACTGTTGGTCCTATCAAGCCAATATGTCCTGAATAACCTCCACCTATAATGTGTGGTTTATTTAATTGCATACATATTTTAGAAACCCAACTAGAAGTAGTATTAATATCAGGATAATCAATGCAATTGATTATAACATCTGCAACTTTAAAATACTTCGTTAAAGTAATTAGTTCTTCTTCACTTTCAATTTCTATATTAACTTTATCTACTCTAACATCACTATTAATTAGTTTTATATGCTGCTCCAGTGAATCTGTTTTCAATCTACCAATATCTTGAGTAGTATACAAAGCTTGCCTTGTTAAATTATGAATCTCAATGTTGTCAAAATCACAAATTATTAATCTTCCTATACCAGCCATTGCTAAATATTGCGCTATCCAACTTCCAAGTCCACCTAATCCCAAAATTAATACCGTTGATTTTTTTAGCTTTAATTGGAAATTCCAAGAGTTAATTTCCACAGCATTAATATCACCAAAAAACTCAACTTGTCGTTTATAACGTTCAGAATTTTGGTGATTAAACTCTTTAGGAACTGAACGCTCATAAATTAAAATACCATCTAATCGAAGTGCCTCAATATTTTTTAAAAATTCTTCTTTTGAAAAGTTTGGAAATTCATTCTGAATCTTTTTAAAAATTATATTAACATCATTCTCTATTTTTAATAATTCAATAAACAAAAGATATTCTGATGTAAGTTCATATATTTTATGAACACTACTTGTTGATATTGAAAAATGAATTAGATTACTATTTTTCTCTTTAAGTACACTTACACCAGGCTTTATATATACTCTCATAAATTTCCTCCAACACAAAAAAGGTGAAGATGTACTAACTCTTTAAAATTTGGGTTTTAACCAAACTTTAGAGTACAGTTCAAAATCACCTTTTAAGAAAGCGCTAATTATACTTAGCAGCTACCCATTTTTTCTTTTTCAGAAAATGATTTCACTTCTGCAACTTTTTTCATTGAAATCTCCTCCTTTTTCCTTAAGTTATTAAAAATAATAACACATAAAAGATTAGAAGTCAATATAATTTTTTGATTTTTTTGATTTTTTTGATTTTTCTTTCTTTTTTGTGGTAAAATATAAAATTAAGGAGGAAATAATATGAATTCTGACGATTTATTACTAGATTACAACATATTCCAAGAAAATTTAAAATTATTCAAACTAATGAGCAATGTCCCCATAGATGATTTCTCAACAGCATTAACGTTATTGTCTAATCCCAAATACAGTACAATAGCATTAAAAAGAGTTAAAAAATATCAGACTTTACTCAAGAACATCAATGAAACACAAATGTCAAAAAAAGATAAAGAAAATTGGTCTTATTATGTTCTTAATTCATTTTCTAAACTTATTACATGTATTTTGTATGCTGATAAAAATCCCTACTGTAAGCAAGTTAATTCCTTACAGTTACTTCATGGAAAAATCGGAAAAGTTCTTTTTTATCCTCATTATGATTCATATATGTCAATATTAACTATCTTAGCAAGTAATAAGGTAAAGCTAACCGTTTTAATGGATAAAGAATTTTTACCATTTTGGAATGGCATTTTATCTAAAAACGAATTTGGAAAATATATCAAACTTCATGGAATTCAAAATAGCAATTCCATGATTGAAATCTTAAGAGATTTAAAATCAGGATATAACCTTGTTATGTATCCCGATTTTACTTTAGGAAAAAAACCGCAATTAACAACAAATTTTTTAGGAAAAGAGGCTTATGTTCCCACAGGACCTGTTCGTATTGCAAAAAAATTAAAAACGGATCTTATCCCACTTAAGATGATTTATCCCAAAAATCAACTTCTACCTTATATTATTTTAGATAAAAAAATTGATTTAAACCAATCAACTAAGGTAGCTGCAATAGAGATGATGACTAATATGGAATCAATAATTTCAAAAGACGTTAGTAAATGGTGGGGGTGGGAGGTATATGAAGAAAAAATTCTAGCTCTGTAACTATTATAGTCAGGTATAGTATTGTTCCCATATTCTCCAAAAAAGCAGGACTAGCTTGAAACTAATTCTGCTTTTCTTGTATTAAATTTCTTTTCCTTCGAAGGTAAAGCGGATGTGTGGGAATTCTTTTTCGCCGTCTTTTCCGACCATAAATTCTTTGGCTTCTTTTTTGATTTGGGTGAAGTCAATGCCCTGCATTTTAGCGGCAAAAACACAGCCGCAATAACATTGACGATAGATGTCATATTCCTCGCACATTTCTACTGAACGGCGGTAGCCATTATTTTTCTTGAAATCGCTTGGTAGGTACTTGGTTGCATAGACTTTTTGGACTTCGATTCCCACGCTATTAATAACCTGTGAATTTTTGTGCGGACTAATGGTCAAGGCACTGGCAAAATAATCAAAACCAAGCTCAACAGCCATTTTTGCTGCCTTATCTAAACGGTAATCAAAGCAAACACGGCAACGCTCGCCACCCTCAGGTTCTTTCTCAAAACCGTGAACTTTTTGAAAATACTCCGACGGGTCGTAAGGCGCTTCAATAAATTGAACGTTATTGCCTGTTTTTTCATTGAAATCCGATACAAATTTTTGAACGACATAAGCTCTACGGTAATATTCTTCCTTGGGATGAATGTTTGAGTTGGCAAAATAAACCGTCAAATCAGCATATTGCGTCAAATACTCCAAAGTATAAGTTGAACAAGGTGCGCAGCAAACATGAACAAGAATACGTGGTCGAATCTCTTCTTGCATCCACCGTTTTGCCATTTGTTGCATGACACGGTCATAGTTGATTTTCTGATTGGAATTCATTTTGGATAAAATCTCTTCTAAATCAATCACAACTTATTTCTTCCTTTCCTAGTAACGTCATTTCATTATACCACAAGTTATTTTTCAAAAACATCATCTAAACACCTTGAATTTCCCTTTATCATAAATAATTCCACAATTACCTTTCCAATAAAAAAGACAAACAAGGGGCTCTTGTGATATAATGGGAAATGAAATCTTGCTCGTTTGAGAGAGGAGAAAAAATGACAAGACAAAAAGTTGCTGTCTTAGGGCCTGGTTCATGGGGAACGGCTCTTGCGCAAGTATTAAATGACAACGGACATGACGTTTGTCTTTGGGGAAATATCCCAGATCAAATTGAAGAATTAAATACAAAACACACAAACACTCGCTACTTTAAAGATATTACAATCTCTGAAAATATCAAAGCGACACTCGATTTAAAAGAAGCACTCACAGACGTTGCTGCTATTTTATTTGTTGTACCGACCAAGGTAACACGCTTGGTCGCAAAACAAGTAGCTGAAACACTTGACCACAAAGCTGTTATCATGCACGCTTCTAAAGGACTTGAACCTGGCACACACGAACGTCTTTCTACTATTTTAGAAGAAGAAATTCCTGCTGAATTGCGTTCTGAAATCGTTGTTGTCTCTGGACCAAGCCACGCTGAGGAAACAATTGTTCGCGATATTACATTGATTACAGCTGCTTCAAAAGACCACGAAGCTGCTAAATACGTTCAAGAACTCTTTAGCAACAATTATTTCCGACTTTACACTAATACTGATGTTGTCGGTGTTGAAACAGCTGGTGCTCTTAAAAATATCATTGCTGTTGGTGCTGGTGCCCTCCACGGTCTTGGATACGGTGATAATGCCAAGGCGGCTGTTATCACACGTGGACTTGCTGAAATCACTCGTCTTGGGGTTAAAATGGGAGCTAATCCACTAACTTATAGCGGACTTTCTGGTGTCGGTGACCTTATCGTGACAGGAACATCTGTTCATTCTCGTAACTGGCGAGCTGGCGACGCACTTGGACGTGGTGAGAAGCTTGAAGACATTGAAAAAAATATGGGCATGGTCATTGAGGGGATCTCCACCACTAAAGTGGCTTATGAGCTCGCTAAACAATTAGATGTGTATATGCCAATTACAAGTGCTGTCTATAGTGTTATCTATGAAGGCGCTGATGTGCGTGAGAGTATTTTAGGCATGATGTCAAATGATTTCCGTTCTGAAAATGAGTGGTACTAACATTAGAGTTGTAGTATAATTTAGTTTAATATCATTAATTTATGAAAAGGAGTTCTCATATGAGAAAAGTTAGAAAAGCGGTCATTCCTGCGGCTGGTCTTGGAACACGCTTCTTGCCAGCAACTAAAGCACTCGCTAAAGAAATGCTTCCAATTGTTGACAAACCAACCATTCAATTTATCGTCGAAGAAGCCTTGAAATCAGGTATCGAAGACATTTTGGTTGTTACTGGGAAATCAAAACGTTCCATCGAAGACCACTTCGATTCAAATTTTGAATTAGAATATAATTTAGAGCATAAAGGGAAAACTGACCTTCTCAAACTTGTGAATGATACAACAGCTATCAATCTTCACTTTATCCGTCAAAGCCATCCTCGTGGATTGGGAGACGCTGTTCTGCAAGCCAAAGCTTTTGTTGGTAATGAACCTTTCGTTGTTATGCTTGGTGACGACCTTATGGACATCAATAATGATGATGCTATACCATTAACAAAACGACTCATCAATGACTATGAAAAGACACATGCCTCAACAATTGCAGTCATGCCTGTACCACACGAAGAAGTGTCAGCTTATGGTGTTATTGCACCTCACGGGGATGGCAATGATGGTCTTTATAGCGTTGAAACCTTTGTCGAAAAACCTAAGCCTGAGGAGGCGCCAAGTAATCTTGCGATCATTGGGCGGTATCTTCTTACTCCAGAAATCTTCAATATCCTTGAAACCCAAACACCTGGAGCCGGTAATGAAATTCAATTGACAGATGCCATTGACACCCTTAACAAAACCCAACGTGTTTTTGCACGCCAATTTAATGGTGACCGCTATGATGTCGGTGACAAATTTGGTTTTATGAAAACTTCTATTGACTATGCGCTTCAACACCCGCAAATCAAAGATAGCATGAAACAATATCTTATCGATTTAGGTAAAGAATTAGAAGCTGATTCGAAAAAAGAAGAAACAAAATAAATGCTTATAAAATAAACCCCTTAGAAAGTTTCTAAGGGGCTTATTGTTATCTCAACGCAGCTAAAATCAAAATAAGATTTAAAATAACATACGCACCTGCTGCAAGCCAACGTTGCCAAGGTTTAAACATATCTTTTTCTACAATTGTTGGCAAGAAGATAGCACATAAAATACCGCCAACAAGACCACCGATATGTCCGATAATCCCAACACCTGGGGTAAATAAATTAAAAAGTAAATTAATCAAAATCAACAACTGGTAATTGCGTCCCAATTCTTTCAAAAAAGGATTCCTACCAAAATAGCCAACTACCATAATAGCGGCAAAGACACCAAATAGCGATGTTGAAGCACCTGCCGCAATCACATTTGGCGTAAAGAAAAGGGTAAAGGCATTTCCAACCACTCCTGATAACACATAAAGCGCCAAAAATTTATGATGCCCCCAAATCTGCTCTGCAATTTGCCCAACAAAATAAAGCGTTAAGGCATTAAAGAAAAAATGTTCCCAGCCAATATGCACAAAAATCGGTGTCACTAAGCGCCACAATTGTGTCGGAACTAGGCTAACATAAGCACCATACATGCCACCAAAATTAAGAATCGCTTGCCCAGAGGTCGCATTGCCAGAATAAACAATCTGCATTGCCAAAAAGACAAGTGTTGTTAAAACCAGTAAAAATATCGTTATTGGATTTCTTTTAATTTCATTTTTCATCTACTAAAAACCTCCTTCACAGCCATATCATGACAATCTGCCTGAAACTCTGCTTTCTGAAACTCATAAATCGTGCTAACGGTATGGCCGTCATAATCAGCTAAATAACGGTCGTAGTAACCGCCGCCATATCCGATACGAAAACCAACTGGATTGAATCCTACACCTGGGACATGAATGACATCAATTTGCGACTTATCCACAGCATTAGCTACCGCTGGCTCCCACAGACCAAACCTTGTTTTCACCAAATTATCCTTATCGTAAGGGCAAAAAATCATTTTTCCTTTGGAATAAGTCTTGGGGACAAGAATTTTTTTCCCATCTTTTTGGGCTTGATTGATTAACAATTGCGTATCGTATTCAAAATCAAAAGCTAAATACGTTGCGATTGTTTGCGCATTTTGATAAGCTACTGACGCGACTAAATCTTCTAACAAAGCCTTATCTTTAGCAGCTTTCTCCGCCTTGTCATGCTCTTTTAACTGAGTCAGAATAGCTGCTCTTAACTGTGATTTTTCCATGCTATTATGATAACACAAAACTGGGTTTTTACTTAGCAAAAATCTCAAAATTTACTTTAAGGGTTTTTTAAGATTTCTCCGATATAATATAGAAATCCTAAACAGCGGTTCTCCCAAACCGCTAGGAATAGACTCCTTTGGGAGTTATTCCCTTTTCATAAATCTCCTGGACATGGTTGAGAAATCATGTCCTTCCCTTTTTAAGCCGCTAACTCCCAATAGCGGCTTTTTTGCTACCTAAAAAAAGAACTTGAGTCTTAATTCTCAAGTTCTTTTAGTTATTACTATTTTGCTTTTTCTTTGAGAAAAGCTGAAATCTCACTAACCGCAAATGGTAAAGCAGCTTCATTTGGGCTCATCTGTGGGTGATGAAGCGCATAAGGCGTATCAACGCCAAGCCAAAACATCACACCAGGGATTTTATTTAAAAGATAGCCAAAATCTTCTCCAGTCATCGCAGGCGGGCAATCAATCAAATTAACAGCCTTTCGATTTCGGAAGAACGCCATTAAATCTTGTGCCAACTCTGGATTATTCTCCACAGGCAAGTAGCCACCTTGTTTCAAATTGACATCAACTTCCATGTCAAAGCTGGCAGCAACGCCTTGGGCAATTTCCGTTAAACGTTTTTGAATATGCAAGCTCATATCCTGCGTCAATGTTCGAATGGTACCATGCAAACGCGCTGTCTCAGCAATGACATTGTTAGTTGTTCCAGCATGGAAAGAACCAAAAGTCACCACACCACCTTGAATCGGGTCAACATTACGGCTAATAATTGTCTGTACTTGCGTAACAAAATACGAAGCAGCAACCAAAGCATCATTTGCTTCATGTGGAAAAGCAGCATGTCCTCCTTTTCCTTTAAAAGTGATCAACACTTCGCAAGTCCCTGCAAACAATGTTGAGGTATTAGTCGCAATATCACCAACCTTGAAATCAGGGCGAACATGAAGCCCATAAAATTCATCTGGTTTCCAATCGCCAAAGGCATTATCTTGATACATGAGCATGCCGCCAGCTTCATTTTCCTCTGCTGGTTGGAAAAGAAAGAGTACATTATTTTTTGGCTGCACTTGCACCAATTCATTAAGTAAACCAAGCGCAATGGTCATGTGCATGTCATGCCCGCAAGCGTGCATACGACCCTCATGCTGGCTAGCAAACGGCAATCCAGTTTCTTCTACAATAGGCAAAGCGTCAATATCTGTTCGCCAACCAATCGTCTTTTCGGGAGCTGAGCCATTTAAAAAGACAAGAATCCCAGTTCGCCAAGTACGTTGCTCTACAAAATCTTTTCCAGCCGTAATTTCTGCAATACGCTCCAAAAGATAAGCTTGTGTTTTAAATTCTTCCAAACCAATTTCAGGAATCTGGTGCAAATCACGGCGGATATTAACTAAATCTAAAGTCATATTTATAATTCATTCCTTTCGTTTCACTCAAGGCACAACACTGAATGAAAAGTGCTGTGCTCAAAATAGGGAAAACAATATCTTATTCAATTTTTACTCTTTTCAAACTTCTCCTTTATTTTTTAAAAGGGAGTGGAACAAATAAAATCTCCAGTGGAGATTTTATTCATGAGCCTAGAAATTAAAAAGCGAATCGGTAATTTCAAAGAAATTCGATTTTCAGCAAGTCTTAATTTCTTGTTGCTGACCTAAAATGGTCTATCCCCAGACCGTTTTTGACACTTACTTCGTAAGTTTTATTTCCCGATTATAAAGGTTCCCCGAACCTTTATAACTCACCCCCGCATGGCTCAAAAGGTTTGGGAAACCTTTTGAGGTTGGAAATGAGGTCAAGCGTAGCTTGATGTCAAAAAGATTTGGGGAATCTTTCAAGGTGGGAAATAGAGCTTGCAAAGCAAGCGTCAAAAAGTGCCTAATCAATTGTGCATGGGAAACTCTAAGTTGACTAAAGTCAACAGAGTTTCTCCAAACTACTGCGCCTTGCTTACTACAACTACATAAGTAATGAAGCTGAGCATCTTTTATCTCAACTCCCTTTATTACAAATTACGCAAAGCGTCTTCAAGTGCTGTTTTTTGTTGTGTTTTGGTATCAATTTCTTTAATGACACGCGCTGGAACACCTGCTACAACAACATTTTCAGGGACGTCTTTGGTAACAATAGCTCCCGCAGCAACAACAGAACCATTACCGACTTGAACCCCTTCGATAACGACCGCATTAGCACCGACAAGGACGTTGTCTCCGATACGAACAGGGTCAGCTGAAGCTGGTTCAATTACACCTGCAAGAACCGCACCTGCACCGATATGGCTATTTTTACCAACAATGGCACGACCACCAAGAACAGCACCCATGTCAATCATTGTTCCTGCACCGATTTCAGCACCGATATTAATCACAGCTCCCATCATAACAACCGCATTATCTTCGATTGTCACTTGGTCACGAATGATAGCCCCTGGTTCGATACGAGCGTTAATACGGCGTTTATCAAGCAATGGCACAGCTGAATTACGACCATCTTGTTCAACAACATAATCTTTATTTTCAGTCAAGTTTACCAAAAGTGGCTCAATGTCTTTCCAATCACCAAAAAGCACATTACCAAGCTTAATGACACTTTCTGGAACAGCTGCTGCTAATTCACCTTCAAATGTCACTTTAACATTGGTTTTTTTCTCCGCATTTCCGATAAAAGCGATAATTTCTTGAGCAGTCATTTTTTGTGCAGTCATATTTAAGATACCCAGAGCGTTGAAGCAGCTCACAGAGCCTTTTCAATTGAGAAAAAATAAAGCAGAACATCTACTACTAACCAGTTTTCCCTTTTAGCTCAGATACAGTTATTCAAAACTCCCCTTGCTAAACACTCAAATCCTTCTAATTCAAATTTTATTATATAATTTACTATTATAACAAATATTCAGAAAATTTGGGAAGAAATTCGGTTATTTATTCACCTCGAATAATTTTTTCACGCAAAAAAGCTCCCTTACGGAAGTTTTTTTATCTATGTTAATGATGAATTAAAGACGTGCGTTCAATTCTGCTGACAAGTCTTCAAATCCTGGTTTACCAAGAAGAGCAAACATGTTTTTCTTGTATGCTTCTACACCTGGTTGGTTGAATGGGTTAACAGCGTTAAGGTAACCTGAAAGACCGATAGCCAACTCGAAGAAGTAGATTGTGTAACCAAGAGTGAATTCATCTTGTTGAGGAAGTGTCAAGAACATGTTAGGAACACCACCGTCAGTGTGAGCAAGAAGAACACCGTCAGTTGCTTTTTTGTTTACGAAGTCAACGTCTTTACCTTGAAGGTATCCAAGACCGTCAAGGTCTTCTGACAATTCAGGGATAACAACGTTTTTACGTGGTTTGTCAATACGAACAACTGTTTCGAAGATGTTACGGTAACCTTCTTGGATGAATTGACCAAGTGAGTGAAGGTCAGTTGAGAAGTTAGCAGATGTTGGGTAGATACCTTTTTGGTGTTTACCTTCTGATTCACCAGCTAATTGTTTCCACCATTCACCGAAGTATTGAAGTGATGGTTCGTAGTTAGCCAAGATTTCAGTGATGTAACCTTTACGGTAAAGAATGTTACGAATAGCAGCGTATTGATAAGCGATGTTTTCTGAAATGTCAGCAGAAGTCAATTCTTGACGTGCAGCGTTAGCACCAGTCATAAGAGCTTCGATGTCGATACCAGCGGCAGCGATTGGAAGAAGACCTACGGCAGTCAATACTGAGAAACGTCCACCAACGTTATCTGGAACAACAAATGTTTCCCAATCGTTAGCAACAGCTTCAACTTTAACAGCACCTTTAGCTTTATCAGTTGTAGCGTAGATACGTTTGTTAGCTTCTTCTTGACCGTATTTTTCAATCAAAAGTTCTTTGAATACACGGAAAGCGATAGCTGGTTCAGTGGTTGTACCAGATTTAGAGATAACGTTTACTGAGAAATCTTTATCTTTAACATATTCAACAAGTTCTGCAAGGTAAGTTGAAGAAATTGAGTTACCAGCGTAAAGGATTTGTGGACCTTTACGGTCTGCAGATGCCTGTAGGTTATAGAAGTGGTTGCTCAAGAAGTCGATAGCCGCACGAGCTCCAAGGTAAGAACCACCGATACCGATAACAACAAGAACTTCGCTGTCCGATTGGATTTTAGCAGCAGCTTTTTGGATACGCGCAAATTCTTCTTTGTCGTAGTTTTCAGGAAGGTCTAACCAACCAAGGAAGTCAGAACCTGGACCTGTACCTTTGCGCAAGTATTCGTCAGCAGCGTTGACTTGTGGTTGCATGAAGTCGATTTCTTCTTGTTCGACGAATTGACCCAAAAGTTTTGAATAATCAAATTTAATATGTGTCATTACAATACTCCTCAAAAAATTAAATTTCTCCTCTATATTACTCTTTTATGCATGATTTTTCAATGATTTTTACTAAATTATCTCATTTAAATAAAGCGTTTACCAAGTTGCTGAAAACTTTCATGGAATAACCATTTTGTGGTGAAAATTTCATAACCTTTCACAACCAACACCACGCCAAAACAGTAACGTCAGTTATATTGTTACGACTCCTAATAAATAAAAGAGCAATCATAGACAATTACAAAATAAAGCAAAATACTGTAAACCAACAGTTTACAAAAGCTGATTGTTATAGATCTTATGGGATATTTTATATTTTTACAGAACTTTTGCCTCTATTTTGCCCCATAATACCAGGTGAAATCTAGTCCCCTTATCCCTCGTAAGGCTTTGGCTGTTCAATGCGTATCCGCTGTGTCATAAATATCCAACTATTGCTACTTATTTAGCTTAGATGAAAAGTCAATTGTATGCCTGTAACCAGCATTTGAATGCCAATTGTTGTTAAGATTAACCCCATCATTTTAGTAATAATACTCATGCCCGATTTTCCCAATGCCAATGCAATCCTTTTGGCTTCTCTTAAAATAAAGTAGGTCAACAAACAAAGAAGCCCAAAAGCTAGTATGGTCATAGCCTGCTTTTTAATATCTCCATGTGACAGATTAATTGCCGTTGCTATTGTCCCTGGACCTGCTAATAATGGTACTGCTAATGGCGAGATTGCTACTTCCATTCGGTCAGATGGTTGACTTTCCATTCCTTTTGCAGATGGAGCGTGTACACCATTTAGCATATGGTAACCAATAATCGCCACTAAAATGCCACCAGCGATTCTAAGGGAAGAAAGTGTGATTCCAAATAAATTAAACATAAGGTTTCCTGTTACAATAAAAAACGTAATCACCACAAAAGCAATTAAAAGGCTTTTCATAGCAATTTTATGCGAGATACGTTCACTATCATCTGCCACAAGAGCCATAATAAGCGGGGAGATTAGATAAAGGGTTCATAATAGCAAAAAATGCCATAAACATGAGTCCAAATTCTTTCATTTATAGTTTCCTCCTTATACATATATTATGCCACTAGTTATCATAGCAGCCAACACTTTTACAAACTTTTTTGTGTTTACAATGGTAACAGAAAATCAACTGGGGCAAATTCTATCTGTTTACTACTTTGCGCACAACATCTAGCTGATAGCTCTTTTCATTATAAGATGGTATACTCCAAAGAATCTCTTCGTTATAAATACCTATATTTCAGCGTTTAAATGTCCTAGTCAGAAAGCTGGTATCGAAAAAAATGCCACATTGATTTCAAAGGGAGTTAGTTTTATATACAAAAAGAGCACACACCTACAATCGCTTAGGGCTGCTGGATTCCTCCCCTGACCCACTTCACGCGCAGATGTTGCTCCGAAGAATATTATATCATAATTTCTAGATTATGCAAACTAAGACTGTTCTTTGGCAGCTTGCTTGGCTGCTTTTTTCTTTTCACGGTTTTTACGGAAAAAATCTTGCATGATAGCTACACATTCGGTCTCTAAAATCCCAGTCTCCACTTCCACTCGATGATTGAGACGAACGTCCGTCAGAATATCATAAAGACTGCCTGCACCGCCAAATTTTTGATTGGCAGCCCCATAAATCACTTGCGGAACGCGGGCAAGCCCAATAGCTCCGCTACACATCACGCAAGGCTCAATGGTCACAAATAGGGTGCTATCTAGCAAACGCCAACTACCTTCGTTTTCATTGGCATTATCAATCGCCATGATTTCAGCATGCAAAATGGCTTTCTGACGTTCTTCACGCGCATTGTGTCCACGTCCAATGATATCACCGTTTTTCACGATAACACAGCCAATTGGGATTTCCTCTTTTGCCAGCGACTTTTGCGCTTCCTTGAGCGCTTCTCGCATGAAATATTCCTTTTCTTCTTGTGTCAATTCAGCCATTATAGCTCACCAAGTTGCCATGATTTGTGTGGCTCAGCCAAATCAACAGGAACACCGTCAGCATAATGTTCTGCTTCTTTTTTAAGCACTTGAAGGTGATTTTGGGCATCAATGCCTTGTGGTGGAACAGGTGGCGTATGCGTCAAGACAAGGGATGTTACACCTGCAGCCTTGGCAATTTGCCCTGCTTCTTTGCTTGTCAAATGCGCTGGATGATTTTCATTCCCTGCATAAAGGTAAACATCTGCCAAAAAGAGGTCAGCGCCTGCAGCAAATTTATTCAAACCTTCAAAATAGCCTGTATCACCAGTAAAAACAAGTGTTTGCCCTGTTGCACGTTCGACAATACGAAAAGCGTAGCAAGGAACAGGGTGGACGGTTTTGATAAAGGTAATGTCGAAGGGACCAATCTTCTCAACGCCGTTGACATCATAAGCTTTCCCTTGAGAAACACCGTCTAAAGTCAGTTTAGCAAATTCTTGCTCATCTTCGGTATGTCCGTAGATTGGCAAAATTTTAGGCTCCCAGAGATGTTTGGGATATAGTTGGAAATAATGGCGTAGCACGCCCAAATCAGCAACATGGTCAGGATGATAATGTGAAATAATCACCGCATCCAAGTCAAGTGGGCTGATTTCTTTTTCTAATTCTGTGACAGCACGGCTTCCGCAATCCATAAGCAATTGAAAACCGTCCTCACTCGTAACGAGATAAGAGGTCGTGCCGCCGTCTTTATATGGGTAAGCTCCCCAGCAACCAAGTGTTATGAGTTTCATCGTAGAATCCTCCTCTAGTAATGCTTACTCACATTATAACATTTTTTGAAAACTATCTCTTACGACACCATCAGTCTATCTTTAAATTTATAGGCTACAACACTAGCAATAATTGCCTTAATCGTATCTCCTGGGATAAAGACAAGATTTGATAAAAGAGAAGTCAACAAAGGTGTGTGTATATAAACAGATAGATAAATTGCTCCCATCACATCAACAAATAAAACACCGCCTAGTAAAATGGCAATTAAATTATTAATAAAAGATGATGTCTTAAAAATTTTCAAAATCACATTGATGAGAATTGGCACAAAAAACCAAGCAACCACATAACCAGCTGTTGGTCCAGCAAAAACAGCAAACAAGGTACTACCAGAAAAAGCTGGAATAAACATCCCCAAAAGGAAAAACAGAAGAATCGACAGGCACCCTTTTTTCCAACCTAAGAGTACACCTGCTAACATGATTCCCAAATTTTGCAAAACAATTGGAACAGGGATAAAGCCCAGTGGAATGGCTGGGATAAAACCTAAAATGACAAGAATCGTTGCCATCATGGCAATATAAAGTAAATCTCTCACGTTTTTCATAAATTACTCCTTAAAATAAATGGTTTCGTGTAAGCGACAGTTCGGATTAAAGTCATGATAACAATAGGGACAAGCCCCTTTTTTATACTCCGCGTAAGTTAAAAAATGGCGGCAATTACCACAAAGAATAGGTGAGGCAACTTTTACCGAAACTGATTCAAAAGGGTGATTTCGTAGCTGATTATGACATTGATAGCAAGCAAAATAATCTTGGCACTTACCACATTTGAGAGCGACAATATCCTGCTTTGTATGATAATGTTTGCATCTTCCTTTACTATCAAGATTAATTCCATAAATTATCATAATCATCAACCTCCTAACAAAGTTTACTACTTTATTTATTTTTAGTCAACTTGCTTATTTTTATTAGTTAACTCTTTTTAGAAATCCAAACAAAAGCCTGAAACAACTGTTTC
Source organism: Streptococcus gallolyticus (assembly GCF_003337175.1). GTDB lineage: Bacteria > Bacillota > Bacilli > Lactobacillales > Streptococcaceae > Streptococcus > Streptococcus gallolyticus_B. Next base: position 16,996 of record NZ_NETH01000008.1, read on the forward strand.
AAGCTTCAGAATGTATTAGAAATTACGGTCACTCTTGTTATAACCGTAGCGTTCAAAGAAATCCTCGCGGAATTCCAAAAGATTGTCATCCATAATAGCTTGACGAACTTTTTTCATCAAGTTGACAAGGAAGTAAAGGTTATGATAGCTTGTCAAACGAAGCCCAAAGGTTTCATCAGCTTTAAGCAAGTGACGAATGTAAGCACGTGTGTAATTGCGGCAAGTATAGCAATCACAATCATGGTCAAGTGGTGTGAAATCTTCTGCGTAAGCTGCATTTTTAACCACCAAACGCCCTCTACTAGTCATACATGTTCCATTTCGAGCGATACGTGTTGGAAGAACGCAGTCAAACATATCCACACCGCGGATAACACCGTCAATCAAACTATCTGGTGCACCAACTCCCATAAGGTAACGTGGTTTATTTTCTGGCAACATTGGCACTGTGAAATCAAGCACCTCATTCATTTCTTTGTGTGATTCTCCAACAGCAAGTCCACCAATTGAATATCCTGGGAAATCCATGCTGACCAAGTCACTAGCTGATTGGCGACGAAGGTCTTTGAAACCAGCACCTTGCACGATACCAAAAAGTCCTTGGTCATGGGGACGACGATGTGCTTTCAAGCCACGTTCAGCCCAACGACTTGTACGTTCGATTGATTTTTTAACGTAATCATACGGTTGGTAGAATTGCGGGCATTCATCAAAGCTCATCATGATGTCCGAACCAAGATTATTTTGAATAGAAATGGCTTTTTCTGGTGAAAGGAACATTTTAGCACCGTTAAGGTGGTTTTTAAAGGTCACCCCTTCTTCGGTGATGTTACGTGTATCAGCCAATGAATACACTTGGAAACCACCACTATCAGTCAGAATCGCTTGGTCCCAATTCATGAATTTATGAAGTCCACCAGCACGAGCAATTAAGTCATCACCTGGACGTAACCAAAGGTGGTAAGTATTTGATAGGATAATCCCCGAGCCCATTTCCTTGAGCTCTTCTGGCGATTGTGTTTTAACCGTTGCTTGTGTCCCAACCGGCATAAACATTGGCGTTGGGAATGTGCCGTGTGGTGTGATAATTTCACCCAAACGCGCACCTGTGTGTTTTTCTTTCTTAATTAAGCGATACTTAATTGGATAATCTGTCATTTTCTTCTCCTAGCTACCACAAAAAACAGTTGTGGGCATTTTTAATATTGTCATGATTAAACAGTAATCAGACTGAGAATTTGAGACTGAAAAGCTCATTAATCTCTTGCCTTGTATTATTAAAAATACAAAGCACAACCTTTACGATTTTACCAAAAATCCTAGTGTTTGTCATGCCTTACTGGTATGAGTGTCCTATGTTTTACCACATGATAGCATTGAAAACGTGGAAGTAATTATTTTTTAAGGGATACGAGGAGATCCATTTGGAAGCTTCAGAAACACGTCGAAAAGCTAGAGAATTTCTTAAAACACTCTCTGGTAAATATCAACTATTTATTGTTTCTATTGTTTTAGCGATTCTTACCGTTTCAGTTTCTTATCGTCAAGCAATTTTTACAACAAGCAACGGTACTGAATTTAGCATCACAGAATCAGTTCCAAGTATCAGTGGAATTCTGTCTGTACTATTTCTTGCATCAGCAAGCTATGCTGTACTTGACGTGATTCGTCTCAAACGTGACCACGTCGAAGTAGGAGATAACATGATTGTCTTTTCAAACGAATTATTTGGGAAATACGTTTTGACAGCTATTTTAAAATGGCTTTTCTCTTCTTACTGGTCTTTGATTGCTGGGGTCGGAATAGTCATTTTTGCTATCGGAATTGCTGACGCAGCTATAGATAATCTGTTGCAGGATGGGTACTGTGATTATTGGTTTGATTGCGATGATTGCAGGATTTGTACTTGCTATTATGAAAAACTATTCATACAGCATGACAACCTACATCCTTTATGATGATGTCCAAAACGGCACTTATGAAGGTCCTCGTAGCATTAGTGATAAGAGTACAAAACTAATGAAAGGAAACAGATGGCGTTTCTTCTGCCTACAATTTAGCTTCATTGGTTGGTATATTTTAACAGCATTCACTTGTGGTTTGCTTTACTTCTACACACTACCATATACCACAACAGCTAACCGCTTCTTCTACGAAGATTTACTAGAAAATGCTGAATAATATAACAAATCACCCTAGCCTTGCTAAGGTGATTTGTTTATGTTCAGGTTTATGACCAAAGTCCAACTTGAACTTTTACTTATCCTCGTAATAGGTCATAAAAGATTCACCTGCTGCTTTTAGTTTTTCTTGGCATTTTGGGCAAATACCATAAGCTGTCAGTTGAATTTTTGTGATTTGATAACCAGTTTGTTCATAAGCTTCTTTGCCAATATCAATGGCATCAACATCCATAAAATCAGCAATTTCACCACAGTTTTTACAAACAATGTTAATGTGCTGATGTCCCATAAAATCATAGTAAGTTGTGGTGTCGTTTGTTACTTTTAACTCGGCAACAAATCCTTCATCAACCAATACTTTCAGATTGTTATAAACCGTTGCTAAACTCATATTAGGGTGTTCTGGCAATAGGTCTCTATAAATTTTATCGGCACTAGGGTGCTCATGGCTATTTATCATATAAGCAATAATGGCTTTACGAGTCTCCGTTATACGGATGTGTTTCTTTTTGAGATGCTCAATGACATTCTCATAGGCATCCAAGGGACGGTGGTGAGTGTGAACATCCATTATGGCTCTCCTTATCTCATTTACTAAGTTCATTATATCATAGTTTAAAAAAGTACATGTCAATACATGCTCACCTATTTTATTACAAAAATCAGACAATTTCAAGTTACTGAGAGATTTTTTAGTGAAAATTAATGAAATCGGATTTTTGAAATGCTTCTTTTGGATTTTTTGTAACTATCGACATCAATTTCTTGACTATTTCTCGGATTTGGTTTTATAATATATCTGTCGTTAACGACATAAAATAATCAAAAGGAGAGCAACAGATGACAAAAACATTTAAAACTTTGGACGATTTTTTAGGAACTCACTTTATTTACACTTACGATAATGGTTGGGAATACGAATGGTATGCTAAAAATGACCACACTGTTGATTATCGTATTCATGGCGGTATGGTTGCGGGGCGTTGGGTCAAAGACCAAGAAGCCAATATCGTTATGCTCACAGAAGGTGTTTATAAAGTTGCTTGGACAGAACCAACTGGTACTGACGTTGCCCTTGATTTCGTGCCTAATGAGAAAAAATTGAACGGTACGATTTTCTTTCCTGCTTGGGTTCATGAACATCCTGAAATTACGGTTTGCTTCCAAAATGAACACATTGATTTAATGGAAGAATCTCGCGAAAAATACGCTACTTATCCAAAATTAGTCGTTCCTGAATTTGCTCACATTACCTATATGGGTGATGCGGGGCAAAATAACGAAGATGTCATCTCTGAAGCACCATACGAAGGCTTACCAGATGACATTCGTAATGGGAAATACTTTGATGATAATTACAAACGTTTGACAAAATAATGAGCTAATCTGGCGAATTCTTGCTATACTAGTTATAAATAACGATTCATTACAAGGAGGTCTTATGCCTAAAGAACGTCTCTTACCCTATATCATTTTGGGGATTGTCAAACATTCTTCACCGATTACTGGGCAGGCTATTACGAAACAATTTGACAATGAGATTGGCGAATTTTGGCGTGCTTCTCATAGTCAGATTTACCCTGAATTAAAACGTATGTCCAATGACAATTGGCTCAAACAAACGACCTCTGAAGGTAATGCTAAGGAAAAATATTACCAATTAACGAGTGAGGGGGAAGCAATTCTTTCTAACTGGTTAGAGGAGACGGTCGAGGAAGCACCTATTCAAAAGGACCTTTTCTCTTTAAAAATGTTCTTTATCCACGACCAATCTAATCCACGGATTTTGTCCTTATTAGAGGAAGAGCGTCAGATTTTGCTAGAACAGCTGGCGCATTTTAAAATGCGCGAAAAATTACTTTTTTCAAGCTCAAAAGATATTAATCGTGCCTACGGTCACTACCTTATCCTAAGCCGCGCCATTTCGCGTGTTAGCAGTCAATTGAGCTGGATTGAAGACACTATCCAGCAATGGCAGAAACATCAAAAAAACTGAGAATCCGCAAAAAGCGACTCTCAGTTTTTTTGTTAGCTTACAAGCCTTGATATTCAATCTTGATGCATTTGTTCATAACAATTTTATCACGTCCTGCAGCTTGTAACATATCAGCAGCTTCTTGACTTTCTAGACCAAGTTGCGCCCAGAAAATGTCGGCATCTGTTTCAATGAAATCTTTGGCAACTTCTGGTAGAAATTCACTTCGTCTGAAAACATCAACAATGTCAATGTGGACAGGAACGTCTTGAAGTCTAGCATAGGCTGTCTCGTTTAAAATTTTCTGTCCTGCTAATCTTGGATTGACAGGAATAATCGTATAGCCAGCTTCTTGCATGATTTTTGAAACGCCATAAGCTGGGCTATTTTCACGATGTGATAAACCAACAACAGCAATGGTTTTGGCATTTTTTAAATAATCAGTAATCACATCTTGACTAGGATTTTGAAATGTTGTCATCTGGCTACCTCCTTTGTATGACGTTTTTCTTAAGGATAACATAGTTGCTGCAAAAATCGATCGGAGGCTAATACACTGATAAATCAGCTTTTACACCCCTTTTGACATCAAGCTTTGCTTGACTCTATTTCCAACCTCAAAAGATTCCCAAAACCTTTTGAGCCATGTGGGGGTGGGGTATAAAGGTTGGGGGAAGCTTTATTATCGGGAATCAACTTAGGAAGTCAGTGTCAAAAACAGTCTGGGAATAGACCATTTTGGGTCACCAAGAAGAAATGAAGACCTGCTGAAAATTATATTTCTTTGCAATTACCGATTCTATCAGACTCCCAGTTTTTTATTTCTATTTTGCTTCGTACCATGTTTGTCCTGCATTTTCGTCTGCAATGAGGGGTACTGATAAGTCAATCGCTGATTCCATGGTTTCTTTGACCAATGTTTTAACGGCTTCAAGTTCATCTTTTGGTACTTGAAGAATGATTTCATCGTGTACTTGTAGAAGCATTTTTGTCTTGAATTGACCATCAACTAGAGCTTTGTCAAGGTTAATCATGGCAATTTTGAGAATATCTGCTGCGCTACCTTGGATTGGTGAGTTGATCGCTGTGCGCTCTGCAAATTGACGACTATTGAACTGACGTGAATTAATATCTGGCAACTCTCGGCGACGGTGGAAAAGCGTTTCGACATAACCTTTGTCTTTGGCATCACGTACCACGCGCTCCATGTAATTTTTAATACCTGGATAGCGTTCAAAATACGTTTCAATGTATTGTTTAGCCACTTGACGTGGAATGCCGAGGTTATTAGCAAGCCCGTAATCTGAAATGCCGTAAACAATACCAAAGTTAACAGCCTTAGCGTTGCGACGGTCATTTGGTGTGACATCTTCTGGTTTTTCAATGCCAAAGACACGCATGGCTGTTGACGTGTGAATGTCTGCTCCTTCACGGAAAGCCGCAATCAAATGCTCATCATTTGAAATGTGGGCTAGAACACGCAATTCGATTTGTGAGTAGTCAGAACTTAAAAGCACTTCATCTTCTGTCTCTGGGACAAATGCTTTACGAATCAAGCGCCCTTGTTCCAAACGTACTGGGATGTTTTGCAAGTTAGGGTCGACACTAGACAAACGACCTGTTTGCGTCAAATCTTGTAAGTAGCGGGTGTGAATTTTTCCATCCTGCAAAATGAAATCCTGCAAACCAACGATATAAGTTGATTGCAATTTGGCAATTTGGCGATATTCCAAAATTTTAGACACGATCGGCGAGATTGGCGCCAATCGTTCCAAGACATCCACCGCTGTTGAATAGCCTGTCTTGGTTTTCTTCGTGTAGCTTGTTGGCAATTGCATCTTGTCAAAGAGCAATTCACCCAATTGTTTGGGCGAGTTGATATTAAATGCCATGCCCGCCAAATCGTAAATTTCTTGTGTCAACTCATCGATAACAGCCTGATTAGAAGCTTCCATTTCTTGAAGCGTTGCTTTTTTAACCGAAATACCTGCAATTTCCATTTTAGCAAGGACATTTGCCAAGGGTTGCTCCATGTCAAAGAGAAGGCTTGCTTGTTGGTGTTCTGTCAACTTGTCTAGCATGACTTTCTCAGAATGGTTCAAAACCACAATCTTACGTGCTAAATGGCTGAGCAGCACCGCTTGTTCAGGAACAGCACGCTTAACCCCCTTGCCATAAACAGCTTCGTCACTATCTAAAACATCATCCGTGTAAAGTCGTGCTATGGTTGATAGTTCATTGTCATCAACCGTTGATAGGAGGTATTTTGCCAAACGGCTATCAAATGCTGGCGCTGGTAAATCAACACCCAGATGACTAAGCAAGACTTTGCTACGTTTAAAATCGTAAGTTTTGATTGGTTTAGCTAGCGCTGCTTTGAACAAATCGTCCTTGAGAAGATCAAGATTGGTTGACGCATAAATCGCCTTGTCATTTCCCCAAGCAAAGCCAATGCTATTTTCAACGTGATAATTATCACCCAAGATTTCAAAATAGAAAAATTGGTCATCCGTGAACATCTCCGCACTCACGCTATCCACCTCGGTGTAGTTAACGTCGAATTTTTCTTGTTTCTTCGGAGCACCTAGATTGTCTTTAAATTGTTTGAAGCCCATTTCATCGTAAAATGGTACTAATTTGTCCAAATCTGGTCCTTGATAGTTGATGTCGTCCAAACCAATGGTAATCGGTGCACTGATATTGATAGTCGCCAAAGTCTTAGATAAGAAAGCTTGCTCTTTATCATTAATCAAGTTTTCTTTCATCTTAGATTTTTTCATACCGTCAATGCTTTCGTAAACACCTTCAAGGCTACCGTATTCTAAGAGCAATTTAAGACCAGTTTTTTCGCCAATTTTTGTAACGCCAGGGATATTATCTGATTTATCCCCCATGAGCGCTTTAAGGTCAATGAATTGTTTAGGAGTGATTCCCATTTTTTCCATGAGGTAAGCTGGGGTGAATGCTTCAAATTCTGCCACACCTTTTTTGGAAATTTCAATGGTTGTGTTGTTATCAGCTAATTGAATAAGGTCTTTATCTCCGCTGACAATGGTAACGTCGTACTCGTCCGCATTTTCAGCTAATTTATCCAATGTTCCGATGATGTCATCAGCTTCGTAATTTTCCAAATCATAGAAAGTAATGCCAAGTGCACTAAGCATTTCACGAATGTAAGGCAATTGCTCACGGAATTCATCTGGTGTTTTGGCACGACCTGCCTTGTAATCTTTGTACATTTCTGTACGGAAAGTCGTCTTACCAGCATCAAAAGCCACCAAAACGTGTGTTGGCTTGATTCTTTCTAATAAATGATTGAGCATGAGGTGAAAACCGTAAATGGCATTGGTATGCAAACCAGCACGATTTTTAAAGCGATCAATCTGATGATACAGTGCAAAAAAGGCACGATAAGCAACGGATGACCCGTCAATTAAAAGTAATTTTTTCTTGTTTTCCATGGTTTTATTATAACATATCTTGAGCTTTCATTTGGCTTTGGAGGATTGAAGAAATCCTTTTTTCTGAATTTCCCTAAAATGACACAAAATCTCCACTTTGATAACATTTTTCTTGTCTTGGAGTTAATAAAGGCATTCATTTCAAAGATTATGGTGAATTTTCTGGTTTTCCTGTTTTTATCGGAAGAGCATTTTCCTCTTAAGATTTCTTTAAGGCTACCTTTTTATACTTTAATCATTCCTAAAACTTTTACAGCTGGCTTTGCTAGCTAACATTCACTTTAGCACCTCCCAAGCTAAGTGAATGTATCTTTTTCATAATCTCCTTAAAGTCTAGCCTTTGGCTAGGCTTTTTGTGTTGAAAAAACACTTCCGCTATGCTGGAAGTGCTATTTTATCATTATAAATAATTCACTAAATACATCAAAATTGAGACGATAGGCATGGTGAGAAGGGTTGATTCAGTCACCATAATGGCTGCGTAATCTGCGTCTGCTCCGTAAAGTTTTGCGACAACAGGGGCGTTTGTCATGACAGGCATGGCTGATTGGATGATAAAGACTTGTTTCATTAGTAACGGCATTTGCGTGTGGCTAACAATCACCATCATTAATAGCGGAGCGACAACAAAACGTCCTAAAAGGATCAAAACATTGTCTTTACTAAAACGCAGACGTGACAGCCCTGCATTTGCCACCGAAATCCCAATAAAAATCATTGATAGTGGAATCGTAAGGTTGCCCAAATAGTGAAAGTCGCTAAGTAAGAAGGCAGGCAGTTGGATGTTCAATAGCACCAAAATCACCCCAATAATAAAACCTAAAAGCGGGGGTGAGAAAATTTTTCGTAAACTGTCACGAAAGTCAATCGTAGCAGAATGACGCCCATCTTTTTGGATAAAATAAGTTCCCATCGTCCAAAAGAAAGTCGTGTTGCACATGTAATAAACCAAAACGTAAGGAATGCTTTTATCGCCAAAAAGGGCTTGATTGATGGGCAATCCCACAAAAATGGTATTGGAATTAAAAAACATAGAAACAAACAAGCCCTGATGTTTTTTATCTACGGCAAATAGCTGCGCTACCGCCATGGCAATCGCAAGTAGAATAATCATCGAAAGAGCAGGAAAACGCAACTGTGGCAGCATTTTTAACAATTCATCAGCCGTGAAACGACCAACAATCGTATAAATCATGTAACATGGTAAAGCCACTTTGGTAACCAATTTTGCAATCAAAGAGGGAGTCTGGTCATCAAACCAACCTTTTTTAGCTAAAACATAGCCCACCATAACCATGACCAAAATCATTAAAACACCTGAAATACTATTCACAAACGTTGCCATTACTTACTTCCTTTTAAACTAATTGCTTTCAGTATAGCATATTTTCTTAGGTTTCTTAAGCACGGTTAAAAAATCAGTAAAAAACGACTGGAAAACAGTCGTTTTAATGTTAGGTATTAGCAAAAATACCTACTGTATTAAGGGAGTTCAAATACAGTAGGGAGGAAACGTTATCAAACTTCATTGCAAGTTAGCATTAAAGCTGGTTGATCGTATCGATAACCTTATCAACTGTGAAACCGTAGTGTTCAATCACTTCTGATGCTGGTGCTGAAGCTCCAAACGTATCAATACCGATGACTTTGCCGTCTAAACCAACGTATTTATACCATGGTTGGGTTGCCGCCATTTCAATAGCAACACGTTTACGAACAGCATTTGGTAGAATCATTTCTTTATATTCTGCTGGTTGGGCATCAAATAATTCTGTTGACGGTACTGAAACAACGCGAACCTTACCACCTTGGGCAACTAGTTTTTTAGCCGCTTCTACCGCTAAATTAATTTCTGAACCTGATGCTAAAAGAATGGTGTCAAAATCTGTGCCTGATTCGTAAACAACATAAGCACCTTTTTCGACGGCTGTGAAACTTGTTCCTTTTTCAACAACTAGATTTTGACGTGTTAAAACAAGCGCTGTCGGCGTTGATTTTTGTGTCAAAGCATAGTGCCAAGCGCCCTGCGTTTCACGAGCATCTGCTGGGCGAAGCACTGTCAAATTTGGAATTGCTCGTAAACCTGATAATTGTTCAATTGGCTCATGAGTTGGTCCGTCCTCACCAACAGCAATAGAATCATGAGTGAAAACATAGACAACTGGCAAGCCTTGGAGAGCAGACAGACGCATGGCAGCTTTAAGATAATCAGAAAAGACAAAGAATGTCCCACCAAAAACGCGAAGCCCACCATGCAGTGCCATACCATTCAAAATAGTTGCCATACCAAACTCACGAACTCCAAACTGAATATTGCGATTAAGGGGATGTTTGGCATCTTGTAAGCCATCATCGTTAATATAAGTCATATTTGAATGAGCAAGGTCAGCTGAGCCACCAAGAAAATTAGGAAGAACCGCTGCTGCCGCATTAATCGCAACTTGTGACGAGTGACGTGTTGCTTGTGAAAAGCCATCGTCAAAAACAGGAAAATCTGCTTCTGTGAGCGTTGCTGGGTCCTCTCCTCTAATAATAGCCTCAACTTCTTTAGCTTCATTTGGATAGGCTGTTTTGTAGTCTGCGAGTATTTCTAACCATTTTTGATATGCTGCAACCCCACGCTTCTCGACATTTTCTTTAAAATCAGCATAAACCTCTTTTGGAACGTCAAACGGTGGATACTCCCAGCCAAGATGACGTCGTGTGGCAGCTGTTTCTTTGGCACCGAGTGGAGCTCCGTGAACTGCATTGGTTCCACCTTTTGTTGGTGCACCGTAGCCAATCGTTGTTTTAATTTCAATCAAGCTTGGCTTGTTAGAAGCTTTTGCTTCTTCGATAGCAAGACTAATGGCATTGATATCTGTGCCATCTTCAACAATAGCAGTATGCCAACCATAAGCATTGTAGCGTGCACGAACATTTTCAGTAAAAGCAGCATTTGTCTCACCATCTAGGCAAATATCATTTGAATCATAAAGAACAATCAACTTATTCAATTGCTGTTTAGCTGCGTAAGATGATGCTTCGCCAGACACTCCTTCCATAAAGTCACCGTCACCAGCGATAACATAGGTATAGTGATTGAAAATTGGAAAATCTGGTTTATTGTATTTTGCAGCTAAGAAACGTTCCGCCTGTGCTAGTCCGACAGCCATAGAAATCCCTTGACCTAGTGGTCCAGAGGTTGCATCCACACCATCAGTATGACCGTATTCGGGATGACCTGGCGTTTTTGACCCCCATTGACGAAAATGTTTCAAATCATCAATCGTAACGTCAAATCCTGACAAATGAAGAAGAGCATAAAGCAACATTGAACCATGCCCTGCTGACAAAATGAAGCGGTCGCGATTAATCCAGTTTGGAACAGCTGGATTGACATGTAAATGGTTAGTGTAAAGACTGTACGCCATTGGAGCAGCACCCATAACGACTCCTGGATGACCTGATTTGGCTTTTTCAATGGCATCAATTCCTAAAAAACGAATAGCATTAACAGATAATTGTGACATAATATTTCTCCTTGTGAAATCATTCTGCTAACTTTTAGGATTATTCACCCTTAAAAATTTTCCAATCCTGCATAAACTGTGTTAACCCTGAATCCGTCAAAGGGTGTTTGGTCATTTTATCAAAAACAGCATCTGGAATGGTAGCAATATGAGCACCTCGTTTCGCAACGTTCTCAACATGATCTGTATTACGAATGCTGGCTGCAATGATTTCCGTATCAAAGCTATAACAATCAATGATTTCTCGCAAATCTGAAATCAATTGGTAAGCATCTGTGCCGATGTCTTCCAGACGTCCAACAAATGGACTGATAAAGGTTGCACCAGCTTTGATAGCCATAAGCCCTTGAGATACCGTAAAAATAAGAGTGACGTTGGTTTTAATGTTTTCTTTTGAAAGCACATTGACAGCTCTCAAGCCTTCCATTGTCATCGGAATTTTGACCACAATATTGTCTGCCCACTTAGCAATATCACGCGCTTCAGTAATCATTTCTTCAGCTGTTAGACCTGTGACTTCTGCCGATACGGGACCGTCAACAATCTGGCAAATATCCTTGATAACCGTCTCAAAATCACGCCCTTCACGGGAGATAATCGTTGGATTGGTCGTGACACCATCCACGACACCTAGTTCATTAATCGTTTTAATCGCCGAAACATCGGCTGTATCTAAGAAAAATTTCATTGTTTGTCTCCTTTTCATTTTTTCTGATAAAATAAAGGGCTGATAACAACCCTTTATCCTACTAAAGTAAAGCTTTAAACTGGATATTTGAATCGTGCTCAAAGGCATCATCAAAGCCACGTGGGTGGTGATATTCAATACGGTCTTTATCTTGTGGATAAACATATTTACCACCAACTTCCCAGATAAATGGGTGGAATTGATATTGTAGGCGTTCTTTGCGCATCTTCCAGAGAACAAGGATTTCATCCGTTGAAGCCATAAAGTTTGACCAGATATCATAATGCACTGGAATGATAACCTTGGCACGAAGATTTTCAGCCATCCGAAGAAGGTCAATTGAGGTCATCTTGTCTTGAATACCAATTGGGTTGTCCCCATAATTGTTAATCGCAACGTCAATGTCGAAATCCTTACCATGTTTTGCAAAATAATTTGAAAAATGTGAATCGGCACCATGATAGATCGTTCCACCTGGTGTTTCAAAGATGTAATTAACTGCCTTACGTGCCATTTCTTCATCTGTCACAGCAAGTCCTTTCAGACTATCATTATTTTCCTTAGCACCGTCAACAGGAAGCGTCACAAGACACGTACGGTCAAAAGATTCAACAGCGGTCACTTTAACATCTTTACATTCAAAACTTTCTCCTGGTTTGATGATGATGATGCGCTCTTCTGGAACACCCCATTTTTTCCAAATTTCCCCACATTCATAAGGTCCCACAAATTTAACGTGGTCAAGTTTTGGATTGTTTACAATGGCAGCAGCGGTATTGATATCAATATGGTCGCTATGGAAGTGAGAGACGAGGTAGTAATCCAATTCATTAATGGCAAATGGGTCAATAACCATTGGTTGCACGCGCAAGTTCGGTTGTAATTTACGAACCCCCGCCATATTTGCCATTTGATGTCCCCAAACCATATCTTTGACTTTCTTGGTTGATTTTCCTCGATTTGACCAGAGGTCCATAACAATATTTGCACCTCCTGGTGTCTTAATCCAAACACCACAATTACCTAACCACCACATAGCGAAATTATTTTCAGGAACGACTTCTTCTTCAATTTCTTCGTTGAGCCAAGTTCCCCATTCAGGAAAAGTATTTAAAATCCATGATTCACGTGTGATGTCTTTAACATTAGCCATTTTGTTTCCTCCTATTTGTATTGTTACGTTATTCATTTACAATAACAGTATAGTCTAGAAAACGATTCCAAAAAAGACCAAGTATTACACGATGATGTGTTCATTTTTGGGCTGAACGCTTTTAGCTATAGGGTTTTACTGTTGATTTTCTAAAATATATATCCAACAAAAACTAATTTTTCTTTTCAAAATATATTTAACACTTAATTTACAGCTCAGCTAAGTAACTTAAAAGAGGTGAATAATCAACTTTACTAAAGTCACTGACATTGAATTCGAGTAGCTTTCCTAATTTAAAATGGTTATAATCTCTAACATCAACTATATTTTGAAATTCAACTTTTGTGATTTGGTTATCAGCCAGTTCCCTATTATCAAGTGTATCTCCGAAATGATAGTGTGTCATAATATGACTTAAGTGCCTATCTTCCTCCCTATCACGCTTAAGGCGTCGTTCCCAAAGAACTTCAAAATCAGCAACTAACCTTACCGTTAAGATATCATAAGAATACTTTTTTGCTAACTCATTTAATTGTGATTTTTGTTTATTTGAGAATGGGTACTCACTCAAAATTACTTTCTTACCTACCATCATATAGGCATCAATTGCTTGATAATATGCTTTCCAAACAATGTTTTCCAAACTCGCTTTCTCAACAAGATTATTAAATCCCTTACTATCAGCAATATCCTCTTTAAGTTCATCAGGAGTAATTTTATATAATTGGGGTTGCACTTTCACAATTAAGTTAACTAAATAGGTTTTCCCAGTTGCTGGAGGTCCTGCAATCAAAATCAATGTTTTTTTCATGAGACTCTCCTTATTTTAAAGAACTGTCTATATTCATAAATAAGGTAAGTTTATGTTTAACAATTTCTTTAACTTTTTCATTACAAGGAATAATATTATGACGGAGTGATTTGTTTACCTCAGTTGCACCAAATTTTTCTTTAGCAGTATCAGTCCAATTGACTAATAGTTCAGTACCAACGTTAAACTTACGAATCCCATTATTAATTAGTTCAGAATAATCTTCTTCTTTAACACCTGTACCACCATGAATGACTAACGGCACATCTACCACACTATGAATTTCTTTAAGAAGAGATACTTTAACATTTGTTTTTGATTTAAACTGACCATGGTTTGTACCAATACCTACTGCCAATGCATCTACTCCTGTCTCAGAAACAAATGTAACCGCATCTTTAGGTCTGGTATATTCTTTATCATCTTCTGCCACTGAAATACCTTCTTCAGTCCCCCCAATAGTACCTAGCTCTCCTTCAACAGAAACACCTCTTTGATGTGCATAATTAACAACAGCTTTCGTTTTAGCAATATTTTCTTTAAATGGTAGGTTAGATCCATCAAACATAACACTTGAATAACCTGCTTCAATTGCATCTTTAATGGCATCAAAGTCTCGTGCATGATCCAAATGTAATGCGACATCTACCAAATTATTATCTGCCATTTGTTTACATACAGCAACAATGACATCATATCCAATATATTTAGCAGTATCAATACTAGTTTGGATAACAATCGGAACACCAACTTCTTTTGCAGCGCGAATCATGTCAGGGAGCATTTCTAAATTATGCATATTAAACGCACCTACTGTCATGTTTAAACGGTCAGCATAGTCTGTCATTTCTTTTAAATTTTTGTACATATCAATTTCTCCTATTTTGCTGTTAGTGTAAGTTTTTTCGCAATATGACGCATCTCATCCATTTTCCCCATATAATATTCAATGAGTTCGTCGTCATGAGCTACTGCAGCTTCCTTTCTTTTAAGATTATATAGAGACATCAACCTTTTATATCCATCTCCCATAGAAGGTTCTATTTCAAGGCTTCTTTCTAAACTCTCAATTGCTTCGTCCGTTTCAGAAACTTTATCATACAACAATCCTAAATTTTCAAAGTAAACTGCATCTTCTAAATGATATTCTTTTATAGCTAGTTGCTGTTCTATCTCTGAGTTGAAGTTCCTAATTTCTTCTTCTGTAAAACTGAAAGTTTTTTCCTCAATTTTTTTCGGACTTTTCTTCTTAAAAAAATCAAACATTTATTTAGCACCTCACAATTTCTTTGTTAATCCATCAACTAGAATAGTTTAAAGATAGGACTCAAAATCCAATAGTACAATAGAGCTGCTGTTACTGTGTCAACATCAGTTGCAGTAGCATTCGTAAAACCAAGGGTATTAAAGGCTGTTACTAATAAAGCTGGCAAAAGTGTAATGAAGAAGCCATGTGCAATACCACCAATGATTGCGCCCCGACGTCCACCTACTGCATTCCCAAATATACCTGCAGTACCACCAGCAAAGAAGTTAGTAAGCATACCAGGGAGAATCATTGCTAAACCAAACATCGGTAATACAAACATTGCAACTACAGTACCAATTGTTGTGGTCATAAAACCAAGAATAACTGCATTTGGTGAATAAGGGAAGAACACTGGACAATCCAATGCTGGAATAGCATCAGGCACTAATTTCATTGCAATACCACGAAATGCTGGTACAATTTCCCCAAGAAGCAGACGAACACCTGCAAGAAGGATATAAATCCCTACTACAAATTGAATTGCTTGTAAAAAGGCATACATCATGAAATTGGTATCTCCTGTATCAACTGCTCCTGAACCAGCAAATGCAGCAGTAATAAGATAAAGAGGGAGCATAACTACCATAACTGATAAATAAGTATCTTGAAGAAACTCAAATGCTTTGGGCATTTCGATATCTTCAATAGACTTCCTATTTTCGCTACGCTCTCCAAAAATCTTAGCAATGCCCGCTTCAAATAAATAGCCAATAGTACAAAAGTGACCAAGTGCTATATCATTATTTCCTGTTACTTGACGAATAATAGGTTGTGCAATTGCTGGCATTGCCACACTAAAGATACCACCTACAATACCGCCAATAATAATTAAAACTAAACCTCGCAACCCTGCAAAGTAGCCAAATACAGTCGTCATAGTTGCCATCCAAAGCAAGGCCTGACCCGTTAAAAATATATACTTCCACTTGGTAAAACGAGCAATCAAAATATTACAAATGAAAATAGTCAAGAACGTTAGCGCTATATCACTGCCAAGCCCCAGATTATTCATCGCTTGACCATTAATAGCCTCAATAGAGGGAACAATTCCCTGTGTATGGAAAGCTTTTTGGAAAATTTCACCAAAGTATGTCAAGCTAGTTTGTATAACACTTGAACCGGCACTCAACACTTGAAAACCTAGTAAAGTTTTCATCGTTCCTGAAATGACTTGACCTACTGATTTTTTTTGCAAGATAAGACCCAAACAAGCAATCAACGCAATGGTTATTGAAGCCTGCGTTAAGATGTTATCAATTATAAAATTTATAACTCCCATAATAGAATTCCTCCTATATCATAGAATTAAATAAAATTACGCTCTTTTAAAACAGGTAATAATTTTTCTTCAATCTCTTTACTAGAAACAATATTTTTTAAGAAAATAACTGATGTCTTTTCTTCATCAATTTCAAATTGTGCAAATTGTTTTTCAAAATTTTGAGCTGTAATAATAATATCTGGGCTCACAGAAGCGGCTGTTGAGATATCCACATGATCCAACTTAGCATTAATATGGTGTCTATTTAAGACATCCTCTGCTGCCATTTGAGCAGCAAAACTTGAACCTAAGCCAGCTCCACAAACAAATAAAATATTCACTGTTTTAGCCATACTATTTTTCCTCCTCTATAGCTTCGTTAAATAAAATTTCTTTTACAGTTTTAATACTTTTTGCTTCGGTTAATTTAATAAGATTGTCTTCTTCTCTAATAAGGTTTACTAACCTCTTCATTACATTCAAATGTGAGTAAGAATCAATGGCTGATAAACAAAACATAAC
Organism: Streptococcus gallolyticus; assembly: GCF_003337175.1. GTDB lineage: Bacteria > Bacillota > Bacilli > Lactobacillales > Streptococcaceae > Streptococcus > Streptococcus gallolyticus_B. Next base: position 33,871 of record NZ_NETH01000008.1, read on the forward strand.
TTTTACAGGGTCATTAAACTCATGACCAAATACAACAGGTTTTTCAAAAATAGATAAACTCAAACCTAACTTCAATGAGCCATCCTCTGGTCTTGCATGAGCTAAAGCTAAGTGGGGACCAATAACAATATAAGGGCCATACTCTTCAACACTTTCAATCATAGCTTGAATATAATCACCTGTAATAATTTCTTTACTAAGTAATGGCTCAGCAACTTTCTTTATTGCTTCTTGCCAAGTCAATTCTTCTGTTTCCAATAAAATATTATCATCAGATAATATATCTTGAATCATAGGTTGTACCTCCCTCTTATTTATTTCTAATTGATTTTTATGAAATAGTTTCTCCAAATCTCCATAGAAGTTATGGCTTATCTCACCAAAAGTCTGTTCAACCATTTTAAGTAACTTTTGAAACATCTCAGTATAATCATTTCTGGTAGTAATCAACCTTCTATATTGACTATTACTTTCTAAAAAGTGCTTAACTAATATTTTAGTTTCATCATTAAAGATAGTATCCAAAATCATTATTGGCTTAGAATTATAGCTCATTTTTACTGTCGAGAAGACTAAATCAACATCAAATTTCTTAACTAAGTTAATTTCTCTGCTACTAAGTACCGCTAAAACCTCAATATTAAAATATTCTTTTAAATTTTCAGCTAGAAGACGACCAGTAGCAATACCATGGTTACAAATAACTATTGCTCTATACCAGTATTTATTATTTTGATTTATCTCACTTAAGGCAGTAGAAAAATGAATTGTCAAAAATGCTATCTCATCTTCAGTAATTGAACCACCAAATTCACTTTCATTAGTTTTTAAATACGATTCAACAACTTTATAAACAACGCCATATGTTTGCTTTATCTTATCCCTCAGAGGATTAACCAATTGAAGTCCATTCTTGATACGTTCTACCATACTAATCATATGATTATACAAGGCTTCTTGAAGCTGAACTTCTTTTTTACTAAATGGTATTCCTGTTTCTGTCTCGACATACTGTATCAATTGCATAATTAGTAATTGTAAATCTAACCAATTTATTGGTCGATAGTCATCTTCTCTGTTTAAAGTATTTAGTAAGAAATAAATATAACGTTCTTCCTCTAGGTTAACTTCAACTCCTAATTGATTAAGTACTGCATTGATGTAACGATAAACTTTATTATTTTGTTGTACAAATCCTTCATCTTCTTCTGATTCTGAAATATAGTTGCCCTCTTGTATGCGTACTATCCAAATATAGACCAGTAAGTTAAAATTAATTCTATAGTGACTAACTTCTAAATTTGAAATAAAGTTACTATATATTTCATCTAAGTAAGTCAATTGTCCGTGACTGAGGTAGTTAAAGACAATTTTCTTTTTCCCCTGATCGTCGCTCAATAAAATAGTACTTATTATTGAAAAGAGCATGGCTCTTATAAATTGTTCCTTTGCTTGGAACTGTAAGCCCTGCTTAGGAATACTGACAACTTTTACATGATAATCTTCTAAATGTCTTCTTACTTGACGAATATCTTCATCAATTGAGGACTTCGAAACTTGATACACCTCCTCCTTTTGGTTTAGAAAGACAGGTTCTTTGCCAAAGGCAATAGCTAAAATTAAATCTAATATGCGTTCTTCACGCGTTAAATACTTAAATTCAGACTTACTCTTTTCTAATTCCCTAATTTTGCGAATTTGAGAATTTGTTAAAGTTAAGTGCATTCCTCTGGAGTAAATAGACTTTACCGGAGGTAGTTGATACTCTATTAACCATTCATTGATCGTTCCTATCTCATTACGTATCGTCCTCTCACTTACTTCAAATTCACTGGAAAGGTATCTCACAGATAATGGTATTTCAGAATTTATCAGTCTGTTTAATATAGCATAGGTTCTTTCCTTCATAGCTCTCGCCTCCCTATCTGGTTTAATTATAAAACGTTTACAAAAAATAAAAAAGTAGATCTTTTTGCCAACAAAAGTCTGCAAAAAGATCCTCAATCAAATTGAAAATAATGTATCATTTCTATCAAAATGTAACCGATTCAATTGTTTGTGATAACATGCTTTATCCCCCTTCCTCAAATGTTATATTACCAGAATAAAAACGCTTTATGAACCCCTGTTTTGGTTTAACTTTTGGATAAAAATAATACAAAAATGACACCCAACTAGGTAAACATCTTAAAAAAATAAAAAAGCTCATTACATAAAAATGTAATAAGCTCCCCACCTTCCTCAATTTAAGCTAATGTCAATAAATTCTTGGCGAATGATTTTTTCAATTTGAGTCTTTAGGCTATAGCGTTCATGAGCATCTGGGACATAACTTTTTAAGAGTTTATCCAATTCTTGGTCATAATGGCTTTCTTTTTGCCTTCCTTTTGTTCTTATGAAATGTAGCATTTTGATAATATCTTCATCTGTTAAAATGGGGTGAACAACCAACAATGGCAATGTTGTCTCAACGTTATCACTTGTCGAAATTACCATATTTGAGGTGATGATATCACTGACGCTATAAAATTGTTCCAATGTGAAAATAGCATCTATGTCACAATTTTCCAGACATTTTTTACATTGGCTGACTAATAATTTCTGAATGCCCACTCCTTCATCACAAACTAATACAACATGATTTTTTTGACTATCGCTGACATCATGATTTTCTATCTCGCCACCTAAATGAATGACAAAGTAAGCAATGTCATCGTCTGTCATTTGAATTAACCAAGCTTCTTCCAAAATATCAATACACGATTTTGTCATCTTAAAAAGGTGATCATACTTTATTTTAATATCTTCTGTTAAGGGATTTTCTGATAAAATACCGTAGGTTTTGCGATACAGCAAGGCTTTACAATGCGTCAACAGTTGATTTAACAAGTCATTAGGATGTCGAAAAGAAAGATGATACTTTGTTTGTAATGTGTCTAAAAAAAGTTGCAATGTCTCTCGCATGTCATCATAGTCCGTACTGTCTAAATGAAGGTCCACTGTCTTTCGGAAAGAAAGTAACAACATGGCAATCAAACCAATCTCGATACTATCTAAGGAAAGATTGAATTTTTCTCGTAAATTTTTAGCGATATTAATAGCCATTTGGTACTCTAAACGTTCCCAAGCGAGGCTAAAATCACGCCTTGCTCTTTCTTTTTCTTCAGCTGTAAAATCAATACTCTGGTAACTTAACAAGAGATAGGGCAAAATTTTCACCATAAAATTTAAATCTTTAGGATTAAGTCTTTTGCCCATACGTTCTTCAAGCGTTGATAACTCTGTATAAAGATAATCATTAATGTCATCAGAAAAATAGGGCATTACCTCTGGTAAATTGATAATCCGTTTTCGAATCATCGCAATAAATGTTTCATTATCCTTGGTGTAGACGCTATAAAGCAGGCGATATAAAAACTGTATTTTAGACAAGGGGTGACAGGCTAAATAATAACCACGTGCTTTTGAGACACGAAGCTTAATATCATATTCCTCATTTGATAACTTCTGACGGATACTGTTCAGATCATTAAGAATGGTGTTGCGAGAAACATCTGTCAGTTTCATCAGTTTGTCAATGGTTACTCTTTCCTTAGAGACGGCAATGTATAGTAAGCTTAATTCTAAGCGTTCTTCCATACTCATCACATAAGAATAGCCGTCCAACTCTCCCATCATGATACGGCAGGTTTGACGCTGTTCGTCATTGAGAAGGATGCCGATTCGTGGGTAGGGAACAATGTGATCAATGTCCTCAGGTAGAGCGTCATTGATTTTATCTAAATGATAATAAATTCTTCGCCGTGATTGATTTAATGCTTTAGAAATCGTTGTTACCGTTTCTGGCTCGGTTAGAGTCAGTAAATAAGAAAGAAGATCATAACTTTTTTTGTCTAGCATGATAACCAACTCCTCTATATCTATGTAGACCTATTGTATCACAAAGGCTATCACTCACCACATCACTTTTTAGTATGCTTAACAATTCACACCACCATTCTTCTATGACAATCACGTAATGACTGTAAAACCAACCTTATATTTGCTATAAACGAAAAGAAGAGCCGTAAAACATCAGTCATTTAAACTAATTATTTCACGCCTTCCCTTCTATTGTGTCTATTGGATTTGGCTTAGGGGGTTAGACTTTTTGTCCGTAATAGGCATTTTTGCCATGTTTACGGAGATAATGTTTATCTTTGAGTGCTTGTGGCACTTCTTTGACATCTGGATTGATGGCTTCTGTGTAACGTGCCATACGAGCTGCCTCTTCAAGAACGACAGCGTTATAAACAGCTGCTTGTTCGTCTTTTCCCCAAGCAAATGGGCCATGATTACGGACAGTGACCCCTGCAACAGCCATTGGGTCAAGGGAGCGTTTTTGGAATTCTTCAATAATCACTTTCCCAGTTTCTTTTTCATAAGCACCATTGATTTCTTCTGGAGTAAGGGCGCGCGCACACGGAATAGCGCCATAAAAGGTATCTGCATGGGTGGTGCCATAACATGGAATATCTCGCCCTGCCTGCGCCCAAGCGACTCCTTCCGTTGAGTGGGTATGAACAATCCCACCAACTTCTGCAAATGCTTTGTACAGCTCCACATGCGTTGGTAAATCAGATGACGGGTTCAAATCGCCCTCAACCACATTGCCCTCTAAGTCTGACACCACCATATTTTCTGGAGATAATTCTTCGTAGGGCACTCCTGAAGGTTTGATAACAATCAATCCTTTTTCACGGTCTATAGCTGACACATTTCCCCATGTAAATTTGACCAAACCATGCACTGGTAAATCCATATTAGCTTTATAAACACGTTGACGTAATTCAGGAACTAACATTAACGTAACCCCGCTTTCTCAATTTTTGGTAATAAAAAGTCTTTTGCGACTTGGATAGCTTGTTTTGTTTCCTCAACTGTCGCACAATTTTCCGACCACATTTCAATCAAAAATGGACCGTTATAGTTTGTTTTCTTGAGAATAGCAAACATAGCTTCCCAATCAACACAGCCATCTCCAAATGGGACATCACGAAACTGCCCTTTGGAGTTTTCAGTGACAGCATAAGTATCTTTTAAATGCAAGGCAGCAATGGACTTATGACCATTGTAGAATTCGCTCCAAAGGTCATTATGCCAAGCTGATACATTACCAGTATCTGGATAAACAAAAAGATAAGGCGAATCAATTTCCTTTTCCACAGCTAAGTATTTTTCAATAGAATTAATAAAAGGGTCATCCATAATTTCAATCGCCAGAATAACTTGAGCTTCTTCAGCCCAATCACAAGCTTTCCTGAGATTTTTAATAAACCGAGCGCGTGTTTCTGGGGATTTTTCTTCGTAATAAACATCATACCCCGCCAATTGAATAGTACGGACACCAAGGTCTTGCGCTAATTCAATACATTTTTTCATCATTTCAAGCGATGTTGCTTCGACTTTAGGGTCATTAGACCCAAGAGGATAACGGCGATGCCCCGAAAAGCAAATACTTGGAATCCGAATACCTGTTTCGTAAATAGCTTGAACAAGATCCAAACGCTCTTTTTTTGTCCAATCCAGACGTGCCAAACGGCTATCTGATTCATCTACCGACATTTCAACAAAATCAAAGCCGAGTTCTTTTGCAAACGTTAGACGTTCTCTCCATGTAAAATGCTTAGGGGTCGCCTTTTCATAAATACCAATTGGACGCGTCATAACCTACCCCCAAATACGTTTGATTTCATTTTTAAACTCACGCGCTGCCGCAGCTGGGTCTTGTGCTTCTGTAATACCGCGCCCTGCAATAAAAGTGAAAACATCTATACCAGCAAAGAGTTTGAGTGTATCAACACTAAGACCGCCAGTCACAGATACACGAAAACCCATATCAATAAGCTTTTTAACTTTATTCAAATCCTTTTCACCCCAAGTTTCACCAGCAAGGAGCGCATCACGCGATTGGTGATAAATAACTTGTGAAATCCCCGCATCAAGCCATTGTTGTGCTTGCTCGTAAGTCCAATCGCCATAAAGTTCAACTTGAATCTCACCACGTTCACCACGCACTTCTTCAATAACCTTACGCGCAGCTTTCATGGTTGGAATGGTAGCACAGCAAATACAAGTCATCCAGTCTGCTCCGCGTACAGCATTATTTTTTGCGACTGTTCCACCAGCGTCTGCACATTTAGTATCCGCCACAATCCATTTATCTGGAAAAAGATTACGAAGCACTTCGACTAACTCACTACCGACTTGCAAAAGACATACTGTTCCAGCCTCAATAATGTCAACGTCATTGCCAACCGAAACGGCAGCTGCAATAGCTCCTTTCAAATCAGAATGGTCAAGAGCAACTTGTAAATTTGGTAATTGTTTTGTCATCATATTTCCTTTCTTTTCATTGCTATTTTAAAAATGTGATATTAACTCTCTAAATCCAAGCCTTCCAAATACGGACTGTCCTTTGATTCATCAATCATAGCCAAAACTTCTTCTTTGGTCTGACAAGATTGTAGGCGTTCTACCGAATTTTCTAACTCAAAAAGCGCAATAATCTGCGGAATAGCTACCGAAGTATGGATTTTTGAACTCGTAGCTGCCAAGGCAAGGAGTACAGAAACTTCTTTACCGTCTTGAAATTTAACAGGATGAGTCAAGGTGATTAACGAAAAGGCATCACGTTGTACACCAGCTTCTGGACGCGCATGAGGCATGGCCATACCTGGCATCAAAATATAATACGGACCATACTGAGCCGTGGATGCGATAATAGCATCATAATATTCTGCCTTAACGGCACCACTTTCAACCAGAGGTTCAACAGCTAACTTAACCGCCTCTTTCCAATCTGACGCTGTCAGCGCTAGCCGAATCGAATCATTATCAATCAAAGCTTGTTTTAAATTCATAACCTGCTTCCTTTCATACTTATCAAAAATCGTGGGTGTTTTCGTTTGTCTGAAAACACCCATGTCAAGAACTTCTATTCATAGATGACATTCTATCTAGAGAGTTGCTCTCCGTTACTCGTCGTTAAAGTTTTCTAAAGACATCTAGTATTTCTGCAAAATTCTCCCTAGATTGGTGGAAATCATCGGTCACCTGAAAATGCCACCTTCATGAATACAGACTTCAAATTATTTTAAAGCTGCTTCCAATTTTGTTTTGATTTCTGTATCATCCATCAAATTATCAAGACCAATCAACTTACCATTAGTACGACCGTCTAGTTCATGAATGAGGTGGTTTGAGGCAACTACAATGTCATAATTAGCTGCCAAGCCTTTAGCTTCCCCAACCGAGCAAGAAGCTGATTCGATATTACTAACACCAAGTTGACGAAGGGCATTTTCAACTTTCATTTTGATAACCATAGATGAGCCCATACCATTACCGCACGCTGTAAGAACTTTAACCATTTTATTTTCCTCCGTTTGAATTCTTTTGTACTTTATAGAAAAGCATTATAAATAGCATTTACTTTTTAAACTGTTACTCTTCCGACTGAACTTGACCAGCATAGTAAGCTTCCTTGTCTTTTGCTCTTGCAAATTGAAGCTGAGGGATTGCAAGCAAGAAGAGACAGACAATAGCATAACCAATCACACCAGCATATTTGAAAAGATAGGCAAATGGAACCCATGGCATTTCAAAGTCAATATTGCCATGATAACCACCATATGCACCAAGATTAAGAAGTGATACCGCAACGGCACCCAGTGCCACTTGAATAACTCCCGATAGGAAAGACAGGACAACCGCAGCTTTCCAACCACCACGTTTATCAGCGTAAACAGCGATAGCCGCATTATCAAAAAATACTGGTACAAATCCTGTGATAATCAGAATTGGATTTTTGAAGATAATCAATAAGAGAATAGTCACCAACTGTCCGATAAGACCTGTTGCAAAACCAAATAGAACAGCTGATGGTGAACCAAAGCCAAATGATGCTGCTACATCGACCGCTGGGAAAGAACCAGGCAGAAGCTTACTTGAAATTCCTTGGAAAGCATTGGTCAATTCAGCAACGAACATACGCACACCCTGCATCAAGATGAAAAGATAAACCGAGAAAGTAAACGATGTCTCAATCACATACATAAAGAACGATTGACCTGCAGGATTATAAACCGTACCAGATGTGATAACGTCTGCATTTGACATGATATCTGGTCCCAAAATATAGAGAATAGCCCCAAAGAAGACCAACATCAAGGTCGCAGAAGCGACAACAGTATCATGGAAGATATTCAAGAAAGTTGGTAATTTGAGATTATCAAGATTTTCTTCTTTTTTCCCAATTTTCGGAGCAACCTTATCCACAAGCCAAATGGCAAACTGTTGTTGGTGTCCAATAGCAAATCCGCCACCTCCAGTTAAACGTTGTGTTGGCTCAACCGTCATATTGGAACTAACAGCCCAATAAAGTCCACAAACAATACCTACTGCCAACGTTCCCCAAAATTGATTGCGGAAGCTTGGAATCAATAGAATAATCATCAAAGTAACCGTAGCTGCTTGCTGAACCATAATATGACCAGTGATAAACAAGGTACGGATCTTTGTAATCTTACGAAACGCCACCAAGAAGATATTTAGGAAAAAACCAATCAACAAAGCCGTTGTTGCTGTCCCAACGAATTTAGGGAAATTATCCATAATATAATTGTTAGCTGCCGTCAAACCAAAATAAGGATCAATAACAGCTGCACCAATATTAAAACGATAATTCAAGGCTGCAAGAATCGGACGAAAGGTGGTAACAAGCCCCGCAGAAGCTACATTTAAAATCATGTAACCTACTGTTGCCTTGACAAAACCAGCAAACACATCATACCAAGGTTTCTTCAAAAGAATGTATCCAATTAAAACTAAGATACCTACAAAGAACGCTGGTTTCTGCAAAATATTTTGTGAAAACCAGTTAAGAATTGATAATAGGAAATCCATAAGATTACTCCTCTCTTTGATATAGTAGTTTTGTAATTTCTTTATATTTATTATAAGAAATGTAAGCGCAAACAAAAAGAGCAAAAAAAACACAAGGAAGTGTGCAAAAATGTACTGAAATTTTTGTCTATTTCCTTGAGCGATTCTTGTCTATTAATCTTTAAAGACTCTTCGAGCCTGTATTGGAAGCTTTATTAGAGAGACTAACTAACTTTTTTTCTTGCATGGGCAGTCCTCTTAGAGTGCATAGGACTGGTATGCTGGTCTTATGAGATGTAAAAACCACCGAAACCGAAGTTCCGATGGTATTAGAAAATATAAATATGAAAAGAAAAGTTTAGGAGTAATGTTAGTATAGTGAGAACAACTTAAACTATCCTAAATTTTCTTGATAAGCGTCTTTTTCTTAAATATTTGCCCAAACAGACTCAAGAATATTCGTTTGGTCGCGGTCTGGTCCAACTGAGAATGTTGAAATGCGAACACCAACAAGTTCACCAACACGACGAACGTAGTTACGAGCATTTTCTGGAAGCTCGTCAAGGCTACGGCAACCTGTGATGTCTTCTGACCAACCTGGTAATTCTTCATAGATTGGTTGACAACGTTTCAATTGTTCAAGACTTGCTGGGTAATGGTCAATGCGTTCACCGTCAAGGTCGTAGGCCACACAGATTTTGACAGTATCAAGACCTGAAAGAACGTCAATTGAGTTAAGTGATAAGTTTGTGATACCAGATACACGGCGGCTATGGCGCATTACAACTGAGTCAAACCAACCAACACGACGTGGACGTCCAGTTGTTGTCCCATATTCGTGACCAACTTCACGGATGCGGTCACCAACTTCATCTAAAAGTTCAGTTGGGAATGGTCCGTCACCAACACGGCTTGTGTAGGCTTTACAGACACCGACAACTTTGTTAATTTTACTTGGACCAACACCAGAACCGATTGTGACACCACCAGCGACTGGGTTAGATGATGTTACAAATGGGTATGTCCCTTGGTCAATATCAAGCATGACACCCTGTGCACCTTCGAAAAGGACACGTTTCCCAGCATCAAGAGCATCGTTCAAGATAACTGATGTATCTGTAACGTAATCTTTGATTTGTTGACCATATTCATAGTATTCTTCGAAAATGTCTTCAAATATGATTGGCTCGCATTCGTACATTTTTTCGAAGAGACGATTTTTTTCTTCCAAATTCATGCGCAAGCGATCTGCGAAGGTTTTTTTGTCCAAAAGGTCAGCAATTCGGATACCGACACGTGCTGCTTTATCCATGTAAGCAGGTCCGATTCCTTTATTTGTTGTCCCAATTTTATTATCACCCTTAGAAGACTCTTGCAAACGGTCAAGTTTAATGTGATAAGGCAAAATGACGTGTGCACGGTCAGAAATACGAAGACTATCTGTCGTAATTCCCTCATCATGCAAGTATTTCAATTCCGTTACCAATGATTTTGGATTGACAACCACACCATTTCCGATAACAGAGATTTTCTCTGGGAAGAAAATACCTGACGGGATCAAATGCAACTTAAATTTCTTACCGTCAATAACGATAGTGTGACCTGCATTGTCTCCACCTTGATAACGTGCAATCACTTCAGCATCTTGAGACAAGAAGTCTGTGATTTTACCTTTTCCTTCATCACCCCATTGGGTACCAACAACTACTACTGATGTCATATGCTATTTGATATGGATACTAACATTTGTACAGCGAGCAAATAAAAACGATACTAGCTAAGATGAAGCGTCACGCATCTATCTCCAAGCTATAAAATTGTATCTTCATCCTTTCTTGTACAACATGGCAGGAATCTCACCTGCGAGTTTGTCTTACAATTTATTATATGAAATTTCTGACTTTTTTTCAATATTTGATGACAAAATATTATTTTTCCCGAACGTTTTTTTGATTTTTTGATAAAAACAGCTTTAAACACACACTTTTTCGACCTTCCGTTAAAAGTTCATCCAGTAATCCTTTCCCACAAATGCAACAGTTACTTTATTTCCTGAAAAATGCCTGAAAATTCTGGCAAAACGTGTCAAAAATCTTGCTTTTTTAGCAACTTTTCCCTAGAATAGTTTTACATTTATGAAAAACGACTGACTATTTTTTATTTTGACAAGATATTTATCACTAAAGAACTGTTAGATTAATGAGGAGATTGCCATGAAATTGAATGGATTATTACAAAAATCACCCGCAACTCTCCCTATCCTTCAAGCAACTTTTGGCTTAGAAAGAGAGAGCCTTCGCATTAGTAAAACAAATCACAAGGACAAGCATTGACACCAAAAATCCTAGCAAAACTCTTCCCAGAAATCTAAAAAAATTTCTGTCACACCTGCAAACAAAAAATCTAGCTCAAAGGACAGTCATTACTTGTCATTAAACACCATTTTATTATAAAATAAAGGCAATATGAGATAGAAATGGACTGACTAATATTATGCCACATTATGGTAGACCTCCAAGAGGTGGAAACGGTATTTTCACCGCTATTATCGGAGTTATTCTTCTTATTGCTTTGCTTGAGAGCCTTTTAGAAATCATTTTACCTATTGTTCTTATTGCAGGGGTTGGGTATGGTGTTTATTATTTGGCAACCAAGCAGATACGACTTGAAAAAGTCAATACCGAGCAACGTTTACAAGATTTAAAAGATAGTATTAGACTGGCTGACCGCCAAGTTAAACTTTTGGATAATTACCTTGATGAAAAAGATTACACGCAATATGTTGTCCTTGCGCGCCAGCTATTGCCCAAAATCCGCAACATCAAAACGGAACTCACTGACTTAAAATCCAAAATGGACCTCAAAATCTCTAAACGTATCCTTCAGAAAGCAGAGAGTGTCGAGGAAGATATCTTGTTGCAACTGGAAAAATTGGACGTTTCACCAACAACACCGCAAGCTTCAGGTGAAGAAAAAGAATTGCTTCAATACGCTCCCGAGTTGACCAAGCTTTACAACAACATTCAAAAAGACCACTTAACCATTCTGGAAAAGATTGAAAATGCGGATAACAAGGAAGAATTAACCGCCCTTCACGAAGCAGACATGGAACGTTTTCGAGATATTTTAGAGGGTTATCTCAAAATCAAACAATCTCCAAAAGATTATTACAATGCCGAGGAACGTTTGGCACAGGCCAAAAGAGCTATGGAAAAATTTGACTTGGCATTAGACGAAACCTTGAGAAAACTGAACGAAAGTGATTTAAAAGACTTTGATATTAGCCTTCGTATGATGGCTGACGATGACACAAACTTATAATGTTGCCTTGCACATAAAGGAGAATTCTAATGGCTGATACTTTCAACTTTGATATTGATAAAATTGCTGAAAATGCGATTACAAAAACAGATAAAACAACTGAAATGATTGTTTCAAGCGACACCAGCTCAACAGGACAAGTCTCATTCTACGACAAATTGTCACCTGAACAACAATCAGCAATTACAGCTAAAGCACCTGCTTTGGTTGATAATTTCGTTGCTGACCAAAATGCTCTTCTTGATTTTGGAACATCAGCTGTTGAGGAAGTCAACACGACTGTCAATCGCATTTTGTCAGAGCAAAAGAAACTTGAAATTCCTCAAGTAGATGAATTGCTCAAAAACACCAACCGCGAACTAAACGGCTTTATCACCAAATACAAAGATGCTAAACCTGCTGAGCTTGAAAAGAAACCAAATTTCTTGCAAAAACTTTTCATACAAGGTAAAGATACTTTGCAAGAATTCTATTTTGATTCGCAAACTATTGAACAAAAAATGGATGGCATGGCTGCCGCTGTTGTCAAACAAGAAGAAACCTTAGCACGTAACATTGTCTCTGCTGAAATGCTTATTGAGGACAATAACAAATCTATCGAAAATCTTGTCGGTGTCATTGCTTTCATCGAAGCCGCTCAAACCGAAGGTGCCAACCGTGCTAGCCAATTGCAAAACGAAATTGCTACGCTTGATAGCGCAACGCCTGAATACCAAACAACATCAGACAAATTGGCACGCATGACCGAAGTTATCAATACCTTGGAACAACAACACACCGAATACCTCAGTCGCCTTTATGTCGCTTGGACAACAACGCCACAAATGCGCAACATGGTAAAAGTGTCATCAGATATGCGTCAAAAACTTGGCATGTTACGTCGCAACACCATTCCGACAATGAAATTGTCAATTGCCCAACTCGGTATTTTACAACAATCGGTCAAATCAGGCGTAACTGCTGATGCTATTGTCAATGCTAATAACGCTGCGCTTCAAATGCTTGCTGAAACAAGCAAAGAAGCCATTCCAATGATCGAACGCACAGCACAAAGCCCAACCGTTTCTATCCAATCCGTGACCGCACTTGCTGAAAGCCTCGTCGAACAAAATAAGGGCATTATTGCTGCCATCGACAACGGTCGAAAACAGCGTGCTCAACTCGAAGCAGCCGTTGTCAAATCTGCTGAGACAATCAACGATTCTGTTAAAATTCGTGACCAAAAAATCGTTGAAGCTCTCCTCAACGAAGGCAAAGAAAGCCAAGAAAAGGTCGAAAAGAAAGACGTCACACCAGAAAACGACTAAGAGAATCGCCTAGTGTAATGCGAGCAACTCGCTATCAACCAACTGCAACATCATAAAAATTACCAACTGCCTTGCTCCTCACTTTCAGGAATAGGGCAGTTTTACTTTTCCAGACAAACTACCAGACTTAAAACCCTGATTTTCTTACAGATGATGACGCTTTTACTAACCACAATACTAGCCCATCAAATTGGCTTTGTGTTATAATGTTCTTATGGATAAACTGATAAAATCAATTTCAAAATCTGGTTCTTTCCGTGCTTATGTGCTTGATAGCACTGAGACGGTTAGAACTGCACAAGAAAAACACCAAACACTTTCTAGCTCTACTGTTGCTCTAGGTAGAACACTTATTGCCAATCAAATCCTAGCTGCCAATCAGAAAGGAGACAGCAAAGTAACCATCAAAGTTATTGGTGATAGCTCACTTGGTCATATTATCTCTGTGGCTGATACTAAAGGACATGTCAAAGGCTACATTCAAAATACTGGCGTTGATGTTAAGAAAACCGCTACTGGCGAAGTCATGGTTGGACCGTTCATGGGTGCTGGTCAATTCGTTGTCATCACAGACTACGGTACAGGTAACCCTTACACTTCTTCAACACCACTTGTCTCAGGTGAAATCGGTGAAGATTTGGCTTTTTATTTGACTGAATCTGAACAAACACCTTCTGCTGTTGGGCTTAACGTTCTTCTTGACGACAATAACAAGGTCGAAGTCGCTGGTGGCTTTATGTTGCAAGTCCTTCCAGGTGCTGCTGAAGAAGAAATCAACCGCTATGAAAAACGTATCCAAGAAATGCCTGCTATTTCAAAACTTTTGGAATCTGACGACCACGTTGAAGCTCTTTTAAAAGCAATCTATGGCGAGGATGAGTATAAAGTCCTTGCTGAAGAAGAAATCGGCTTTAATTGTGATTGTTCACGTGAACGTTTTGAAGCTGCTCTTGTCACTCTTGGCAAAGAAGAACTCAAAGCCATGAAAGACGAGGACAACGGTGCCGAAATCACTTGCCAATTCTGTGGTAAAACTTACAACTTCACCGAAAATAACTTGGAGGGATTAATCAATGACTAAACTCAGCTCATCATTTATGATTGGTGATATTAACATTCCTCACCGTACGGTGCTAGCACCCATGGCAGGAGTGACAAATTCTGCCTTTCGTACGATTGCAAAAGAATTTGGAGCTGGCCTAGTTGTCATGGAGATGATTTCTGAAAAAGGTCTCCTCTACAATAACGAAAAAACGCTTCACATGCTTCACATTGATGACAATGAGCATCCAATGTCAATCCAATTATTTGGTGGTGATGCAGACGGACTAAAACGCGCAGCTGAATTCATCCAAGAAAATACCAAAGCTGACATCGTTGACATCAATATGGGCTGCCCTGTGAATAAGGTTATCAAAAATGAAGCAGGCGCAAAATGGCTCAAAGATCCTGATAAAATTTATCACATTATCAATGAAGTCACTTCGGTTCTCGATATTCCATTGACTGTCAAAATGCGTACTGGCTGGTCAGATAATAAGCTCGCTGTTGAAAATGCACTTGCTGCCGAATCAGCTGGAGTTTCTGCCCTTGCCATGCATGGACGTACACGTGAGCAAATGTACACTGGAACATGTGACCACGAGACACTTGCTCGTGTTGCAAAAGCCATTACCAAAATTCCATTTATTGGAAACGGTGATGTCCGTAACGTTCACGATGCTAAATACATGATTGAAGAAATCGGTGTTGATGCCGTTATGGTTGGACGTGCAGCCATGAACAATCCATACATCTTCACCCAAATCAATCATTACTTTGAAACAGGCGAAGAACTGCCAGACCTTCCATTTGTCAAAAAATTGGACATCGCAGAAGACCACCTCAAACGTCTCATCGACCTCAAAGGGGAAAAAATCGCTGTTCGTGAATTCCGTGGTTTAGCCCCACACTACCTCCGTGGTACCGCTGGCGCTGCCAAAATCCGTGGAGCCGTCTCACGCGCAGAAACCATCGACGAAGTCAAAGAAATCTTTAACAGCTTACGATGATTGGAAAATTTCACCGATAACAAACCCAAAAACGGCTACTAAGTTAACCTTAGCAGCCGTTTTTATTTTATTATTAAGCAATATCAAATTTGAGTTGCCCTTTAGAAACGCCGATTTTAAGGGTATTTCCACTTACCAATTCACCTGATAGAATAAGCTCTGATAATTCATCTTCAACTTTATCTTGCAGAGTACGGCGGAGCGGACGAGCTCCCATTTCGGGGTCGTATCCAATTTCGGCTAAATATTTCAATACTGATGGTTGGAATTTTAGCGTAATATCCTTTTCAGCTAGTGTCGCAATCAATGGTTTAACCATGATTTTCACGACATCACGCATATTCTCTTGAGTTAAGTTGTGGAAAACAACCTTTTCATCAATACGGTTGATGAATTCAGGTCGGTAAGCTTTTTTGAGTTCTTCCATGATGCGTTTTTGCATTGCCTCATAATCATGAGCCATATCACGCGCACCAAAACCAACTGTCTTTTCATCACGCAAAGCGGTTGCCCCAAGATTTGATGTCATGATAATAATCGTGTTTGAAAAATCAACTTTACGACCACGACTATCCGTCAGCACACCGTCATCCAACACTTGGAGAAGCACATTGAAAATATCTGGGTGGGCTTTTTCAACTTCGTCAAATAGAAGCACAGAGTAAGGTTTGTTGCGAACTTTTTCAGTCAATTCGCCACCTTCTTCGTAGCCGACATATCCTGGAGGAGCTCCGTTAAGACGGCTCGCCGCAAATTTTTCCATATACTCAGACATATCAAAGCGGATAAGAGCAGATTCATCATCAAAGAGCAGTTCTGCTAGTGCTTTAGCCAACTCTGTTTTACCAACACCCGTTGGCCCCAAGAACATAAATGACCCAATCGGACGTTTGCCTGTACGAATGCCCGCTTGATTACGACGAATAGCACGACTAATCGCTGAAATAGCTGAATCTTGGCCAATCACACGCTTATGGAGTTCTTTTTCAAGGTTCAAATATTTCTTACTATCTGCCTGTGTCATTTTCTCAACAGGAATACCTGACAAACGACTGAGCGTTGCCATAATATCATCTTCTGTCACAGCAGTTGGTTTACGATTTGGCTTCCTGCGTGAGTCTTTCAGCAATTTCGTTGCCAATTTGAAATCACCTTCTAAAATAGCTTTATCAGTAGGTGTCAAGGTAGCTGGCGCATCTTTTTTCACCAAACCTTGGACCGTTGCACTTGCTTCATCAAGCAAATCAATCGCTGAATCAGGAAGATTTTTACTTGTCAAATAGCGATGCGCAGCTTTGACAGCCGTTAAAACAGCTTCGTCAGAAATCACCACATGATGAAAATCTTCATATGATTTCTTTAACCCAAGCAAGATTTGGTAAGCATCTTCAACACTTGGTTCTTCAATGGTAATCTTAGCAAAACGGCGAGAAAGCGCCGCATCTTTTTCAAGATGTTTTTGATATTCTTCTTGCGTTGTCGCACCAACCATATGAAGCGTACCACGCGCAAGCGCTGGTTTTAGAATATTAGCCGCATCCAAAGTGCTGTCAATTCCAGAGCCTGAACCCATAATCGTATGCACTTCGTCAATGAAAAGAATAATATGACCGTCTTCCTCAATATCTGAGATGATGTGGTTCATGCGTTCTTCAAAATCACCACGGAATCGCGTACCAGCCACAACGCTCATCATATCAAGCTCTAAGACACGCATATCTTGGAGTTCATATGGAATACCACCATTGACGATTCGTTGTGCCAAACCGTAAGCAAGAGCCGTTTTACCAACACCAGCTTCCCCTACTAAAACAGGATTGTTTTTCGTTTTGCGGCTAAGCACCTGCACCATACGAGAAATTTCTTTTTCACGACCGATGACAGGCTCTAATTTTCCTTGAGCTGCCATTTCGGTCAAATCACGCGTGAAATCCGCTAAACCTCCCGCAACGGCAGGTGGTTTCATCATTTCAGAAAAAGCACCGCCCATTGTCGATTTTTTCGGCTTACGAAGTTCATGAATAGCTTTGATATTTTCCTTTGTAAAACCAGCATTACGTGCCAAGCTCTTACGCAAATCAATCAAACGAGCAGCGTCACCGTCTTCTTTGTTTTTAAAACCAGCAACCTCTAACAAACGTGTGGCAAATAAATCAAGGTTTAACAACATCGCATAAAGCACGTGTTCTGTCCCGATTTCGTTACCACCAGTCACCTGACAAATAGACTCAGCAAATGCTAAAACATCACTAAGAGCTTTAGATTGTTCCACAAAATGAACTCTGTCAACATCTGTTAACGGTGATTTCCCAATGGCTAAAACAGCTGCCGCTTCATATTCTTCATAGGCGATTTTAGTTTGGTATTCCGCAAATGTTAGCCCTGCGACTGAGTCATGGATAGCAACCATAGCTAAAAGGACGTGCCAACTTTCTAAATATGGGCTTTCAAAACGCGCTGCTTGGTATTGAGCAATACTGAAAACCTCTTGCATTTTTATCGAATACTCACTCATAAATGGAATCCTTTTCTATCTAATCTTTGTAAAATTTTCCGCAACATACGTGCCCTAATCTCTGGAGCATCTTTGCCAAGAACATCATCCGAAGCCGTTGCTAAAATCAAATTTCCTTCACGTTCAGTAATGATTTTTTCATCAAACAGCAGCTGAATCAAATCCATGAAAACCTGCTCACTGATACGTTCACCAATGTTTGCCATAAGATTACCAAACATTTGATGGTGATCTGAAAAACGCACTCTGGCAATGCGGATATAGCCTCCTCCTCCACGCTTACTTTCGACAATATAGCCCCGACTTTCCGTAAAACGCGTTTTAATCACATAATTAATCTGGCTAGGAACAACTTGAAAGGTATCTGCCAAGTTTGACCGCTTTATTTCAGCAATCCCTGATTGGGCAAGTAATTGCTTAATGTATTCTTCAATACTATCAGATGTATTTTTTACCATTAGCTTCCTCCTCAAGATTTGCGACCAGCCCAAATGGACTATCTTTGACTATAACTGACTATCATTATATCAAAAATATCCTTTTTAGGGGAGAATAAGCCCTACTAATTTAGATAAATTTAATATCCCCATCTCAAGTTTCATAAAAATAAAGGCAATCTATCCAATACAGCATTTTGAGCGAATTCAGCAAGCAAAAATTGAGTGCTCTAACACCCCAATTGTGTACGCTTTGGCAACTAAAAAACTCCAATCGCCTGCGAAAGGAGGTGTGTTAGTATGTTGTGCCAAGCTCTTCTTTTGGTTATCGTTCGCAATATAGTTAACTATGTTGTGATTCCTCTAGCACGGCTATTTGGAACGAAATAGATAGAGAAGCATTTTGATGATAACAAAAAATAGTTGCCCTTCTCTGAGACGTTGCAAGGTTGTTAGCGATGATAAAAAATAGCTTGGCTTTGGCTGGCAAGGTGCTTTTCTTGTACAAGTTTTGTACATATTCCCCTTGCTGTTGCCATTATTCTAGCATGAGTTAATACTCCTGTCAAAGAAAGGCAATCAAATAGCCAATCACACCAATCATAATGCCATTTTCAGCCCAAAATAAGGTAAAAGAATTTCAACGAAAGACAGATTTTAGTTGTGTTTGCTCAAGAGATAGGATACAATAAAATCTGTAACAAATGAAAGGTTTCAAGTAAATGAACTATATTATTACATTTTTGATTGCCATGATTCCTCTTGTAGAACTTCGTGGCGCTGTTCCTTATGCAATCGCCACTGGTATTCCAATGTGGCAAGCACTTATTATCGGGGTTATCGGCAATATGCTTCCCGTCCCAATTATCTTCTTCTTCGCACGTCGTGTGCTTGAATGGGGAGCAGATAAACCAGTTATCGGTGGTTTCTTTACTTGGTGTTTGAAAAAAGGTCACAACGGTGGAAAAAAACTAGCTGAGACGGCTGGTGACCGTGGACTATTTATCGCCTTATTGCTCTTTGTTGGTATCCCAATTCCTGGAACAGGTGCTTGGACTGGAACATTAGCCGCATCAATCCTTGATTGGAACTTCAAACAAAGCGTTATTGCAGTTATGCTCGGCGTTATCCTCGCAGGACTAATCATGGGAACACTAACAATTCTCGGATTAGGAGCATTTAGCTAAAACAAAAACAAGAGCTTAGAAAGCAAACTAAGCTCTTTTAATATTGTTTTTTATCAACTGTTAGCAAGATTTCTCAAGCATACAAAACCACCTGAGATTTCTATCTCAAGTGGTTATTTTTATTAGCAAGCTATTCTTATTTGTTAAGTGCTGCTGCCATTGTTGCTGCAACTTCTGATTCAAAGTCGTTAGCAGCTTTTTCGATACCTTCACCAACTTCAAAGCGAGCGAAAGTGATAACTTTAGCGTTTACTGAATCAAGATATTGTTCAACAGTTTTGCTGTCGTCCATGATGTAAACTTGTGCAAGAAGTGTGTATTGTTGGTCAACTTTAGTGTTATCAAGCATGAAGCGAGCCATTTTACCCGGGATGATTTTATCCCAGATTTTTTCTGGTTTGCCTTCTGCTTTAAGTTCTGCTTTGATATCTTCTTCAGCTTGAGCGATTACTTCATCAGACAATTGTGATTTAGAACCGAATTTCAAGTGTGGAAGAGCTGGTTTGTTAACCATTGCACGTGATTCGTTATCTTGATCGATTTTGTGGTTCATTTGAGCCAATTCATCGTGGATGAATTCTTGATCAAGTTCTTCGTATGAAAGAACTGTTGGTTTCATAGCTGCAACATGCATTGAGATTTGTTTAGCAAGAGCTTCGTCGCCACCTTCAATAACAGTTACAACACCGATACGTCCGCCGTTGTGTTGGTATGCACCAAAGTGTTGGTCATCAGTTTTTTCAATAAGAGCGAAACGACGGAATGAAATTTTTTCACCGATAGTTGCAGTTGCGTTAACATAAGCTGCTTCCAAAGTTTCACCTGAAGCCAAAGTAACTTTAAGTGCTTCTTCGTTGCTAGCAGGTTTTTGTTCAGCGATAGCTTTTGCTGTTTCTTTAACCAATTCAACGAATTGTGCGTTTTGAGCAACGAAGTCAGTTTCAGCGTTAACTTCAACAACTGCTGCAACGTTACCATCAACATAAAGACCAGTCAAACCTTCAGCGGCTACACGGTCAGCTTTTTTAGCTGCTTTAGCCATACCTTTTTCGCGAAGCAATTCAATTGCTTTTTCCATGTCACCATCAGTTTCAACAAGTGCTTTTTTAGCATCCATGACACCAGCACCTGATTTTTCACGCAATTCTTTTACTTGAGCTGCAGTAATTGCCATTTTTATGTCCTCCAGGATTTTTTGTTTTCTAAAATCATAAAAACGAGACAGAGCGTTTTGCTTTCTGCCCCGTTTTAAAGCATATCAAAGACTGTTAAGCCTTCAACTCTTAGTCGTTGTCGCCTTCTACAACTTCAACGATTTCTTCGATTGAGTCAGCTTGTGCTTCTGATGCAAAATCAACATCTGCATCTTCACCTTGACGTCCTTCGATAACAGCATCAGCCAATTTAGATGTAATTAATTTAACGGCACGGATAGCGTCATCGTTTGCTGGGATGATGACATCGATGTCATCTGGATCAGCGTTTGTATCAACCATTGCAACAACAGGGATACCAAGTTTTTTAGCTTCTTTAACAGCGATTTGTTCTTTGTGTGGGTCAACAACGTACATTACATCTGGAATACGCGGCATATCTTCAATACCACCCAAGAATTTTTCAAGACGAGCACGTTGTTTGTTAAGAAGAGCAACTTCTTTCTTAGGAAGAACGTCAAAAGTTCCATCTTCTTCCATACGTTTGATTTCTTTCAAACGAGCGATACGTTTTTGGATAGTATCCCAGTTTGTAAGAGTTCCACCCAACCAACGGTGGTTAATGTAGTATTGACCAGCACGTTCTGCTTCTTCTTTAACAGCATCAGCAGCTTGTTTTTTAGTACCAACAAACAAGATAACAGCGTCGTTAGCAGCCGCATCACGAACGAATTCGTAAGCTGTGTCAGCCATTTTTACAGTTTGTTGCAGGTCGATAACGTGGATACCGTTACGTTCTGTGAAGATGTATTTAGCCATCTTAGGGTTCCAGCGACGAGTTTGGTGACCAAAGTGAACACCAGCCTCAAGAAGTTGTTTCATTGAAATTACTGCCATGAGTAGTTTCTCCTTTTTATAATGTTTTTTCCTCTCCCAGACTTCATCTTGCAAACCCACCCATAAAGAGCAACAGGTTCACAATACATCCAGAATGAGTATTTGTTGCATAATACAACTGTTATAGTTTACCATAAAAGCCCCCTTTTGACAAGTCAAACACAACCTTAAAAAAGCTTCTCTTTAAAGTATTTTGGCAAAGATTTTTTGCATACTTCTTATCATAAAATATCTGCCATGATAAATTCTTGTTCCCTTATCATAAAAACAAAAGCCCTACAGAATCGGGCTTTTGGGTGTAAACACATTATATAAAGGCGGTAGACGGATTTATATATGCTGATATATCAACGGTTATATGTTATCTGCCCCAAATTCGCCCCAAATATCAACTATGTCTGGCTTGAGTTCTGGCTCTTTAATAACTATCTAATATCTCTTATTTTCCCCTCTCGTTCATTTGCGTATTGTGTAAGCTTAATAGCATTTTCAAAACTCATTTTTTCAAGCGGTGTTTTTCCAGTCGTCCAACGACTGATTGTGGTTTCACCAATTCCAGTCGCTTTTGAAATTCGATAAGCAGTGGTTGTTTCTAATAGTTTTTTGATTTTATCTAAGTCAGCAATAGTCATTTTTTATCTCCTGCGTACAACGCAATAAAAACAGCTAGCATTGCAACAATAATAATTATTTTCATTTGATTTTTGCCCTTTCATATCATATAATAAAGGCAAGGAGAGCTTTCGCTCTCGTTACCATTTAGCGATTATCGTTTCCTAGTCGGATATTTTGGAGCGATTTTCGCTTTTTTCTTTTGCTCTTGTTTTAGTGAAAGCCAAGAGCGAGCTTCCTTAGATATTGCTACCAGAATACCAGTTGCAACCGTGGCTCTTGCGAGCCATTCATCTAAGTGATTCATTTGTTTCACCCCCTTCCCTTATCTTGATTATATTATACTACATTATAATGCAGTAGTCAACCCTTTTTATAAACTTTTTTGATATTTTTTAAATTTTGTCCGCTTTAACGGACTTTTTTTGTGGTTATAACGGAAAATAAAAAACGTTGATATTATAGGCTTTTTAAGCACTTGGGAATTTACTTGGAAAATAAAACAGGTCGAATTCGACCCGTTTGTACTTCGTACATAAAAAGAGCTAGCAAAAGCTAGCTCAAAACCTCTCATATGACAATTATATCACAAATTTAAAACAACTAACTAAATGAGCCTTCGCTCTGCTTCAAATATATGCAACTTATTAGCTGATAGTCGTCTTAGGTCTGAGTTATAAGGAGCTACCTCACAACTTCCTAAGAGGTTTAATGACTAGACAGGACTGGTTACCTTCAACGTTCACCCGACATTCAGAATCGTAAAGTATGTGACAATATATCCAATTTATCACTTGCGCCTTTGGGCTACTTGTACAATCTTTTAGTGTAAGCAACGAGCTTTTCACTCGTCAATGCGCACAATGGCTTATTCTGACAACTCCCTACTTGCTTCAAGCTGTCAAACTTGGGCTTTGCAGGATTATTTCTCACCGAGACGTCTATTATCGCCACCACCGTTTAGATTTAACCTAATTACACATATTCTCCACGTCACACGCACTCTTGCTATTCTCTCACTTCGCAACAATCAAAGATTGATTACTTATCTAACAGCAGTATCCCACCGCTAGCGTAACGAGCTATTAAGCATGTAACTTTAGCATGCTGCCAAACAATCTTCACTAAATTATTTAGTTAATTGTTTTAAACTTGCGATAATAAAATTATAACATATGATAATTTTTTAGACAAATAAAAAACGCCCCCAGCCAAAGCCGAGAGCGTGTTAAAGTGTTTGCTATTTTATTTTAAGCGTTTGCCCTGCATAAATCAAGTTTGGATTAGCAAGACCATTAAGACTTGCAATTGATTGGTAGCTTGTGCCATAACGACTTGCAATGCTTGATAGGTTATCACCAGATTGAACAGTATAGTAAACTGAACTACTAGTAGTTGAACCAGTCACTTGCAAGACTTGTCCAACGTAGATAAGGTTAGGGTTTGAAATACCATTAAGGCTTGCTAGTGTTTGATAGCTTGTTCCGAATTTTGAAGCAATACCAGAAAGCGTGTCACCAGATTGAACTGTGTAAGTGCTAGTTGCAGTTGCCTGTGTGTTAGCTACTGAAATAATTTCAACGTCTGATTTATTAATCCATGAGTTGATACCAGAAAGCAATACACGATTGCCAGACACTTGTGCTACGTCATATGTGCGACCTTTAACCCAATCTGGAATACCTTCACCAGTCGCCCATGCGTTAGCACTAAATTTAACCTTAACTTGATTTCCTACAGCAATGTCAGATTTAGGCGTGTTGTCCGCTTGTTGACCTTGACTAATCGCCGGTGTTTCAGTTTTAGGATTATTGTTCTTAGTATAGCCATTGTCCGTAATACCAGTTAAATCAACGTTACCGTCAAGACCGCCTGCGATGTAAGTTGACGTAAATTGGTAGATTGCTACACCGTCCATACTTGGAAAGACATTATAATTTGGTGTTGGCGTTACATTATAGTCTGGATAAGCAGCCATCCAAAGTGA
>NZ_NETH01000080.1 GCF_003337175.1 Streptococcus gallolyticus
AAACACCACATTTGTCTGAAAGGAACTAACATAAATGACCTATACTCATCTTACCACAACCGAGCTTGTAATGATAGAGGCTTATTACAAAGAGGGAATACCTATTAGCGATATTTGTCAATCCCTCAAAAGATCAAGACAAACGATTTATAAGGTCATTGCTTACCTCAAGACTGGTCACACGGCCTATGATTACTACAAGAACTACAAGGCCAACAAGAAACGTTGTGGTCGTCGTAAGACTCAACTCACTCAAAGTGAACAAGATTTTATTCAAAGACATTTAGAACTTAATTGGAGTTTGGATGTTGTCAAAGGAACTTATCCCGATAAAATCCCTTGCTCTATGAGAACTCTTTATCGCCTAGCTGACCGTGGCATCTTCAAGAAAGAGGATTTACCATGGAAGGGAAAACGTAAACCCAATGGTAAGGCCGAAAAACGTGGCAAACAAGCTTTTCGGAGGGATATCCGCGAGCGTGCGGAAATTTATCCGGAATTTGAAAGAGAGTTTGGACATCTTGAGGGAGATACGATTGTTGGTAAACATCACAAAAGTGCTGTTATCACCTTGGTAGAGAAGCAATCTAAAGCGATTATCACCCTTCAAACCAATGGTCGAAAAGCTAGTGACATTGAACAATCACTAGATAGATGGCTGTCACAATTCCCAAAACATCTCTTTAAATCGATTACCTTTGATTGTGGGAAAGAATTCTCTAATTGGAAGACAATATCCAACCAACACGACATTGATATTTTCTTTGCGGATCCAGGTTGTCCTGGTCAACGTGGGTTAAATGAACATTCAAATGGTTTATTAAGACATCATGGACTTCCAAATCAAATGGATTTCAATGGTGTTTCTCAGAAATATTTATCAGCTATAGCTGATAAACGAAATAGAATTCCTAGGAAATCGTTACATTATCAAACACCATATCAAGTTTTTCTGAGTTACCTAAAATGTCTAGATTAATTTGACAATTGGGGCAATAATAAATTTTCCATTTATAGAAGGATAAATTTTTTCTACAACTAATATATTGACAATAAAGGATTTACTAATTCTCACATATAATTTGCTGAACTCTTCTATCTCATACAACTTATTTTTTAGACGCAAAGTGAGATTGTCAGCATAAGCATATACCTTATCACCAATACCTTCAAAATACATCACATCCTGATAGTCGCATTTTCCTAAGATATCTCCATAAATGTCATCTTGTCTATAACCAACAACGGCATGTTCAGTCTGTTGAATATTATCTTTAAAAAAACTAACAATCTCTTCCTCGCTAAAATTTTCAAAAAGAAATGTTATATTTTTCGCCTCTGCTGAGCGTACGTGTAAAGAGACCGGTAAATCAATCCAATCTGACAACATTTTCTCTAACTTAGATATATTTCCAAAGTACTCGTTTATTTTCAAAAAAGCCTCCTAATTAACCTGCTCCTTTCTCTGCAATAAGATATAGATTCCCAAGAAGCATATAATATAAATAAAGAGAATAGTTACAGAGCTAACATCAATACCTTTATTCTCTAACAAATGCCACCCCAGACGGGCATAGTTATATGATGGCAAGAAAGTTGCAACCTGAGAAAGAAATTTAGGCATAGCAGCCACAGGCATCCATAAACCACCCAAAAAAGAAAGCACTAAATATGTTATGGTTCCAATGGGTTGAGACAAACTATCTAATCGACCGATTAGCAAGGCCATCATTAAAAACACAATACTTCCAATATTTAATGTAATTCCTATATTAATCGTTTCAAGTACTCCTAAATTGATTCCCTTATAAAGATAGGCAACTACAAACATAAGAAATGTAAAAGCAATTGAGATCAACAAATATGAAAATACATGACTAATGACATAATAAATAGAATTAACTGGAGATACTTTCAAATAAGTATACCATTTTTTTTCGTTCATCTGCAATTTTAGTACCAAGTAGATTAATTGCATTTCCCATAATACCAAAAGCAATCATAGAAATCAAACAATACTCTGACCACGGCACACCGTTAACATTAGCATTTTTAGGAAAAATCGCTGTATATATAATATAAAAAATAACAGGCAAAGTAATGATAAATAATACATATTTGGTATCTCTAAAAACCCTTTTGATATCTAACCATATTAAAAAGAAAAGTCTACTCGCTTGGAACATTGTTTAATACCTCCATAAAATATTGACGTAGATTACTTTGATTCTTTTTTATAATCGAAATAGGAATTTTTCCTACAGACACTACTTCATCTATCATTTGATACTTAAATTTTATTTCAAAATCAGTCTCTTCAAAACTAAATTTTTTTATTGCTTCTAATTGTTTTTGAGTTATTTGACTTTTATCTATTGAATATGATGAGCTTTTTTCGATTTTATCCTGAACATTAGTCATTTTACTATCTGACACTAATAACCCCTTTGACAAAATAAGTACTCTGTTACAAAATTCAGCCACTTCCTCCATATCATGACTTATTAAGATTATTGTCAAATCTTTACTGAACGAAAATCTGTTTAACGTCTCCCAAAATGCTTTTTTTGATACTACATCCATCCCTACTGTTGGTTCATCCAATATAAGTACTTTAGGATTATTAATTATCGCGGTAGCAAATTGAACTCGTCTTTGTTGTCCACCTGATAAAGAATCACAATATTTATTCTTCACTGTTCTTAAGTTAACACTATCTAAAACACTTTCGACTGATTTGGAATTGGTTGAAAAGCGCTTCACCATATCTAACCATTCGTAGACCTTCATTTTCTCAGGCATAGAAATTTCCTGTAACATAACCCCAACATCAGATTTAATCTCGAAATTCCTCTTAACCTCCCCAGAATCTTGAGAAAGTATATCTAAAATTATTTTTATTAAAGTAGACTTTCCTTCACCATTCAAACCCAAAAGTCCAATGATATCACCCTTGTTCACAACCAAATCAACGCCTTTTAATATTTGTTTATTTTTGAAAGATTTGGTAATCTTTGATATTTCAAAAACATTATTCACTTTAATCACCACCCAACATCAAAATTATTTTATTAACAAAGTCTCTTTGAACAGAAGTAAATTCGGGAACATTACTCTCAATAAATGCATCTGTTAAATATATTGCACACAAGTCTTCTTCAAATTCCTGCACTCCAGTATCATGATTTTCATGATAATTATAAGTTCCGTAAATAGAAGTTAGTTCATCAATAATATAGTCACAACAATTTGGAACTGTTTTATTTATGGAAATGACGACAAAAAACTCTACATATTCTCTATGATATTTACAAAAGCAAAATGCATAATAAATACCCGAATCCCTCAACTTCTTCAATTTTTTATTAATATGATTCGAAAAATTTTGTAAGAAATAAAAACTAGAAAAGTCGGGAATATCTGAAAGTGCTAACTAATATATGAATAAAAAAAATCGACATTATTATAGCTAAGAACTCCGCTATTTGAACTACTTGTTAATTCAGAGAAGTCGACACAAGTTCTAGGGAAATCTGCACTTTTTTCAATTTGATTAGAGATTATTATACAACTCATTGAAGATAATACTTTATAAAACCACTCTTTATAACTTTCAAATGGAACATTCCTTTCTCGTTGATAGTTTGTACAAATAATTTTGTTCAACAAATTACTGATGTTAGAGCTAATTAAAGCATTCTCTTGTTCTATTTCTGACAAAGCAAAATAATACGACTCTTCTGAAAGCCACAAGTCAGAATCAATAATTTTCATAAGTTCCTGTAAGTCTATGACTGGGTTAAAAATTTTAAACTTTATTAAGTCTTCTGTTGTCACTCCATCTACGCCTTGAATGCCTTTTTTTGAGAGAAAACTCATAATCATATGTTCCATGATATGAAATCTATCTTTTTCGAAATTAGAGCATGCAATATATATAGTGCTGTGAGAACTTTTTTTACCTCTTTTTATAGTATAGTATTTCATTTTATTTATTGCCAACTTCCATCTTTAGTAAGGAGTAAACAATTAACTAAACTCTTATATTTATATTAGCGGGTAGCTCCCGCCAGTATAAACCCTTTCTTTCATTATTTTTTAGATTTGTTTTATACTTAGTTCAGCGCTGTGGATTAGTATCATTTCTCAATCGCTTAGACGATTTCAAGGAGACTCTAACCACAGCTCTTTGTTTTATTGGTAATGAGTTTGATAACGCTTGGACGTTTTATTTTGTGTAAGAATACAAGGCAAAGAGTGCGTGGAACGAACAACAGTCGCTAATCACTTTGAAAGGAATCAAAAACTTATGTTCTATGTTGGTATTGATATTGCCAAAAACAAACACGATTTAGCTTGTATGGATGAAACTGGAGAAACAGTAATCACTAACTTCAGATTTGCCAATTCTTATCAAGGCTTTCATCAGCTGAAACTAAAGCTAGAACAGCTATCTCCTATCACACAAGATGTCCAAATAGCGCTTGAAAGCACAGGACACTATAACTACAATATAGTGACTTTTTTAAGAGAGTTAGGCTACAACGTATTTGTTTACAACCCTTTTATTATCAAGCAATTTGCCAAATCTCAATCACTTAGAAAAACTAAGACTGATAGGAAAGATGCTCTTTTAATCGCTCGTAAGCTACGCTCTGATGTCACTCCTGAATATTATCAGACAGATAAATCAATGGATGAGTTAAAAGAACTCACACGCTATCAAAATCGCTTAATCCAGTCACGCTCTAAATGCAAGAACTTATATATCAGATTGCTTGACATTATCTTCCCTGAACTCCATGGAATTGTTAGTAATCTTCATAATCAGTTTATCTATGAGTTATTGACTAAGTATCCTTCTGCTCAAAAGATAGCTCGTGCTAGATTCTCATCATTGCTTAACATCAAACGACTAACCGCTGATAAGGCTCATCAGATACAAGAAATAGCCAAACAAACTATTGGTAATGCTTCTACCGCTTTATCCTTAGAATTAGTGCAATTAATTGAAAGCATTAAACACTACGATAAGCAGATTAACCAAGTCCAAGAAGAAATTAATCTCTTGATGGCTGAATTGAACTCTCCTATTACTTCTATTCCTGGAATTGGGAATCGCCTTGGTGCCATTATTCTAGCTGAAATTAAGAACATTCATAACTTCAAGAATCCGAATCAACTCCAAGCCTTTGCAGGTCTAGACCCTGCCATTTACCAATCAGGACAGATGGATAAGACTGGACATATGGTAAAACGAGGCTCCTCTTATCTAAGGTATGCCCTAATACAAGCTGCCAAACTTATCTCGATTTACTCACCTCATTTTAAAGCCTATTTAAAGCTAAAAATCAGTCAAGGAAAACACTATAAT
>NZ_NETH01000081.1 GCF_003337175.1 Streptococcus gallolyticus
CAGGGGTCGCAAAAAAATAGGGATTATGTAAAAAAAGTAGTCTAGGTTACTTGCTGACAAGAGGCAATTGGAATAAAGCAAGCGGTCATGATATAATAGCAAAGTCGCTAGTTCTTCCGCTAAGTAACACGAACTTAGATCGGAGGTGAGTGTTGTGAGAAGTATCTTCGAACTTGTTTTGATACCTTTTGTGGTTGGCGTTGCTGCAGAAGTAGTTGCTGATTGGTTAATTCAGTACATTCAGAACAAACGCGGCAAACATTAACCTGAGTTTTCTTTGAGAACAAAAAGAAAGACAGTAGTTGCAGCCACTGTCTTTTTTTGCGTTGTGCCAAAAGTATCTTCGAACTTTAGCGTTAACTAAATTATATCATGCAGGATAAGTTCGTGTCAAAAAATGGTGTTGGGTAGAGAAAATTTGGGTATAGCAAAAATCAATGTTCAATGTGCAAAAAAATTGTCTTCAGGGGTGAATTTTTCGTGAAACGAAAAAGAGGGCTGAAAAGCCCTTAGAAACCCTTGTAAAACAAGGGTTTCTTCTTATCTTGATACTAGTAGGAAATAACTCACGGCGAAAAATGAGCACTTGGACACCCCTTAATCCCGCATGGTTAAGCCTTTTTTTAGACAAAAAAAATCACCTTTACGTGTGAAAGCTTTCATGATATAATTTTAAGTGCAAAACAAATTATAGAAAGTTCAACGAAGGGATTTTTGCATATTCTTTTGTTATAACAGGTAAATTATATCATGGTAAAAGACCAAAATCAAGAAGAAATTCTTTTAGATAAAAATAAAAAAGGCAAAGACCGCAATTGGCGAGGGCGTAAAATCTTGAGTTTGAAGCTAGCAGATATCTTTAAAGAGCTAGGATACAAGGAAACGTTAGTTGAACGAGTATCAAGCTGTGGTGATGTTTTGCGTTTTGTAAGACTTGAAGATGGAACGCTAAAATTGTATCAAGCCTATTTTTGTAAAAATAAATTATGTCCGATGTGCAACTGGAGACGTTCCATGAAATATGCTTATCAAACGTCGCAAATCGTTGATGAAGCAATTAAAGAACAACCAAAAGGACGTTTTCTGTTTCTGACTTTGACGGTCAAGAATGTTCCGGGAGATAGACTCAATGACACGCTGAGTCAATTAACGCAATCTTTTGACAGACTTTTTAAGCGAAAGAAAGTTCAAAAAAATCTAGTTGGTTATCTTCGTTCTGTCGAAGTAACGCATAACGAAAAAGAGAACACCTACCATCCTCATATCCATGTTTTACTGATGGTTAGGCCAAGCTATTTTAGAGCGAGTGATAATTATATTAGTCAAGCAGAATGGAGTGAAATGTGGTCGCAATCGTTGAAAGTGGATTATGTTCCCATGGTTGATATTCGAGCTGTTAAAGAAAAGGGTAAAGGTTTAAAAGGTGCTATTCTTGAAACGGCAAAATATCCAACAAAACCTGTTAAATTAGATGTCGAAAATAAACAAGTGGTTGAAGATTTGTATAACGGATTGTATCGAAAACGACAATTAGGATACGGTGGACTTTTCAAAGAGCTTAAGAAAAAACTTCAGTTAGACGATGCAGAAAATGGCAATCTCGTACAAACATCGGACGATTAAAATGATTTATCAACTGGTACAAAAATTATCGCTTATTGGAATGCGACAAAACAAAATTATTTTATCAAGTGACTTTTTTAAAGTCGCTTTTTATTTGTTTGGGATTATTAGGGGTTTGGGGGTTTCCCCAAGAATATATTTTATCAGGAAGTAGTAAACTTCCTAGTAAGTGGGAGACCACTTGCTAATCTTGCCGGAGTGAAATATTGTGATAAAATATAAAATAGCATAGGTGGTAAATTCACTAGTAAATTTATACACACGTGCTACGCTTGCCAGAATGAAACAAGGAGGTAAAGAACATGTATGAAGCAGCGGGTATCGGAAAAACAATGTTGGAAGTTTCTAAAGAGCTAGGTGTATCTAAAGACGTGGTAAAATACCACCAGCGTAAAATGAATTCTAACGAAAGTTTTAAGGCGGGTGGAAAAATCTATATCACTCCTTCGGGAATAGAAAAAATCAAATCGGGTTTGAGAAAGGATAAAGAATTCTATTCGGTTAGTTTTGAGAGTAAGTTGATGAGTCAAATTTATGAATTGAATTCTAATCAATGGCATCATGAGCGGAAAATAGAAGCAGTTCAAAAACAGTTGGACAGAATTGAGAAAAAACTAGATATGCTTTTAGAAGCTCTGAGAGGCATATAGCCCTCAGAAGCTCATATTTGCGTTTTAATCCCCTTATTTTGATTTGAGGTATATTTATATGTTCATGACCTCAAAATGCGAATATGGGCTTTTTAGGGCTATTCTGAGTGATTTATGTCGTGAAAGCTATTTGACCTAGCTTATTGTCAAATAGACCATGGAATAAAGCAAGCGGATATGGTATAATACACTACATAAAAAAACAACAAAAGGAGACAACATTATGTCATTAATAGCTGCAAGAGATAAAAGGGTAGGTTTTACGACGAATACAGATTATTTTGAAAAAGCTAAAGAAGTAGCTAAAGCTAATGGAACAACGATTTCAAGTGCTATGGATATGTTTGTTAAACAAATTGCGATTACTGGCAAAATGGAATTGTTAAACGAAGAAGAAATGCTATTTATGCAACTGAAAAAAGAAGTTAATCAAAGGATTTCAGATGTGCAATCAGGGCAATATTATACTGATGAAGATTTGGTGAAACGTTATGAGTTATAAAATAAAATATGCTAAAGAAGCCCTCGTTGAATTAGATAATATTTTTAATTTTGTTTCTAACGTTAGTTTATCAGGTGCAAAAAATGTTGTTGGTAGAATTCGTTCAAAAGTAAATCGATTGTCATTTATGCCTTCGGGTTTTGATTTTGATGATAAAATAAACAGAAAATTACATGATGAATTTAAAACACAAGGGCTTATTTCTGATGATTATCTTATTTTGTTTGTAGTCGATGAAAAGAAAAAAGAGGTGATAGTAACTCATTTTATTCCATCAAAAAGTGATTACATGAGATTGTTAAACTGAAGTAGAAAAACTATACGAAATTTTAGGGTCAAAAATAGACCGCCCTCTCTAACAGGCGGTTAAATGTTCAAAATTTGGTACTTTTTGATTTTTTAGTCTATTTTTTATATAAAAAAATGAAGTTTTTGAAAGATTTTTCTGTCGAAAAATCGAAAATCGGGGGGGACTACGACTAGCCTAACAAAAACAAGAGAACCGTAGAAACTACGGGGATAGCGTAGGTAGGAGTGGTTCACACCTTTTTTTCGTTTCACGAAAAGTTTACCCAGATTTACTTGACACACGAGGATCGTTTAATTAAAATGAAAGCGGATACAAATTTTAGCTATTTAAGTTAAATAGGGCAGAAAGGAGAAAACCAAAAATCCTAAATAGCGTTACTAAAAAAGGAGGATATTCATGAAAAAAGTATTTTATAAACTGTCCATTCTAGTTTTGACAATATCTTTAGTATTTCCTTTGCTTATGCTACCAATTCATATAGCAAAAGCTGAATCAGTAGTTGAAAATCAATCAATAACAAACGAAGAACAAAAATTGGCAGATGCATTACAATTTATGTTTGATAATGCAGTATCTTATGATCAAAAAGGGAATGTTAAAGATATAAATTTTGATGTTATTTATGAAAAATATGGATACTCAGAAGAGCTAGCCGAACTGGAAGAAACCGTTCAATATGAAAAAACACTTAAAGCAGACGTAGGACACTGCACTATTGTCGCTATCCAAGATGTTTTGGGAGTCGCTGCCATTTCAGCACTAATGAAGGGTGGAATTACTCGATTATTACAAAGAAAAGCTGCAACAGAAATTGCTAAATTAGTAGCTAGGACAGCCATTAAAAATATAGCACCTGCAGTTGCGGCTGCCTCTCTTATTTGGAGCTTTGGAAGATGTATGTGGTTTTAAGCTATGAAAAAAAAAATATATATATCAGCCCTTCACTCCTCAATCATTTTTGCTAGTAGGTGTCTATGGTTTGCTTTAACAAAAAAAGATTTACTATATGATTTTTTGGGTACCATTGTCATCTCATTGATTTGCTTTGTTATAGCATTCTTATATTACACGAAAAACCAGGTCTAATGGACCTGGTTTTTCTCTTCAATTTTATCCAGTTTTAGAAACTACGACCTCGAACCACAAAAACAAAAACATTTTTGTTCTGTTGGACACCCCCAGTAAGTCGCCCCTCACGCTTACATTTTTTTTGAGGGGCTTTTCTATTGCGCTCAAATCCTTGAACTTTTAAGCAATTTTATTGTATCACTTGTTATTTTAAAGTCAAAAAAGTAGTGTTTGAGGAACACTACTTAGGAGATTATGAAAAAGAAAAGTTTTAGGATTGTCTAAATCATAGTACTAGAAATTTAAAGAAAACTAAAAAATGGAAAAATAACTGGCAGATTGACGATTTTTTTCGAAGAAAAAATCAAAATCTGAGTGTTTATATATATTTATATAATGTTTAATATATATTTAGGCGACTCACGAGCCTTACAGCCCCAAGGGTTTTCAAGTTTTATCAATAACAAAATGTCGGTTTATCGATAACAAAATGTCGGTTTATCAATAACAAAATGTCGGTTTATCAATAACAAAATGTCGGTTTATAAAAACATTTTTTTTTATTGTTTTTATAAAGAAAAAGCGCTATAATAAAAACAAAAAATATGAGGTGTTTTTATGGGAAGTGAAATGGTTAAACATCATAATGATTTGAATACTGTTGTTATGCGTAAATGGACAGCGGAAGAAATGAATTTTTTCTTTGCAATAATAGCGAAAGCTAGAAATCAAGGCACTAAAGAATTATTTTTTGATAAATATCAATTAGCTGACCTAGCAAGTTACAGCATTGAGCATAATCAACGCTTTTATGACACAATGGATAATTTAGCCAATAACATTAGTAAATTAAGATATATTGAACGAACAAGTCATTCTGTTGAGTATATGGCTTTATTTACTAGATTTAAAGTTGAATGGGCAGAAGATTTATCAGATATGAGGGCACTAGTTAGCATTTCTGATAAATTTGAATACATTGTAAATAAACTAGATGCTAACTTTACCCAGTATGAACTTGAAGAATTTACAAAAATTCGCTCAACCTACGCTAAAACTGCTTACCGCTTACTAAAACAATGGCGAACAGTTGGTAAAAAAGAGTTTCCAATTGCTGAATTTAAAACGTTAATGGATATGCCAAGCTACTACCTCCCAAC
>NZ_NETH01000082.1 GCF_003337175.1 Streptococcus gallolyticus
AACTCTCTTTCAAATTCCGGATAAATTTCCGCACGCTCGCGGATATCCCTCCGAAAAGCTTGTTTGCCACGTTTTTCGGCCTTACCATTGGGTTTACGTTTTCCCTTCCATGGTAAATCCTCTTTCTTGAAGATGCCACGGTCAGCTAGGCGATAAAGAGTTCTCATAGAGCAAGGGATTTTATCGGGATAAGTTCCTTTGACAACATCCAAACTCCAATTAAGTTCTAAATGTCTTTGAATAAAATCTTGTTCACTTTGAGTGAGTTGAGTCTTACGACGACCACAACGTTTCTTGTTGGCCTTGTAGTTCTTGTAGTAATCATAGGCCGTGTGACCAGTCTTGAGGTAAGCAATGACCTTATAAATCGTTTGTCTTGATCTTTTGAGGGATTGACAAATATCGCTAATAGGTATTCCCTCTTTGTAATAAGCCTCTATCATTACAAGCTCGGTTGTGGTAAGATGAGTATAGGTCATTTATGTTAGTTCCTTTCAGACAAATGTGGTGTTTATCTGAGCCTAACATAGATGGCTTTTTTCTGTCTAGCTTAATTTTACAAATTGGGTATTAATAAATAATTATTTTTTATAATAATTGATGTCACATTTATATATTAGATACCTTAATCCCTTGTCTCCCAAGGGATTAAGGGTGTGACATCAAATTTTTGAAAAGATCATCAAAAATCATCTTTAATCCCTTGGTAAATAAGAGTTTTCGAGGTGTGACATCATTGATGTCACAATGGTGTCACATGATGTCACATTTAACCTATTTTGTGACATCAAATTCGTTAGTGTGACATCACTTTTTATTGCATATTTACTGTATATTTTTTCTAAAGTATCCTCTAACTTGTCGACCATTCACACGACTTCGCTTTTCTTGCCAATCTTCTAAATTATCCATAAGCAGCTTAATTTTACGTGTAATTTTCTCACCTTTTGCAGTCTCAATGTCGAATACATTTTTTAAAATTTGCTTTGTCGCCACAAAGTTTTGTAAGACTACTCCTTCGTATTCCTTACCGTCTTCATCACGGTAAACAGCATTATTAAAATATGCCCAAGTATATTGATGTTGTTGGACTGCAGACATTTTATCCCAATTATTCGGAACTAACATATCCAAGTATTCATAGATTTGAGATTCAACCTCGTCTAAATATGTAAACTGTTTACGATATTCAACTAAAGCTTTCTCTGTCTCTTCATCAAAAACTAAATCAAAGCCTTGTTTGTATAATGCCACTGCTTCCCCCCAGATTTGATCTACTTGTTTTTCTGTCATTTCCATTGGATGTTTTCTTTGCAATTCTGGGTTAACAAGTATAGGATTGAAACGTCGTTCACCTGTTTTATCTCGAAGATATTCTTTTTCATTGGTAGTTCGACAAATAACAAAATTTTTATCATAACGTTCACTTCGTCTATCATAGGGCCTACGATATTCCATGTCTACTTTCGAAACAAAAGATTTAAGTTCTGCAAAACTTGTCTTTTTTGTTGCCACCATTTCATCATCATTGACAATTAGTGATTTTAACATGATGTCATAATTATCTTTGTTTTGAAAATCAGTTACAGCATCTGTGTACCATTCCTTACCAATTTTTTGCAGAAAGGAAGTTTTCCCCACACCTTGACCGCCTACAATATCTAAAACAAAATCAAATTTTACATGTTTCTGATAGACTTTAGTTACTGCACCAACGAAAAACATTTTTGCAATTTTAGCAGTTAGTCCATTGTTATCTGTGGCGCCAAGCCAATATTGAAAAATTTTATGTAGTCTTTCTTTTCCATCCCAGTTTTTGTAAGCTTTCTCCATATACTCTCTGACAGGATTGTAAGAATTTTCAGCAAAGAAAGCTAGTAAGCCTTGCTCAAGCGCTCTAGGTTTGTAAACGACACCAAGATGATTCTCAAAATAGAGTGTTAAATAGGCTTCAAACCCGTTAGGCAATTGTCCTTTGTCAATTTCAATATTATCGAGCGTAATTGGATTAACAACTTCAAAATCTTGTGTAAAAGCATTGTTTCGAAGATTTTCACTTAATTTACTGTCAATCTTCATAGATAGAAGAACATTTTTAGGACTATCAGCCTTTAAAAACTCGACTTCCTCACCGTTAACTTTCTTTTTTTGATAGATGAGTTGTTTTTCGTAAATTTTACTTACATCAGCTATTAGTCTCCCCTCCTATCTGTTTCAATCATGCTTTCAACCGTCCGCTTTACTTCTGTTTCTGGCAGTGGATCAACACCGTTATTATTAGCGATTCTGGCTAATTCATAAATGTACTCATCATCAACACCACGAAGCAGTAGGCCACCTGCAAAGCTAGCAAGAGCGTCATTACGCCCGCCCTCTTCACCAAAGCCTGTAGCAATCATCTCAAATATTTCAGCTGTACGTGATTTTTTATCTCTATCACGTTTTCGGTTAAAACGGATATTATCTAATTCACTGTGTTTGCTAAGAGCTTTGATAGCCTGCACAAGCTCTTTACTAGCCGTTGTTATAGTTCCACCTTCGGCTGATTTTTCTAAATCCCATTCATATTGTCCTTTATCAGTTGCAGACGGGGCAACTAATACATAATTATTGGGATGAGCTTTAAGGTCTACACCAGGTAACATACCTATGTTTTGACCGAGTGTTGAATCTTCTCGTTTAAAGTAGAAAAGATGTTTACCGCCACTTGCAGTTTTTGCTTGAAGCGTTGGTGTGATGTATTGCAAACCAGACCAGCGTTTCATTGATTCAAAACCATTTACACCGTGCAAATCAATATCAATAACAAAAAATTTATCTGTTCTGAGAGCAATATTAGCGTTTGGATTATTGGACCAAAAACGTTCAATTTCTTCGGCGGACATTGGTCCTTTATCCCTAAATTTAATCATTGGTTCCTTGCTTTTTCGACTAATAGGCAAAACTGAAAAGCCGAGTTTTTGATAAGCAAGGGCAAAATCTTTCATCGACTTTTTCATAATTTACCTCTTAAAATGGGAGGTCATCTTCATCGATTTCCATTGATTGTGCCGTTGAAGTTGTATCTTCAAGTTCAAAAAAGTCATAATTTCGATAAGGGCTATCTGGATCTTTTTTATTTTTGGTTTCTTTGATTTCAAGTGTCACTTGTAAGCCAACTGCTGGTTTAAGCATTTCGGCAATAGAGTAGCCGTCTTCCCAGTCCGAAGCTTTTTGTTTAATATTAGCAAATGTTGCCAGTTTACGAGCTAACTTCAAATTTCGTTGTAAAACAAATTTAGGTGTTTCTTTGCCTTTCCAATCTTCCATAAAATGGATTGAAACATATTCTGTTTGACCTGCAAATTCACCATCTAAAATTTCGCATTGAATTTGAACATATTCCCAACCGCTATCTGCGATGTTAAAGCCTAGAGCTGTAATAACAACTGGATATTCCCCAACTGGAATACGACTATTTCCGCTAGCACTATCTTTACGTGGGTCAAATCCTGATTCTTTAATTTCTTGCATTAATTCTAGTAAACTCATTTTTGTTCTCCTGTATTATTAAAAATCTTCTTCATCATCGACTGCTTGAGTTTTAGTATTTACTGTTTTCTTAGTCGACTTAATATTCTTTTCTGCCCCTCGTGGAAAGGCATTTCGAATAGTCATCAAAATATCTAAAATTGCAGGGTCGTCAATTTCCTCTGGCTTGTAATTTTTTCGCTTGCGGTCCACTTCTCGCATGTATGTTTCACCAATTTTTCGCGTTTTAATCATCAAGTCACAATTACCATTAAATTGATTAAGTTGTTTTTGCGGTAAAGACGGCGCCTCACCGATTTTTTTACCTTTATCATCGAATTTCTCTTCAAGCCGTGAGATATAAATGACGTTCATCGGAAGTGCTTTAAGGTCTGCAATAAGTTCACGAGTAACTGATTTTAGCATTGCATAACCTTTGCCATAGCCTATTTCTGATAAACTATCAACCTCAAATCGGTCTTGCAAAGCAAAGGTGATTAAATCAAGTACATCATCAATGACGTCAACGACGACTGTTTGATACGTATGTTCTTGAGTTCTTAACGCTAGCATTATCTCTGCGAGTTGCTCAATGACCGATTTTGTAATCTTGCCATTTTTATCTTTTACATTTTCAAGTTGGATGCTTGGAACTGTGTTAGCAGTTGCATTTCCATCTGTATTCAAAATGATAGGATTAGGAAATTCATTAGCTAAATATGACTTCCCACTCATCGTGTCACCATAGATGAAGAAATTTCTTGGTGTATCAACTGGTTTTTGTGGTTTGTTTTCTGGTAATTTAAACACTCTTATTCTCCTTGTAGTAAAATTCAATAACGTTGACATCGTGTTGCTGACGACTTCCTGTTACTCGCCATAGAAGTTGACGATAGTCATCATATTCACCACTATTTTCGTCAACTGGATCAAGAACGACAATTGTTTGAAATCTGTATTGTAAACCGTCAACACCAACACCTAAAACTTGGTTTGTGGCAACAATAATTTGCTTATCAATTCCTTCTTTAACATCACCTGTCCAAATGCCTATTTCAGGGTGGCGTTCATGGATAACATTAACAATTTGTTTTGATTTGCTGACAATCAGCATGCCATGCGGGGCTCGTTCAATCAAACCGTCTAACTCTTTTAAAAGTGGTGTGTCAGCATTGACGGCTTTTAATTTTGGAAAATCAACAGCAACGCCAGTTTGATTTAAGTATTGTTCAAACGTCTTACGCCCAAACGATTGCTTAGCCATTGCTGTTTGATTGCCAATTGTCACTAAGTTCAGCTTTTTAAACTGTTTAAGCTTTTCTGGATTAGCGACTGGAACTATCTTTTGAAAGAATTTGATGTCATAGCCATTGTTCTTCTTGGCATTTTCAATCTCTTCGATTTCTTCCCAACGCATGAAATTTGGTAATTTAGAAACATAGCTTTCATAGTTTCTAAAGTCATCCCATTTCTCTTTTGAGTAAGAGAATGGATCATATACCATTTTTCCATGCGTCTTCTGCCAATCGAATTTTCTATTAGGATTGGCAAAGCCCCACAATGTTTTTTCTAAGGGCCCAATTTGTAAAATTAAGCTAGACAGAAAAAAGCCATCTATGTTAGGCTCAGATAAACACCACATTTGTCTGAAAGGAACTAACATAAATGACCTATACTCATCTTACCACAACCGAGCTTGTAATGATAGAGGCTTATTACAAAG
>NZ_NETH01000083.1 GCF_003337175.1 Streptococcus gallolyticus
AACTAATGTTATTGGCTAAATTATCCATTGTGTCATAAAAGCGTTGATTATGCTCAATGCTGTAACTTGCTAGGTCAGCTAATTGATATTTATCAAAAAATAATTCTTTAGTGCCTTGATTTCTAGCTTTCGCTATTATTGCAAAGAAAAAATTCATTTCTTCCGCTGTCCATTTACGCATAACAACAGTATTCAAATCATTATGATGTTTAACCATTTCACTTCCCATAAAAACACCTCATATTTTTTGTTTTTATTATAGCGCTTTTTCTTTATAAAAACAATAAAAAAAAATGTTTTTATAAACCGACATTTTGTTATTGATAAACCGACATTTTGTTATTGATAAACCGACATTTTGTTATCGATAAACCGACATTTTGTTATTGATAAAACTTGAAAACCCTTGGGGCTGTAAGGCTCGTGAGTCGCCTAAATATATATTAAACATTATATAAATATATATAAACACTCAGATTTTGATTTTTTCTTCGAAAAAAATCGTCAATCTGCCAGTTATTTTTCCATTTTTTAGTTTTCTTTAAATTTCTAGTACTATGATTTAGACAATCCTAAAACTTTTCTTTTTCATAATCTCCTAAGTAGTGTTTGAGGAACACTACTTTTTTTGACTTTAAAAATAACAAGTGATACAATAAATATGCTTAAAAGTTCGGTAAAATTGAGCGCATAAGAAAAACACCCTAGTAACTCGCAAAAACTAGGGTGTTTTTTGTACCTTGCTCAAGGGCATTCAGGCTATTGTTTGTGGTTGTCGCGTTTATCTTCTGCCTTACTGATTAGCCATTCAGCAATAACGTCTGATAGCACATTGACTATCAGCGGGAGTAAGATAAGTTCGGTAAAAATACGCATAAGACTTCACCTCCTCACTAAGTTCGTCTTAGCGTTGAGCAAAGTTGCGACATTGACATTATATCAAAACTTCTTACTCTAACAAAATAATAGTCAAATTTACAAATACGTCTGTAAAACGTCTAATCGATTGTGTCCGACCGCTCGCATAACGTCGGCAGCAGCCAAAGCGTAGCCCTCAAAAGTCGCTACTTTGATGACATCAAACGGTTTTACTGCTGTAATCACTCGCTGTCCGTTCTTGTAATCGACTTTAAAGAGCTCTAGGCGTCCATTTTCCAGTTCTTTAAAGCGAATACGACTATACCCTACTCGTTTTTGGTTGGGAGTCAGCTTCCCTTGCGACTTTTCATAGTGTTTCTGACGTTCTTTAAGCATGCGTTCCACGTATTCGTTACGATTGATATGCAAAGGAACATTGCTTTTGTTGGTCTGGAAGAGCCGTTCTTTTGATTTGAGACTTGATTTTAAGAGTCGAGCTCGCTCTTCAGCGGGCTTTTTGAAATAATCTTTGGGATAAGTTCGGCTCTGTGTGCCGTATTTCGCCCACATTTGCCCTTTAAAGGCTTCTAAAACAGGAACAACACGATATTTACCACCTTTACCGATAACCTCCGCAAACAGCCTCTGAGAGCCTTCTACGTGTCCTAAGTTACGAAAGGTTAGTCCTTTGTAGCTACTCCCAGCTTTGCCAAAAATTTCGCTCCGACGGAGTCCAAAAGCTCGCGATAGGTCTACAAGCTCCATATTGGCCCTGTAAGCCCCTTGATTTGCCTCCCGCCACTCTTTACCAGTCAGAGGCTTATAAACGCGTCTAGCCCCCTTCTCGTGGCTCACAGAGCCATTGCCTCTTAAATTAGTCAATGAAACTTTCTGATTGCTCTTCCAAACGCCAGACCCCACCATGACATGATTAATAGCTGAAACCCTTGATTTTAAGGTCTTTTCGGCAACTCCTTGGGCTTTTAACTCGTTTAAATAGCTAGCGACCATGTGTTTATTGAGCTTTTTAAGCCCTTTAACGTGATATTTTTCGCTGGCATACGTGGCAAATTGTCGCCATTGCGATTCATGCTGTCGCAGGCTATTCTTGCTTGAAATTGTATTATAGACCGCATGACGCCCATTTTCGAGCTTAATGGCTTCTCTAGCGACCTTGGAGCGGTCATAATACTGTTTGCGTAAAATATCTCGTCCTTTTGCTTCTAATTTTGACATACACTGTCTCCTTTTTTGTTTTTCGTGTTAAAAAATCTTCAGCTAATTTTACGAGGGCTGCCAGTCCTCTTTGCTGAAATATCGCTTGTCTGCTACTAACAAACAAACTAAGCAATAGCGCATTTTGCTACAACCGCGCTAATGATAATCGTGACTTGCTATTTGCCGATTTTGAGTATGCAAAACGGTCCATATTGAGCCAACTGCTCTCCCCGCCGACACGCAAAGCGTGTCTATACGATTTCGCCAGAAATCGCTTCGCATCAACGTGCGACTGTCTATACACGCTTTTCGCGTTGTATAGACAGCGCCTTTTGAGCTATCGCTCAAACTCAAAATGACTTCGTCATTTTTCGATTTTCGATGCTACGCATCGACTGCCAATTTTTAATCTCGACGCAGTAGCGTCTCGCTAAAAATTTGTCAGTTGCTTAACTTCTTGATTAGCTCATTGCAATCTAAAAAGTCTTACAACTCAATAATGTTCACCCCTTTCCAAAAATAAAAAGCACTTCAATTAGTGCTTGCTTTCAGTATTCATAATGTTTGTCCTACCTCTCATAAAAAAAAATAAATTAAAACAAAAGTGTTCTCAGCACTTGCTGACTACTAACTTTTGAGTAGTGATAACAGAGACTAAAGCACTTCCACTTGGAACACATCTTTCTTCTCCCACCAGCCATAACATCACTATTGGTTTGTATTAAACTTAGCAAATAAAAAGAACCTGTTTTTAGGCACACAAAAAACACAGCCATTCTGGCTAGGACTTCCGCTTAAGCGCAGAAAGATTGTGTTTCTCCAAACAGGTTCATAATATTATTCACAAATAAGATTAAATACAATACCAACTCACTTTAAATTAAGAGGACACGATTGCAGTGAGTACAATCTAACTATTACTCATTATCAATAAAGACTTCTTTGTTATCTTTCAAACAATGCTCTATCTAAAATAATAGACCGTTCCAATTCAACAAATGCTACCTTATCTGTTACTTTCTAACTAGTAACACCGCTGGGTAGTGCTTTAAACAACTAAAGCTAGAATAGCGGAATCTAATAAAAAAATAAATCTTTATGCTTTTATTATACCTTATTTTTGAAAAAATTGTAGCTATCATAACTAAAAATGTTAATTAAAAAAGCACCCTGTCCGCCAAGACTAAGGATGCTTTTCCGTTACCTATGCTTAGGTATATTATTTTTTCTTAAACAATCTGATATAGTCTTGTTTGCTATGGATAATGTCAGATACAAAAACGGCTTTTCTGTCTTCTAAAATGTGATAGAAAGCTAAGTAGTCCCCTAAAACAATGCAACGGGTATTATAAGGCGGGTAAATGGTTTTCCCTACTTTCTCATCTACGTTAAATCCTGCTTCTGGGAAAATTTCAAGACGTTCTAGCCCGTATAGTATATTGTTAACGGTGTTAGCCCCTGCTTGTTCTGAAAAGTAGGTAGTTTCAATATAACTTTTAATAGCTCGTAGCTGTTCTTGTACCTTTTCAGGGATAATAAGGCTGTAGTTTTTATTATCAGATACCAAGGTTAGCCCTCACTTCACTAGCACTATATACCCGTCCATGTTCTAAATCGTTAAAACTTTGGGCAATTTCAGCCCGTAACCCTGCTAATAATTCAGCTCGTTCTTTATCGGCGTCAGTCTCAAAAGGTAGGGTTTTGTTTTGTACAATGTTTTCTAAAAATAAATTAAAGCTAGCTGTCATATCAAGGTTTTGGGCTGTGATAATAGCTTTAGCTTTCTCTAGTAAATCGCTATTTGTTTTAAAGTTAACCTGTGTATTTTTTTCTAAAACGTGCATAGTAGCACCCCCTTTAAGCTATTATAACACTTCAAACTATACTTGTATAGTCGCGTATATTCAAATGTTATCTTGTTTTGATACACCAGATAATTCAGCAAGTTCTCTCGTTGTCTTTCAATGTATTCTCCTTTACTAGTTACCGATATTTTGTACTTGATAACGTCTTAATCATCACACTCCCAAGGGTTTTCGAGGTTTAAAGGTAACAAAATGCGGTTAATCTTCAAGCATGCTACGTCTTAATTCTTCAAGTTGTGCTTGTTCTTCAGCTGTCGCACTGTGTTTGTACTCTTTTTCTACCCAATCTGGTACATTTGACTTGCTTTTTTTAGGCTTATAAAAGTCATTTTTCTTGTATTTATCATCTTCCCACTCACCCGTTGTCTCTGGTTTCCATGTAAATTCATAGCCTAAAACAGGGTTGCCACGTTTATTTGACTTGATTTTCTTAACTTTTAAGCCTATGAAATACTGATTTAATTCTTTCAAAATGGGCTTTAAAACTAGTCTATCAATATGAGTTGGGAGGTAGTAGCTTGGCATATCCATTAACGTTTTAAATTCAGCAATTGGAAACTCTTTTTTACCAACTGTTCGCCATTGTTTTAGTAAGCGGTAAGCAGTTTTAGCGTAGGTTGAGCGAATTTTTGTAAATTCTTCAAGTTCATACTGGGTAAAGTTAGCATCTAGTTTATTTACAATGTAT
The DNA here is from genome assembly GCF_003337175.1 of Streptococcus gallolyticus. Classification (GTDB taxonomy): domain Bacteria; phylum Bacillota; class Bacilli; order Lactobacillales; family Streptococcaceae; genus Streptococcus; species Streptococcus gallolyticus_B. Next base: position 4,630 of record NZ_NETH01000083.1, read on the forward strand.
TCAAATTTATCAGAAATGCTAACTAGTGCCCTCATATCTGATAAATCTTCTGCCCATTCAACTTTAAATCTAGTAAATAAAGCCATATACTCAACAGAATGACTTGTTCGTTCAATATATCTTAATTTACTAATGTTATTGGCTAAATTATCCATTGTGTCATAAAAGCGTTGATTATGCTCAATGCTGTAACTTGCTAGGTCAGCTAATTGATATTTATCAAAAAATAATTCTTTAGTGCCTTGATTTCTAGCTTTCGCTATTATTGCAAAGAAAAAATTCATTTCTTCCGCTGTCCATTTAC
>NZ_NETH01000084.1 GCF_003337175.1 Streptococcus gallolyticus
GTCACAGTTAGTTGTGCTTGATGGGATGAGCTACACCTATAAATATGCGAGGTAGTAGCTGAACTACTCACTTACTCTCCTCCCCGTGATTTGTAGTAGTGATAGGTCTTCTCACTTTAATTATAAATCAAAATAAAGAGCACAGCACTTTTTCATTCAGTGTTGTGCCTTGAGTGAAACGAAAGGAATGAATTATAAATATGAGTAAAGAATTTCTCCCAACTATCTTGAAGCAAAAAGCAAAAGAAGTAGAAGAGTTAGATACAGAATCCTTACAACCACTTCGTGAGACTTATAAGCTGTATGACTATCTCAAAAATAATGCCAAGAAACTTCAAGTGATTGCTGAAGTTAAAAAAGCTAGTCCTAGCCTTGGTGACATTAATCTTGATGTCGACATTGTCAAACAAGCTAAAACTTACCAGGATAGCGGTGCGGCAATGATTTCGGTGCTGACAGACCCTTTCTTCTTTAAAGGTGACATTGATTACCTCCGTCAGATTTCTAGTCAAGTGAGTATTCCAACGCTTGCCAAAGATTTCATTATTGATGAAAAACAAATCATTCGTAGTCGTAATGCAGGAGCAACCGTGATTTTGTTGATTGTGGCAGCTTTGCCAGAAGCTCGCTTGAAAGAGCTTTATGATTTTGCGACAGGGTTAGGACTAGAAGTTTTACTCGAAACGCATCATTTACCTGAATTGGAAGTCGCACATCGCATTGGTGCTAAAATTATCGGCGTTAACAATCGTAATTTAGTGACTTTTGAAACAGATATCAATACCAGTTTGGAATTATCAGCGCATTTCAAAGAAATGCCAGTTTATATTTCAGAATCAGCTATTTTCACCAAAGACGATGCTACCTTGGTTGCCCCATTTTTCAATGGCATCTTGGTTGGCACGGCATTGATGAAAGCAGATAATGTTTCTGAAAAAGTGAAGGAGTTGCAAATTGACAAAGGTTAAAATTTGCGGGCTTTCAACACAAGCAGCCGTTGCACAGGCAGTCAAAAGCGGAGCAGATTATATCGGTTTTGTCTTTGCTAAAAGTAAGCGGCAAGTTGGCATAAAACAAGCTAACTATTTGGCTCAATTTATTCCAAAAACTGTCCAGAAAGTGGGTGTTTTTGTCAGTCCAACAATGGCAGAACTTCAGGAAGCGATGACTAAAGTGCCTCTTGATTTGGTACAAATCCATGGAGATTTTGAAGAAGAGCTCTTTAAGAAAATTGATGTTCCAAGTATTCGTGCCATTCCTGTCCAAAAAGCACTGGAAGAAATTGATAGCCAAGCGGATTATTTATTATTTGACGCTCCCTTGGCTGGTTCGGGCAAGACATTTAATTGGGAATTGTTAAAAGATAAGAAAATCACGAAGCCATATTTTTTAGCAGGCGGATTAACTGTCGATAATGTCCAAAAGGCCATAACTTTCTTTCATCCTTACGCTGTTGATGTTTCTTCTGGTGTTGAGACGGATGGTGAAAAAGATTTATTGAAGATTGCAAAATTTATAGAAAGTGTGAAAAAATGAGCTATAACCAACCAGATATTAATGGATTTTACGGAAAATTTGGTGGACAATTTGTTCCCGAAACACTGATGACTGCGGTTATCGAACTTGATGAAGCTTACCGCGAAGCTAAGGCAGACCCAAGCTTTCAAGAAGAACTCGATGCGCTTTTGAAAAATTATGTCGGTCGTGAAACACCGCTTTATTACGCAGAGCGTTTAACAAAACATATCGGCGGTGCGAAAATTTACCTCAAACGTGAAGACCTTAACCACACAGGTGCTCATAAAATTAATAATGCCCTCGGTCAAGTTCTCCTTGCTAAACGAATGGGTAAAAAGAAAATTATTGCCGAAACGGGTGCTGGTCAACACGGGGTTGCAACGGCAACAGCAGCTGCACTTTTTGACATGGAATGTACGATTTACATGGGTGAAGAGGACGTAAAACGCCAAGCACTCAATGTTTTTCGTATGGAATTGCTAGGCGCTAAAGTCTTTTCTGTAACTGATGGTTCACGCGTTTTGAAAGATGCCGTCAATGCAGCCCTTCGCGCGTGGGTAGCTAATATCGAAGATACACACTACATCATGGGGTCAGCTCTCGGACCTGCACCTTTCCCTGAAATGGTTCGTGACTTCCAATCTGTTATTGGTCAAGAAGCAAAGGAACAATATGCAGAGATTTCAGGAGGAAAATTGCCTGATGCTGTCCTAGCCTGTGTTGGCGGTGGTTCAAATGCGATTGGTCTTTTCTATCCATTTGTTGAAGATGAATCAGTTACTCTTTACGGTGCTGAAGCAGCAGGACATGGACTTGATACTGAAGAACACGCTGCAACATTTGCTAAGGGACGTATAGGTATTTTGCATGGTGCTTTGATGACTGTTTTGCAAGACCGTCATGGACAAATCATGGAAGCTTTCTCAATCTCAGCTGGTCTTGATTATCCAGGCGTTGGTCCAGAACATTGCCATTTCAAAGCTATTGGTCGTGCAACATACGATTCTATTACCGATGATGAAGCACTTGAAGCGTTTATGCTTCTATCACGTTTGGAAGGGATTATTCCAGCCCTCGAATCAAGTCATGCCATTGCTTTGACTCAAAAAGTGGCTAAGGAATTAGGACCAGATAAATCAATCATTGTTTGTCTATCTGGACGTGGTGATAAGGATGTTGTGCAAGTAAAAGAACGTTTGGAAGTAGAAGGGAAATAGACTATGACTAAGACACTCACAAAACATCTTGAAAACATAAAAGCAAGCGGTAAAGGAATTTTTGTGCCATACATTATGGCAGGAGACCACGAAAAAGCTTTAGACGGTTTGTTTGACACCATTACTTTTTTGGAAAATAGCGGAGCTTCTGCTATTGAAGTGGGTATTCCATGGTCAGACCCCGTTGCTGACGGACCAGTCATTGAATTAGCAGGGCAAAGAAGTTTGGCTAACGGTGTGAATTTAACAGTGATTGTTCAAAAATTACAAGAAAAACAAACGACAGTTCCTTTGGTCATCATGACTTACATTAATCCTGTCTATCAATACGGCATTGAGAAATTTATTTTCGACTTGAAAAATACGTCTGTTAAAGGGTTGATTATTCCTGATTTACCACACGAACACGAAAATATGGTAAAACCATATCTTACCGACACAGATATTGCGCTTGTGCCACTCGTTAGTCTGACAACAGGTATTGAACGTCAGAAAACGTTATGTAAAGATGCTGAAGGATTTATCTATGCCATTGCTATTAACGGTGTCACTGGTAAAACTGGTAATTATCGTGATGATTTGAATAAACATTTGACCAATCTTAAAACTATTGCTGACATTCCTGTTTTAACAGGTTTTGGTGTCTCAACTCCAGCGGACATTGAGCGCTTTAACAAAGTATCAGACGGTGTTATTGTCGGAACAAAAATTGTTAGAGACTTACACGAAGGAAAAACAGATGATGTTGCTGACTTCGTCAAATACGGCTCAAATTATCAAAAATAAACTAAAGAAAACCCCCAATTGGAGGTTTTTTTGTTAGCTAGAATTTTAAATTGGTTTTAGTAGTATATAAATATACTTTATACTCGTGGTGCTAGTTCATTTCAAAATATCTCAGATTATAAGCTAGTATGATTTGCTCCAGACTCAATTGCAATCCTGCTAATCCTCTGGCCAGTGTTTGTTCTATATAAAAAAGGGAACAAAGTTCTGAAAATCTGGTCTCAATGGTTCGTCTCATAGCCATTAGTTCCCAATGATTATGTTGTTTAGCTCCTACCATATTTTGTCGTAAGGGAGTCCAAAGATCGTAACCTTGTTGCTCCAGATCATCTTTCAGTTCACGGCTAAGATAACCTAAATCAGCTAAAATGACGGATTGCTGACATCCTTCTAGTAGCTCGTCAACTGCTTTAATATCATGAACAGAAGCTGGTGTGACAACATAGTTTAGAATATAACCCGATAAGGTCACTAACATGTGGACTTTAAAGCCATAAAACCACAGGTGCTTAGAGGCATTGTAGCCAATATCAGCTATCTCATTGAAACGTCTGACTCTGTAGTTACGGACAGGTTGACAAAGTGGTAGAGGAAAACTGTCGATGATGACTATTGCATCAGGAGAAATGTGAGCATTCATTGCTTGTCTAATGACTTGGACTAACCAGATTAATTGTCTTGCTCGTCGATTAAAACGACTTCTTTCAAGGAGATGCCCACAAGGAAAGAGGTGAAAGATACGATAGAAATGCCGTTGTGACTTAATACCCAATTCAGCTTGCAATAGTAGTAAGACAAGAAGAGATTGGTCTGAAACCTTGGATAAGCTAACGTTACGGCGGTATTTTAAGCGTTCTGGACAATAATCATGATATAACTGATGACAAATTTTTGATAATTGTCGCATATTCCATTGTAAGTGATGAGATTTAGCAGTATACTGTAAGTGGTTCATTGGGACTAACCTCCTGTTTGTTTAGACACTTACAGTATAGTCCTTTTGGGCTTTTTATTGTAGTTTGAAATTAACTAGCACCACGGGTACTTTATATAAAACAAAACGAAAAAATTCTTTTTCTTCTATCCCACACCAATAACTATAATAGTAGTTAATACAGATAGAAAAATAGTCATAAAATAATGTTTTTTCAAACTTCTACCTCCATATATTCATGATATAATAACGTCAAGTAAATCTATATTTTTCCCATATA
>NZ_NETH01000085.1 GCF_003337175.1 Streptococcus gallolyticus
CAAGGATTTGAACTGCTTCATAACACCTTGAAACAGCTTAGACAAGACTGTCTTATCGCCATGGAAGATACTGGACATTATGCCTTAAATCTCTTAACATTCTTACATCAGAAAAACTATACGATTTACACCTATAACCCCTTACTCATCAAAGAATTCACAAAGTCTCTCTCACTTCGTAAAACGAAAACAGATAAGAAGGACGCACGTACAATAGCTCTTAAGTTGCTTTCTGACCCTAATCGTGCCCTATTTATGCATGACAACAGGCAAGAAGAACTTAAGATTATGACACGTCACATGAATCGTTTAAAGAAACATCAATCAGATTGGAAAGTCCAATATACCAAGTGTTTAGATATCATTTTCCCTGAACTACATCAGGTCGTTACGAAACACTCTGACTATGTCTATGAGTTGCTCAAATGTTTTCCTTCTCCTGAGAAAATGGTAACTGCTGGATTTGATAAACTTATTGAGATTAAACGATTAACAGCTAAACATGCGTTGGATATTCTCGAACTAGCTCCAAATTCTATTGGCACAACTTCTTTTGCTCGTGAATTTGAATTGGTTGAAATCATTGAGAACATCCAACACTACGAAAAACTCATCAAACAAGCTGAAAAGAAGATTGATGAGTTGATGGCTGAGCTCAACTCGGTCATCACTACGATACCTGGAATTGGTAATCGCCTTGGCTCTGTCATCTTAGCAGAAATCAGAAACATTAATACTTTCACTAATCCAGCTCAACTACAAGCTTTTGCAGGGTTAGAACCCTCTATCTACCAATCTGGACAACTAGATACTCAAGGTAAAATGGTCAAACGAGGCTCATCGCATCTACGTTGGGCACTCATACAAGCTGCTATTAAAGTAGCTAGATACTCCCCTACGTTTAAAGCTTACTTGAGAATTAAGTTAGAGCAAGGGAAACACTTCAATGTCGCTATTTCTCATGTCGCTAAGAAACTCATTCGAGTGCTGTTTCGCCTACTTCAGAACAATGAAGCCTTTGAAGAGGATAAACTAAGATAAACCAACAAAAGCATAGATGAAAGACTTTTTAAAACAGCTGTTTTAAGAGGCTTTTTGTCATGTCTAAAACACGTTCTAAAATTTTCTAAAAAAAATTAGAATAAACTATTGACAACTCTTATAGTTTGTCTTTCTCTTTAATCCGTAACTATCATTATAACATAAAAAATTCCAAAAAGTGGCAGAAACCCTGTTACTCTCTTCTGACATTTCATTATAATTTCTATGACAAATGAAACTCTCTACATAGAGTTCCGCTATTTTAAAAATTCGTTAACGTCTTGAATAACAGTTTCTTTAAAATCAACTTCTGAAACAGTGTAAAAATTGACAGCCATGCGATTTCTGAACCACGTCAATTGGCGCTTGGCAAAACGGCGCGTGTTCTGCTTGAGTTTTTCGACACAGTCTTCCAAAGAAGCGTCGCCTGTAAAATATGGAAAAAGCTCTTTATAACCAATCGCTCGCGCTGCTTGAGCATTACGGTGATTCTCATAAAGCCATTTGGCTTCATCCAAAATGCCCTTTTCAAGCATCAGGTCAACACGGTGATTGATACGGTCATAAAGCACCTGACGGTCATCATTTAACCCAATGAGAAGCGCCTCATAATTCGTTTCTTTGTTTGCAAGATTTTGCCCAAATTTGGCTAGTTCCAAGGCACGAATGGCACGGCGACGGTTTACCTCTGGAATCTCTTTTCCCAGCTCTGCTAATTTTCCAAATAAAACCTCATCTGACAATTGTTCCAAGGTTTTGCGATAAGCCAAGACTTTTTTTTGGTCAACCTCGCCGCCTAGGTGATACCCTTCAAGCAAGCTCTGCAAATACAAGCCTGTGCCACCAACGATAATGGGCACTTTGCCACGACTGGCAATCTCCGTAATCGCTTGACTGGCTTCCACGACAAAATCATAAACAGAATAATTGGCATCAACATCACGCACATCGATTAAATGATGCGGAGCTGTCGCCTGTTCTTCAGGAGTTGCCTTAGCCGTTCCAATGTCCAAATGGCGGTAAACTTGTTGGCTATCGCCGCTGATGATTTCGCCATTAAATTCTTGTGCCAACTCAATTCCCAAAGCTGTTTTTCCAACTGCCGTCGGACCAACTACTGCAATTAATTTTATTTTTTCTGACATCTCGTCTTTATATCCATCCTAAGCCCTATTTTTTTAATAAAAATAACGTTTTCACTTGAATTTTAAGTCATTTTTCGTTACCATTATTATAACATAAAGGCGACTGGACAAGAAGCTTGCGTTCCGTTGCTAATAATGGGTATTATTGATTTTGCCCGCTGTTCTATCAATAAGGAGGAGAATTATTATGGCTAAAAAATTTGCATTTGCTAAAGGACTTGCTACTGGAGTTGTAGCTACTGCCGCTACTGTTGCTGGCGCTGTTTTTGCGATTAAGAAAAATATTATTGATCCTGAAGAAGAAAAAGCTGCTTTCATTCAAGAAAACCGTAAAAAAGCAGCCCGCAAACGTGTTTCTCACTAATGGCTAAAAAGTATCAAAAACGCTATGAGTTAGATTGCTCATAGCGTTTTTTATTAAAAATTTGCCTAGATTAACTAGATGATTCTATTTAGAAAGTTTTTAATAATATTAGCAAAATCATCTGGACACTCTGTATTTAACACATGCCCACTATCTGGGATAATGTTCAACTGTGAATTAGTCATTAGTTTGTGCATGGCTTTTGCTGCTGGTAAGTTTGCCTTATCATTTTGACCACAAATAAGTTGAACTGGTAACTCAATCTCTGTTAATACTTTAGCTAAATTGAACTGTTAAAGCCCTCCGTAAAATGATTTCATTGCTTGTTTGTCAACACCTTGTTTTTCAAATACCCGAGCTTGGGTGCAAGAAAAGTAGGTATTGCATATAAAAAAACTCCATTCCCTTTCCGTTGATATGAACCACCTGAGACCACAGCTCCTGCTAGCTTTGCCAAATGAAACTAAATCACACCAAGCGCTAGCATGCCACCTAGTGATAACCCTACAAGAATAAAAACTTCATCAGTACTTTCCAGAATACTAAGAACTTTATCTTCCAACACTTGGAAATCTGTTGGGAAAACATCCCTTTCAAATAACTTGACACTCAAACAGTCGTGATTTGGCAATGCCTTTATCACTTCATTCCAAGATGTTTCGTCTTGTCCTAAACCATGTAAAAATATGATTTTCATCCTAAAGTTCCCTTTACAAAATCTCCCATTCTTTGATATCACATTCGTCTAGCAATGCTTGTATTTTGTCAAAAGCTAAGCGGAAATGCTCCAACTTATGCCCGTCTGAACCAATGGAATACTTATGTCCGCCTAATTTTCTTACCAAGCCTAAGGCATAGCGATAAAGGTTCTCGTGATGATAGAGGTACATTGATTTACTATTTAACTCAAATGCCAAATCAAAATCAATCATTTTTTGGAAAATGCGACGGAGCTGTTCTTCATAGGCTTGTAATTCTGCCACAGAAACCTCAAAAAGTCGAAAACCATAATCAAAATGAGCTAAAACGTCTGCCTCTACACGACCAATAGCATGTTCCAATTTGTCGAGATATTCTTGAATAATGGTATTTTTATCCATGTCAGCCACTTCATCATCTAGATAATCGTTAATACCATTGTGGTGAACTGACAATAGTTTCAAATCATAATCTTTATTTGCCAAGAAAGCTGTAATATCTGCCTCGCGTGGCTCATAATAACCAATTTCAATGCCACGCTTGATGCGATTACCATATTTGGCATTCAGCTCAGCTATTTCCTTAGAATAAGCGTCATAATCAGGAATGTCATCCTGTTTTGTATAAGGATTTGATAAATCGTAGTGCTCTGTTGTCACAATATCGCCGTCATAATGCTCTAAATAATCCTCGAATCGAGCATCCGAATCATAAGAAAAATGTGTGTGTAAGTGATTGTCACGCATTGGTTTTACCTCGCTGTATTTATATTAAATGTTCTTTAATCCCCACCAAAAATTTTTGTCAGTTTTTCCTATTTTACCAAATTTTCAGACAAATACCTACTTTTTTGTTATAGTTTGTAACTATAGATAACCCTATAAAAATAACTATTTTTCAAAATGGCAAAGCTTTTATAAAACCCAATTTGTAAAATTAAGCTAGACAGAAAAAAGCCATCTATGTTAGGCTCAGATAAACACCACATTTGTCTGAAAGGAACTAACATAAATGACCTATACTCATCTTACCACAACCGAGCTTGTAATGATAGAGGCTTATTACAAAGAGGGAATACCTATTAGCGATATTTGTCAATCCCTCAAAAGATCAAGACAAACGATTTATAAGGTCATTGCTTACCTCAAGACTGGTCACACGGCCTATGATTACTACAAGAACTACAAGGCCAACAAGAAACGTTGTGGTCGTCGTAAGACTCAACTCACTCAAAGTGAACAAGATTTTATTCAAAGACATTT
>NZ_NETH01000086.1 GCF_003337175.1 Streptococcus gallolyticus
GTCACAGTTAGTTGTGCTTGATGGGATGAGCTACACCTATAAATATGCGAGGTAGTAGCTGAACTACTCACTTACTCTCCTCCCCGTGATTTGTAGTAGTGATAGGTCTTCTCACTTTAATTATAAATCAAAATAAAGAGCACAGCACTTTTTCATTCAGTGTTGTGCCTTGAGTGAAACGAAAGGAATGAATTATAAGTATGAAAAAAATGAAATCGTTTTTGAATTTAGGTAATTCAAAAACTGACAAGGTGATTGCAATCTCATTAATTATTGCATTCCTAATGGGGTTATTTACAATTGTTATCAAACAACCAATGAGCTGGTATGATGAGGAGACACATTATAGTAGAGTACTGCAGATTTCAAATGGTGACTTCAAGGTTATTCAGGACGAAGACTTATCACAAGTTGGTGGGAGTGTATCGGTAACAGAAAATGAATTTATCGATAGAGCATGGAACAGTAAGATAATAAAGTCAAATTATCCAGCAGTAGACCTATTTTGGTGGACTAATTATTCAGATTTATCTTATAGTTCTGAACAGACTTTTAGAGCTAGTACAAATACAATTCCTAATAACCCTGTGGTCTATGCCCCATATGTTATTGTTGCCTTGTTTGCGAAAACAGCTAAATTATCGCCTGCTATTGAGTTTTTCTTCATGAGATTAGTTGGTTTTCTAGTTTTCTTTTTCATTTACTTATTAGCTATTAGGAAGTCAACAAAAGCAAAGCTTCCTTTAAGTCTCTTAACACTAGTTCCAACAATTTTTTTAACATTTGCCTCTATTACTGCTGACGCCTATTTAGTCTCTGTAACAGCATTGTTTTTAGTTTATCTATTTGAATTTTTTAGTAAAGTCAAATCAAAGGAAGAAATTACTCAAAAAGATATTACATCATTATCTTTTGTCAGTATTTTATTTTCATTTTCGAAGATGCCAAATTTCTTATTTATAGCTTTACTACTACCTATCATTTACTATATGTATCATAACAAGGTAAAGAAAAGATTCATCTACCAATTGTATTTTACGTTATTTTTAACGGCGGCCATTACCATTATTTGGTATCTGTATGTTAAAGATGTCAATACAGGTCTATTCTGGGGAAGAAATGTTGATACTTATAAGCAACTATCTTATATAAAATCTAATATGATACAATTTATACTGATATTAGTTAATACGGTTTTAAACTATAATATTTTTGAAATTCAGACTGCCTACGGTAACATAAATGTTTATAATATCCCTCTCTTCATTGAAGTATTTTGTGTGGCTGGACTTTATTTAAGTACTCGTGTCCAGCAGCCTGACATTGATGTTCATGATGAAAAAGGTAAGACTATAAATGGCGATGTATTATTTAATCTTATTAGTATTATAATTGCAATTCTCTTTATAAATCTTGTATTTGTGATGCTTTACTTACAATTTTCTGAGATTGGTTCTGTTATTATTGATGGCGTGCAAGCAAGATACTTTATACCAATTTGGATTCTTATTTTACTTTTGTCGTCTTATCATTTTAAAAAATTAAAATTACAATTAAAATCGATTGTTATTTTGGTTTGCTTACCACTTATTACTTATTTTGGCTATATCATAGCTGCTTATTTAGCCTAGAAGAACATCATTTAAGACTTTAAATTGTTGAGCGGATTTGAATCCTAACCAGTACGGTAGAAATATTGTTTATATGGCTAATGTAAAAATAAGGTAGAAAATATTTGAAAGAATCTATAAATTTTGATGGAAAATGTGGAATATGAAATCTTTATCTATCGTTGTTCCTTGTTACAATGAGCAAGAAACAATTTACCCATTTTTGGAAGAAACTCAAAAAGTCGAGCAAAAGTTAAAAAATCATTTGGTATTTGATTATATTTTTGTTAATGACGGTTCAAAAGATGAGACATTAAACGTATTGCGTGATGTTGCTAAGCGTTTTCCTAACGTTCATTATCTATCTTTCTCACGTAACTTTGGGAAAGAAGCAGGGCTTTTGGCAGGGCTTGAGGCTGCTGATGGTGATTTAATCACTGTTATGGATGCGGATTTACAAGATCCGCCTGAACTTTTGATTAATATGTATCAGAAGATTTTAGAAGGCTATGATGTTGTTGGAACACGTCGTGCCGACCGTAAGGGTGAGCCTGCCATTCGTTCTTTCTTCTCTAAGATGTTTTATAAAATAATAAATGCTGTTTCAGATACTGAAATGATAGATGGTGCGCGTGATTTCCGTCTGATGACTAGACAAGTTGTTGATAGCATTTTAGAGCTGGGTGAGGTCAATCGCTTTTCAAAAGGAATTTTTTCATGGGTTGGCTACGATGTGGCTTACATTGCCTATGAAAATCGTGAACGTGTCGCTGGTGAAACGTCATGGAACTTTTGGCGTTTATGGAATTACTCGATGGAAGGGTTTATCAACTTTTCTGAAATACCGCTTGATTTATCTCTTTGGGCGGGAACAATTTCATTCATGTTTTCGATTTTAGGAATTTTATTTATTATTGTTCGAAAATTGACTATCGGTGGAAGTGTCACTGGTTGGGCTAGTCTAGTTTGTATCATCTTGTTCATTGGTGGTATCCAACTGCTTGCTATCGGAATCATTGGAAAATACATTTCCAAAATTTTCCTTGAAACCAAGAAACGCCCAGTTTATATCGTAAAAGAAAAAGGGTAATTTATTAAATAATACCAGATTTTAGAGCTGTTTTTCCGAATTATATAGTGTAAACACATTATACAAAGAAGGAGAACAGCTTTTTGAGTAAACTTAAAACAGCTTTATTGTCAACGGTTTTACTAGGTGCAACTTGTCTTTCACATCCAGTTTTTGCTGATCAGCAAGGAAATGCCATTATTTCTAAAACTCATTATGATTCAGTGAGTAAAACTTTTGAAGTTATTGCTCAACAATCAAGTAATGGTAAGACCATTAAATGGGTGGATGTGGCTGTCTGGTCAGAAGAAAACGGTCAAGATGATTTGAAGTGGTATTCAACTTCTGATATTTTAAACGGTCAAGCTAGAGTTCGATTTAATTTAGCGAATCATGGTTATCGTGCAGGAAATTATATCACACATGTTTATACACATTATACAGATGGTAGTCGTTCAGGGGTTGCTCTAGAAAATACGAAAATAAGTCCTAAAGCGCCACAGATCGCTCTCAAAAATGGTAGCATCAGACTATCGACAGATATCTATGCGCCAACAAATGGGACGATACATTATGCGGTTTGGTCAGAAGAAAATGGTCAAGATGATCTTAAGTGGTATACTGATAGTGGTGAAGGGACAACTGTTGCTGATTTGAAAAATCATAGCGGATATGGAAGGTATTTTATCCATACTTATCTATCACAAGGTGGAAAGATGGTTGGAATTAGTGCTCAAGAGATTGCCATTAATAAACAAGAGATTTCATGTCAGATTAATAAGGTTAATGATACAACTTATGATATATTAGTGACGAATGTGCCAGAATACATAACATCTATTGTTGCACCTACTTGGTCTAATGCCAATGGTCAAGATGATATAAAATGGTACACTACGACTAAAATAGGTGACGGAATCTATAAGGTACAAATCAATTTAGCAAATCATGGTTATGTCTCAGGAGACTATAGTGTCCATATCTATGGTCAAAATGCCATTACCAATCAGTTTGAAGGATTGAAAGGAACTTCAGGTTTTAGAGCAGACAATGTTCCAAATCAGAATACTACCCCAACCCCTCGTATTACGACTTACATCAATGAAACGAATACTTACCCTGTTGGTCAGTGTACTTGGGCGGTGAAATCATTAGCGCCATGGATTCCAAATTGGCTTGGAAATGCTGGCGGCTGGGCCACAAATGCCAAAGCTAAGGGATTTAGGACTGGCTCAACGCCACGTGTGGGGTCAATTGCAGTTTGGCCAAATGATGGTGGCGGTTATGGTCACGTAGCTTATGTGACAGATGTAGCAAGTAATACACGTATTCAAGTTAAAGAATCTAATTACGCTGGAAATCAATACATAGCGAATTTCCGTGGTTGGTTTAATCCACTTGATTCATTTTGGGGTGGAAGTGTAACCTATATTTATCCAGATTAATCATAAGGTGGCGATTTTAAAATCGCTGCCTTGTTTGTTATACAGCATTTGTATGCGCTTAAATGATATGAAGATTCATGTTACAATGATGAAAAGGAAGTAAGAAAGAGGAGGAATGCATTTGAAAAAGAATGTCCTGCGAAGTTATCTTTTATCGCCATTAATCGACTTTGAGCTTTTTTTAGAGGGTCAAATCGTCGCCAAAGCCTTGGTAACAACGAAAATTAATTAAGCATTTGTTAGCTTGGGCGATTAATTTCTTCCCAACCTTTAAAAAAGCTTAAAATTTTGTTATAATAATCAAAACTAATTATCAATGAAGGAGTAGTTATGGAAGAAAAAGGTCATGGAACCATCAAAAA
>NZ_NETH01000087.1 GCF_003337175.1 Streptococcus gallolyticus
GTGCTGTGCTGTGCTGTGCTGTGCTGTGCTGTGCTGTGCTGTGCTGTGCTCATGGATTGTACCATACTAATCTCCTAAGTCAAGTATTTTTTATCATATTTTAGTTAATTTCTACTATTATACCATAAAAGGACTTTTCATACCACTTTGGTATCGCTTACGCAGTCATTTATCCTATTTTTATGACACTAAATGGTAGACAAACTCTCCAATGGATTGTTTGTTCACAAGCCGAGAAATAAAGAAGTCTGATAGAAACTCTGGACAGTCTTAAAGAGAGCTGTCGCTGCCCATAGAGAATCCCTTATCAGCTCCCATGATGTGTATCACTACAAACTTACTAAGAATGTAATGGTATCTCCGCTATAAGAAACGCTGATGCTTCCTTTGAAGAGTTTGACCATGGTCTGTGCCATTGACAGGCCAATACCGTAACCTGATTTTTTGTTATTATGCGACTCATCTTCACGGTAAAAACGTTCAAAGAATTTGCTATAATCAACGTTCTTGCCTTCGGCGTAGGTATTGGAAATTTCCAAACGTGCTTTTGAGAGGCGGTTAGCCTTGCTTAATTTAACTGAAACAACTCCTTTTGCATCACAATATTTGTTGGCATTATCAACCAAAAGGGTTACCAACTCAAAAAGTGATTTTTCTTCTGCTTTGACATGAATATCAGGCTGAATTTCCATGATAAATTGCTTGCCATCTTTAATGACAGGCCCTTTAAAGTCCTCAGCAGCATCTTGGGCAATTGCTGAAAAATTCAAATCGGTCAATACCACTTCAGGCTGTTCTTCTAGACGAGCCATAGCCACCAAACTATTAATCAAGCCAGTCATACGTTCAACTTGGTCGTTGGTACTTTTTGTCCATTCTGATTCACCGTTCATCATCTCAACCAATTCATTATTAGCCGAAATAATGGCTAAAGGGGTCTTTAATTCATGCCCTGCGTTCGTGATAAAACGGCGTTGCCGTTCATAATTTCGGATAAAAGGCTCAATAACTCTACCAGAAAAAATAGAGACCATAAGCACAAAGAAAGCAAAACTAACCCCTGACATCCATAAAGACAGGTGGAGCAAGGTCATATTATCCTCAATTTGATTTGTTGAGTCCAAAACAACAATCAATGTCGAATCATCTGATTCATCCGTTACAAGATAGAAATAAGTGTGATTGTTATAATGAAAATCACCGCTCGTATCACCTGATTGATTAATTTTGGTCAGATAACTCTCCACTTGTTCGTCGGTCAAATCAGAAATATTGCTCGAATTTAACGAAGTAATATTGCCATCTTCATCAATAACAGCACTAAAATAGCGATATTGAAAGAGTGTATCGACAGAAACTGTATTGCCTAATTCACTCGTTGCCTTAGACACACTTGGGAATGTTCCATCATTATCTGAAATCAAGGTTAAAATCTTGTTGATTTCATTTACCGTTTGAATATGACGAACAGAATTAAGCACCCCAACCACTGAAAACAAGACAATCAAAATGGCTACGGAGGCAATCGCAATAAAACGAATCCTTAATTTTCGAAACATGGTATCACCTACAATTCTTTCAACTCATAATCACCCATTTCCTCACCCTCAATCACTACATTGGCACCGATTGATTTTAATTTTTGGCGAAGGTAGGAAACGTAGATAAAAACATAGCCATTGTCAATCTCTGGGTCATCTTTGTCATTTGCCCAAACGTGCTTAAAAATTTGGTCGGTTGATAATTTCTTGCCTGCATTGAGCATGAAGAATTCCAGCATTTTCGATTCTTTACCTGCTAGGCGAATGGTGTTTTGACTGACAAGTTCCTGTTCACCAACATTTAAGGTAACTGTTCCAACGGTCAAAATATTAGAGGTGAACTGGGTATCCACACGCCGTGACATTGACCGCAAACGCGCTAATAGTTCTTTTAAGGAAAAGGGTTTGGTCAAATAATCATCTGCTCCAGCATCTAAACCTGTCACACGGTCATCAACTTCAGCCATGGCAGTCAACATAATAATATGTGACTGGTTGCCTGTTTGACGAATGTCTTGCACAGCTTCGATGCCAGATTTGACAGGCATCATAATATCCATGACCATAACGTCATAGGCATTTTCATTTGCCATATCAACAGCTGCCTGTCCATCATAGACCGAATCCACGTCATAACCTTCATGAGTCAGTGCCGTGGTCAACACACGATTCATTTGAATTTCATCTTCTGCAACTAATATTTTCATATGCTATCTCCTCGTAGCTCATATTCATTAATCTTGGGAGCTTTCTTGGATGAGGTTTCGAATGGTTTGCATGGTCAAATCACAAGACGCTAATTCATCTGCGCAGCGTTTGAGCTCACGGACAATCCGTTTCGGGTCTTTAATATCATGCTTATACTTCATTTGATGTTCCAAACTAGCCCAAGAATCCATAGCAATGGTGCGAAGCTGTATTTCAATAAAGTATGAGCCCTGCTTATTTCCCAAACAATCAGGATAAGGCGTCACAACTTCTACTATCAAATGGTAAGAACGATAGCCATTTGGTTTCGCATTTTTGATGTAATCTTTCTCAGCAACAATGGTGCAATCATCAAAAGAACGGATAAGATCCACTAAGGTATAAATATCATCAACAAAACCACATACGATTCGCAGACCAATACTATCACGCACTTTTTTCAAAGCAGACTCGGTTGTTACTGGAAGATTTTTGCGTTGACACTTCTCTGTCATACTTTCAGGTGTCTTAACACGAGCGATAAAATGTTCAAATAACTTATAACCAGTCTCTTTTTTAACCTCATCATTTTTCTTGCGAATACGCTGACTAAAGTCCTCCAAAATCAAAGGCAGATAATCAGCATATTCTCCATAAATCATATCTGTCATAACCTGTCCTAACTAGATGATAATCTCATTATAACAAAATTCCTTACAAGAAGCTAAAAGAGATGGTTGATAAAGTGCTTTTGGACTATATTGTTGGCTTAATATTGGCTAAAATCGTGAATTTAGAGTAGTATCCTGCCTCAATCATCGTTTTCTTAGTTTTACTAAAGTTTTACTTGAAAACTATTTATCGACTAGCTCAAATTTGTTACAATCTACTTGAAAGCGCTATCCATAACTGAAGGAGGTGAATCGCAAAATATGAAAAAATAATACAAAAGACAAACTATAAGAGTTGTCAATAGTTTATTCTAAATTTTTTTAGAAAATTTTAGAACGTGTTTTAGACATGACAAAAAGCCTCTTAAAACAACTGTTTTAAAAAGTCTTTCATCTATATTTTTGTTGGTTTATCTTAGTTTATCCTCTTCAAAGGCTTCATTGTTCTGAAGTAGACGAAACAGCACTCGAATGAGTTTCTTAGCCACATGAGAAATAGCGACATTGAAGTGTTTCCCTTGCTCTAACTTAATTCTCAAGTAAGCTTTAAACGTAGGGGAGTATCTAGCTACTTTAATAGCAGCTTGTATGAGTGCCCAACGTAGATGCGATGAGCCTCGTTTGACCATTTTACCTTGAGTATCTAGTTGTCCAGATTGGTAGATAGAGGGTTCTAACCCTGCAAAAGCTTGTAGTTGAGCTGGATTAGTGAAAGTATTAATGTTTCTGATTTCTGCTAAGATGACAGAGCCAAGGCGATTACCAATTCCTGGTACCGTAGTGATGACCGAGTTGAGCTCAGCCATCAACTCATCAATCTTCTTTTCAGCTTGTTTGATGAGTTTTTCGTAGTGTTGGATGTTCTCAATGATTTCAACCAATTCAAATTCACGAGCAAAAGAAGTTGTGCCAATAGAATTTGGAGCTAGTTCGAGAATATCCAACGCATGTTTAGCTGTTAATCGTTTAATCTCAATAAGTTTATCAAATCCAGCAGTTACTATTTTCTCAGGAGAAGGAAAACATTTGAGTAACTCATAGACATAGTCAGAGTGTTTCGTAACGACCTGATGTAGTTCAGGGAAAATAATATCTAAACACTTGGTATATTGGACTTTCCAATCTGATTGATGTTTCTTTAAACGATTCATGTGACGTGTCATAATCTTAAGTTCTTCTTGCCTGTTGTCATGCATAAATAGGGCACGATTAGGGTCAGAAAGCAACTTAAGAGCTATTGTACGTGCGTCCTTCTTATCTGTTTTCGTTTTACGAAGTGAGAGAGATTTTGTAAATTCTTTGATGAGTAAGGGGTTATAGGTGTAAATCTTATAATTGTTTTGATGTAAGAATGTTAAGAGATTTAAGGCATAATGTCCAGTATCTTCCATGGCGATAAGACAGTCTTGTCTAAGCTGTTTCAAGGTGTTATGAAGCAGTTCAAATCCTTGTTTACGGTTTGTAATAGTGATAGGTTTCAATACCATTTTCCCTGTATTATCAATAACTGTCACATCGTGTTTGTTTTTAGCGACATCAATGCCAACATAGAGCATAAGAGTACCTCCAGATATTAAGTATTA
>NZ_NETH01000088.1 GCF_003337175.1 Streptococcus gallolyticus
TACGGGAAATTAGCGTAAAAAACATTTCTGAGAAAACAACAATGAGCATAGGTGTGAGAGAATTTTATAAAAGTATTTCGTCATATGGTCAATTGAAGAAAAACTTTGGTCGTGGATTAGCAGTAAGCGGCTTTATGTTTTAAAATTTCAAGCTGATAGATTGCCTATCAGCTTTTGTTTTAATCAAATTTTACCGTTTATGACCTAAAAATGACAAATTACGACTTGGACGTTTATTTTTCTAAAAATCTGCTATACTGAACGTGTCAAGGTTGCAACCCGACAAACAAATATTTTAGTTTACAAGGAGGTAGTCATTTGTTGAAAAATATGAGAAAGTTATTTCAAATAAAGCACTATCCCATTTTTATTTTTATCATTGTAGGATTTTTAAATCTTCCCAATTTGTAAAATTAAGCTAGACAGAAAAAAGCCATCTATGTTAGGCTCAGATAAACACCACATTTGTCTGAAAGGAACTAACATAAATGACCTATACTCATCTTACCACAACCGAGCTTGTAATGATAGAGGCTTATTACAAAGAGGGAATACCTATTAGCGATATTTGTCAATCCCTCAAAAGATCAAGACAAACGATTTATAAGGTCATTGCTTACCTCAAGACTGGTCACACGGCCTATGATTACTACAAGAACTACAAGGCCAACAAGAAACGTTGTGGTCGTCGTAAGACTCAACTCACTCAAAGTGAACAAGATTTTATTCAAAGACATTTAGAACTTAATTGGAGTTTGGATGTTGTCAAAGGAACTTATCCCGATAAAATCCCTTGCTCTATGAGAACTCTTTATCGCCTAGCTGACCGTGGCATCTTCAAGAAAGAGGATTTACCATGGAAGGGAAAACGTAAACCCAATGGTAAGGCCGAAAAACGTGGCAAACAAGCTTTTCGGAGGGATATCCGCGAGCGTGCGGAAATTTATCCGGAATTTGAAAGAGAGTTTGGACATCTTGAGGGAGATACGATTGTTGGTAAACATCACAAAAGTGCTGTTATCACCTTGGTAGAGAAGCAATCTAAAGCGATTATCACCCTTCAAACCAATGGTCGAAAAGCTAGTGACATTGAACAATCACTAGATAGATGGCTGTCACAATTCCCAAAACATCTCTTTAAATCAATTACCTTTGATTGTGGGAAAGAATTCTCTAATTGGAAGACAATATCCAACCAACACGACATTGATATTTTCTTTGCGGATCCAGGTTGTCCTGGTCAACGTGGGTTAAATGAACATTCAAATGGTTTATTAAGACATCATGGACTTCCAAAGCAAATGGATTTCAATGGTCTTTCTCAGAAATATTTATCAGCTATAGCTGATAAACGAAATAGAATTCCTAGGAAATCGTTACATTATCAAACACCATATCAAGTTTTTCTGAGTTACCTAAAATGTCTAGATTAATTTGACAATTGGGGATTTTATAATGAATGATATCCTTATTTAGTGCTACTCCTACTCCTGTAAAATCTTGGTGCTCACAAACACCGTGTAACTCATATGGCTCTCCATTAAGGAAAAAACCTTTTTCATCATAATCAAACGTACGAATTCCAAAATTTTTGACAATTTTATCGTTTTCAAGAACCGCAGTTGCTTTGTAGAGGTATGGATTTTCTGGAGACCATAGTGTCGGATTATCAAAAACTACTTCTTTTGTAAAAATTTCTGTTGTTAGTGGAGCAACCATTTTTTCAGATAGCTTGATAACTGTGCCTGCAATATTAATCTTTGGTGAAATTAAAACAGTGTCATCACCATCATTAGTAACGGAGACTTCAACTCCTAACTGAGCATTGCCATCTTCAAATGATTTAGTATAAACATAGAAATCTTCTTCATTGAGGTGAAGGTTAGGAATAATTTTCAGTGATACTTCTTTATAAATCCCTGCTCCTTCATACCACCATCCTTCTGAACCTGATGTTGTATCTACTTTAACTAATAATATATTATCTCCTTCATCTCCATAATAAAGCATCTCAGTAACATCAAATGCAAACATCGTATAACCACTATTATTATGCCCAAGATAGGAGCCATTAAGCCAAATATCAGCCATCCGCATAACACCATCAAACTGTAGTATCATACGATTTGCTTGTTTAATGTCATCATCTATCTTAAATCGCTTACGATAATAAGCAATACCATCAGCCTTTGAGCCTACCATTACATTAGCAGGATTATCTTCATAAGGAAGCAGCACCTTCCAATCATGTGGAAGGTCAACAGTTTCTCAAGAGCCATCCAACCGACTCTCTAAGTCTGTTGCACATAGGTTTCGTAATCCCTCTTCCATATTTCCTTGTGCAATTAATTTTAAAAAGTTTTCTCCTCCAGGGCTTACTGGTAACCGTGGTTGATTCTCTTCTGGGAGACTTACCGTAAAACCACCAAAGGCATAAGCTTTCTTGGCTACTTTTTTGGGAGGCTGTGGAAATTCTCCTAAATGAAAGCGCCAATTATGATTCAAAGAAATTTTCTGTCTCATCCTGTTCTCCTTCTTCTTTTAGTTTCTGACTGTATTTTATCCCAAATAAAATTGTGTTATAATGCAAATGAAAACGTTTACTATAAAAAAACAACTTAGAAAGGAGTTTTTCATGTTAGAATCTGCTAAAAAAGAATTCCAAAAACTCGAAAGAACTATTATGACTAATAATGTCCCTAGACTTGAAAATACGGCTTCTTTAGCCCTTTTTATAAAAAAGGAGTTAAAGATAAAGTCCTTTACACTAATGTTCAGGAAGAAAAAATTCAATATTTTATCGCTGAAAATTATGATCAAATGCATCAAAACACTGCATTTGAACTTCTCTATGTTTTATCTGGAACAGTGATTAACAAGATTGAAGATAAAGAATTTATTTACCATGCTGGTCAAGGATGCTTACTAAATCGGCGGATTACTCATAGTGACATTTTAAAAATGGTCATCTTCTAGTTTTAAATATCTCGGAAGATATTTTAAAAGAAGTGCTTCTCCCTCTTAAAAGTACCCCAGAGATCCAAGGAAAGATTTTCCAATTCTTATTATCCAATCTACAGGGAAAAGAGGACTGGAGACGCAGCTATATTGAATTTTCTCCATATGATCCGGTTGATAATCTACTGTTTAGAACACTTTTAGATGCTATACAACTAGAACTAGCCACTTTTAAAATTGGAGCTGAGTATTTTCAAAAAGGCTTATTACTTCGTCTATTAACAGAGCTTGAAAACCCTAATGTCTTTCAACTAAATAGCGTCGGTATTGACCTTAACAAAGAGGAGTTTTTAGTTAGTCGATTAATTAGTCTAATTGAATCACACTATGGAAATATTTCACGAAAGGCTATTGAAAAACAACTTCACTATAATTCTGAATATCTTAACCGCCTCCTCAAAAAACAAAGCGGGATGACTATCATTAAATATGCCAAATCTATCCGTATTAGTAAAGCGAAGCAGCTGCTTCATACTACAAATATGAAAATTACGGATATTGCTAATGGGCTTGGCTTCTCATCTGAAAATTATTTTTACCATTATTTCAAAGAAGAAACTGGACTATCACCTAATCAATACTGCACACAAAAAGCGCAGGAAAACTAATCCTGTGCTTTAACTATTTTCTATCCGATACTCTTTGGGCGAGACACCTAAAATTTTTCGCAATATTTTATAAAAATAAGAAGGATTTTCATAGCCGACCTTTACAGAAATCTGCTCAATAGGTGCTTTTGTATACTGAAGATACTCCGCAGCTACATTCACACGCTGTAAATGAACTAACTTAATAAATGTCATCCCTGTATTCTTTTTAAGATATGAAGAAAGATAATTAGGATTAAAACCAAAATAATCCGCCATCTTTTCTAAGGTAATATCAGCATAATATTCTTCAATGTATAACAACATAGGCATTAATGTATTCTGATGATTTTTTGATTGCTCTACAGAATAGTCCGTATGATAAAAGTGACGAATTAAACGTGAAAAAAGTGTTAAAACATTAAAATGAATGATTTGATTAGCTTAAATATCATTCTGATAATATTCATCAATAATGTCATAAATCAGGGAAACAATCTTTTTGTCATGCTGAATCCTAAAAAGATTATACTGGCTATCTCCGTAATTTTCATCATTCAAAATAGTAAACAATACCCGTGGTGCTAGTTAATTTCAAACTACAATAAAAAGCCCAAAAGGACTATACTGTAAGTGTCTAAACAAACAGGAGGTTAGTCCCAATGAACCACTTACAGTATACTGCTAAATCTCATCACTTACAATGGAATATGCGACAATTATCAAAAATTTGTCATCAGTTATATCATGATTATTGTC
>NZ_NETH01000089.1 GCF_003337175.1 Streptococcus gallolyticus
TTGTTGTTATGCTATTTATTAGGTAGCTAACGATTAAATCTGTTACGCTTTTAGGTATCAAAAAAGACCATGGATAAACCACAGTCCCAAAGAAAAGCCCTGCCACGCAAGCCCTCAAATATGAAACGCTACTATATCATAACATTTTCTATATTTATTTTGGCTTTTATGCCAATGCATATATTATAACACAAAAAGATAGAAGTGACCCACCGCCTACCGCAGACAAGTCTGTTTCAAGGGGCGTTAGACCACTTCTACCTTTACCTAAATTATATCACGAAAGGGCAGAGTATGGAAATTAAAGACAGACTAAAAAGCATGTATTATAAGCGTTTGTATATTGAGAGCTTGAAAGCAACATTGGAACATGATAGGGAACTAATCAAGCTTTTTCCAAAATATTTAGCAGAGTTAGAGAAAGATGATATAGAACGAATAGCGCAAGAAGAAAGCGAGTTACAAGCTGATTTAGATTTAATCAATAGCCTAGATAATGAGTTACAGCGCAAAGTGTTGATAGAACGCTACTACAATGGCTTTAGTTGGGATAAGGTAGCCGATACCCTAGGTTATTCTAGAAAGTATTTGTACAAAGTACATAAACAAGCCCTTGAACGGTTAGCAAGCATGTTTCTTTGACAATGAAAGATAGTTCATGCTATAATGTAGTCAACAACAAGAAAGAGTTCGAGAATATTCGAGCATAAGAAAAGCACCCTGCCGACTAAAACAAGGGTGCTTTTTTTATCATCACTAACAACAAGTGACGTCTCAGAAAAGGGCAACTATTTCTTGCTATCGTCAAAATGCTTTTCTATCCATTTTATCCCATACAGCCGAGCCAATGGGATAACAACATGATTTACTATGTTGCGAACGATAACAAAAAGAAAGAGTTCAAGAAAGACCATTCGGCATACCTCCTCTCTTAGGCGATTGGGGGTTTTAGTTGCCGACAACCATTATATCATAAAATAAAAGATACGCAGTAGAACGCAAAAAGGTATCCTAGAAATGGGATACTTTTTTATGCAAACAAAAAGCCGTGGACTAAACCACGGAAAGAAAATCACAAATATTCTATCTAAGTACATTAGTATTATAACATAGATTTAAGCTTAAAATCAAAAACATTATTGAATGACAATTCAATAAAGATAATTGGAGTTTATCATATCTAAGAAAATTTTCAATATAAAAGCACCCGTTAAGGTGCTATTTCCTGCCTGCTGAACTCGTAAAATTTTGTTGTAATTTAATGTGTTGGATACATTAAATTAGTGATTTTGTATGTTTAACTATTTTTAGCAAAATAGCGGTAAACGTTGATATAACAAGCTTTTTTATACTGATATTATTGAACCTTATCACGTCCGCAAAACAAATAATTTTAGAAGATAACAAAAATATCCACATTCTTCCCAAAAGCCATAAATTTTTAATATTACGAACATCATCACCCAAACATTATTCAATGATATATATTCCTTCTTATTTAAAGTCAATCATAATACAAGCAGTAGCATGATTTACATTTTGAATAACTGACACCCCCTAAAAGATACAATTTTCAGTCTTAAGAACATATTATATTTTAAAATTAAACATAAAAAAGCGAGAACAAAAGTTGTTCTCGCTAAAGCTTAAGTCATGTAAACTACTATAATTGACAAAATACCACATAAGTTCTTCTTAGCGAAGCAAAATTTCAAAAATAACTCAATCTTACCCTCTAAATATCTCCTTTAGACACACTCAGAAAATTATTAATCTAAAAATCCCATTATTCTTGACAATGACAGAGATATAGCAAAAAAAAGCCACAATTAATAGGATCTTTTGCTATATTATACCGGCGGCCGGGGTCGAACCGGCACGTCCTTGCGGACACTGGATTTTGAGTGCGACACTATCTCCTTTTTAAGATAGAAAAGCTAATTTAATAGGTTTATTATCATTCAATTTCCTTAAAAATATAGAAGGTTTCTCCTTTTTAGATACTTTTTAGAAATTATCAATTATCCAAGATATTTTAATTGTCCTTCCTTTTTTCATAAGTTAACTCATCAAAAGTATAACCTCGATAGTGTTTAACATTACTTTCAATATTAACCAGAGAAAAACCCAACTTTATTAAAAGTGCTATAGAAGCTCTATCTTCTGAATGAACTTTTGCTAAAATTTGTTTAATATTAGATTGATTAAATGATAACGATATTAATTTCTGTAACGCTTCAGTAGCATAGCCTCTTTTCCAAAATTTTTTATTTAAAGTATATCCAATAAAAACTTTTTCATTAGTCTCAGGTCTAAAATTAATATTTCCAATTAATTTACCACTTGATTTTAAAAAAAGACCATATTTCCCTAACGGTGCTGATAAATACCATGTGACTAAACCCTCCTCACTTTCTTTCAATGTTTTATGAGGTAAATAGTCATATTTAAGTGTCTCTTCGTCACCAGAATATTCATGATAATCATCTAAGTCATTAATACTTAAGGGCTTTAATACTAATCTATCTGTTTCCAATGTAGTATACTTAGAAAAATTTACTAATAGTCTTGTTGTACTCATCTTTTTCTCTTTCCTATATTATAATCAATTCATCAAGGTGCTTAAATAGTATTCAATAGACGGAAGTCACTACTGCTAATATCTCCATTAAACGATAAAATTAATCGATGAATTCCCAGAAAATCGTTACATTATCAAACACCATATCAAGTTTTTCTGAGTTACCTAAAATGTCTAGCTTAATTTGACAATTGGGGGTTTAAAAACTTTTTCAAAATCAAGAACCCTTATCCAATAAATCCTTATGTTCCAATATAAAATTGACATCATTTGCAATTTCCTTAATCTTATCAGCTTTTTTTAAAAGTAATTGGAGTTGTGAAAGATGACGGGCATATTTAACCCCCACACTTGGGTCTGTAGTCAGATGACCAAAGTCATCACGGTATAAAGGTTCCCCCTTATCAGTTTCCATAATTGGTGCATAAGTCAATCTGTCAAGAATATAGATAACTTCATTTGAATAATCTTGAGAAGAAGCGAGGATTCTTTCTAACCCATCAATCCGTTCTAAAGTGTATAAAATTTGCTCCGCTTCCTCACTATATTCTTCTATTTTTGATACAGCACGGATAATTTTTTCAGCCTTTTCGCTATATTCATCCGTCTTAATAACCGCCCTTTCTAGTTCAATATCTGTACTTGTTCCGAAAAGTTCATTGGGTGTTGCTTTAAAGTACCTAGCAATTTTATCTAGATTTGCGAATGTTGGATAGCTTGTGCCTAATTCAATTTTAGAAATAGCTGCTTTTTTTACTCCAATAACTTCTGCTAATTCTGCTTGAGTAATTCCTTTTTTCTTTCTTAACTGTGCAACATTTTTTCCGAAGTTTTGTATTAAATAGTCATTCATTTTATCACCTCTAGCAAGATTATATCATAAAAAGATATAAAATATCTAAAAAAACACAAAAATATCTTGACTTATCTATTTTATAAGATTATAATATCTTTAAAAGATACAAAACATCTAAAATAAGAAACGGTAAGAGGTGATGAATATTGAATATGCGGACGTAGCGAAACAAACTGGAAAATCTATTAGTACCATTAAGAAGTGGCGCAAAAAGATTGAAAATCTATCTGGTTATGAGTTTACGAAAACCAAAGTTAGAGTTAGTCGGCATAGCGTACAAGTATTCTTTGACTTTTCAAAAGATGAGGTCGCTAAGTTTATTGAGTTATCTAAGGAAATTGATAAAACAAAAGATTTAGATAGTTCTATCAAAAAGGTTTGGGGTGACCTAAACACCCAGCAAGCGCAAAGTTTAGAAGAGGATTTATTGGAACTTGAGTTTGATTTCTACAACTTTAAAAAAGAAATTAACAAAACAGTAACTACTCTTCAAGCTGACAACCGTGTTTTATCGCAACGTTTAACAAGTATGTTAGAACGTTTGGATGAGTTAGAAGAAGGACAAAAGACAGGATTCTTCAAGAAATTTAAAAAATAGGAGGAGGACAAAGTTTGAAAAGAGTAAAAATTGAATAAGATATTGTTTTCCCAAATTTTGAGTACACTAAAAAGAGGTCTTGCAACCGGATTTTTAAAAAATTAACTGACGTTGAATCCGTGTTGTTGTGCAAAGCGAATAGCGTCTTTAACAGACATTGTTTTGTCTGGGTTTCTGATTTCAGTTAATCCTTGCAAAACAGGATTATAGTTTTCTTGTTTTAGCAGGAC
>NZ_NETH01000009.1 GCF_003337175.1 Streptococcus gallolyticus
AAATTATGACACGTCACATGAATCGTTTAAAGAAACATCAATCGGATTGGAAAGTCCAATATACCAAGTGTTTAGATATCATTTTCCCTGAACTACATCAAGTCGTTACGAAACACTCTGACTATGTCTATGAGTTGCTCAAACGTTTTCCTTCTCCTGAGAAAATGGTAACTGCTGGATTTGATAAACTTATTGAGATTAAACGATTAACAGCTAAACATGCGTTGGATATTCTCGAACTAGCTCCAAATTCTATTGGCACAACTTCTTTTGCTCGTGAATTTGAATTGGTTGAAATCATTGAGAACATCCAACACTACGAAAAACTCATCAAACAAGCTGAAAAGAAGATTGATGAGTTGATGGCTGAGCTCAACTCGGTCATCACTACGGTACCAGGAATTAGTAATCGCCTTGGATCTGTCATCTTAGCAGAAATCAGAAACATTAATACTTTCACTAATCCAGCTCAACTACAAGCTTTTGCAGGATTAGAACCCTCTATCTACCAATCTGGACAACTAGATACTCAAGGTAAAATGGTCAAACGAGGCTCATCGCATCTACGTTGGGCACTCATACAAGCTGCTATTAAAGTAGCTAGATACTCCCCTACGTTTAAAGCTTACTTGAGAATTAAGTTAGAGCAAGGGAAACACTTCAATGTCGCTATTTCTCATGTCGCTAAGAAACTCATTCGAGTGCTGTTTCGTCTACTTCAGAACAATGAAGCCTTTGAAGAGGATAAACTAAGATAAACTAAGATAAACTAAGATAAACTAACAAAAGCATAGATGAAAGACTTTTTAAAACAGCTGTTTTAAGAGGCTTTTTGTCGTGTCTAAAACACGTTCTAAAATTTTCTAAAAAAAATTAGAATAAACTATTGACAACTCTTATAGTTTGTCTTTCATTAGTTTTAAGGTTATCTTACTGTCATCATTATTCTAGCCTAAATGGCCACCGATTGCCAATAGATTTTGTTTATCACTAAGATAAGCTTCGTTTATCACCAAAAATAAAAGGACAATCAGCCTTTGTGAACTGAATATCCTATCATTTTAGCAAGAGTATCTGATATTAGATATCAGAGACATTATGGTAAACTTTTTGAACGTCTTCGTCATCTTCAAGAACGTCAACAAGTTTTTCAAAGACTTCAAGGTCTTCACCTTCAAGTGTCACTTCTGATTGAGGAATCATTTCAAGTTCAGTTACTTTGAATTCTTCAATACCGTTGGCACGCAAAGCTTCGATACCTTTGTGAAGATCAGTTGGCGCTGTGTAAACACTAATAACACCATCTTCTGCTTCAACGTCTTCAACATCAACATCAGCTTCTAGTAATTGTTCAAAAACACTATCTGCGTCATTGCCATCAAAGACAATAACACCTTTTTTATCGAACAGGTAAGATACAGAACCAGATGCTCCCATGTTACCACCGTTTTTACCAAATGCAGTACGCAAGTTAGCAGCAGTACGATTAACATTACTTGTCAAAGTATCAACGATAATCATTGACCCGTTTGGTCCAAATCCTTCGTAACGACCTTCAACGAAAGTTTCATCGGTATTACCTTTTGCTTTATCGATTGCGCGGTCGATAACGTGTTTTGGTACTTGCGCTTGTTTGGCACGTTCCAGTACAAATCTAAGAGCAGAGTTTGATTCTGGATCTGGTTCACCTTTTTTAGCAGCAACATAGATTTCAACACCAAATTTCGCATAAACTTTAGAGTTAGCACCATCTTTGGCAGTTTTTTTGGCAACAATATTGGCCCACTTACGTCCCATGGGGAGTCTCCTTTGTAACGATTAGTTTTATTTTAGCATGATTAATTGATTCGGACACCCTAAAGCCCCAAATCATTGAACTACTGAACTAGCAAAGCTAAATTCGTAATCCTTAATATTATAGCACTTTGACGTGGCTGTGTAAAATGGGGACGGTGTTTTATTACATTAACCCAAAATAGCAAGGTAACCACAAATATTGATATACCAAAACTTCTAAGCACACCAATAATCATTTACTGAATAGAAGTGGATTTTCACTTACTCATATTGATGAACTACATAACGAAATCAAGCAATATATCTACCCTACCCGTAATACGACTAATGGTTTTTCTAATCTCATGACGGTTTCCAAGCCGACAGGATTTCCTTTATTTTTTTAAGAGGAAATTCCAGCTCACGAAATAGTAGCATTTCTTGCAAGCCTTCAAATACGTCCATATCATATATTTTTCCCAATAAAGGAGGGGCTTAAAAGACCAATCTGATCGTGTTCATGCAAGGCTCGCATGCCAATGCCTTATAACTGACTCAGCTCCTCTCGATGATAAGTATAGGCTATAACGTTACGTTAGGGGCAAGAGAAAAAATGAAGTTTTTTGATTATAATTGCTTACTTCTTTGTTCTCACTGGAACTTTCCCCCAGTTTTGTTCTTGAATGTGTGGATTTCCTAACGCATAAACTTGGTCGGCTTGTTGCGTCACCACATCCCACGGTTTTGCACCGATTCGAGCCACGATACCCACAGATTTTTTCACCGTTTTGAGGTGTTCCTGCCCTTTTGGCGTAAATCCCAGCACATGAATAGCTTCTGGCAAGGGCTTTTCCACAGCTCCCACCAAAATATAAGCCAAAATACGGCGCACACGCGCCTTTGTGTAGCGTTTCGTGACAACTTTATCCACTAACTCGTCCGCAGTCGCTACGCTCCTAATAGCAGAGCGAATACGGTTAGCTAGTTCTTCATTAACTTGGAAAATCCCCGTCAAATCAGCATTTGTCAGGATTTGATATTTGAGCAAAGGGAAATAATCATCCCAAGTCACCTGAGGGGCATTGAGGAAAAGGTCCGCATTTGGCATAAATTTATCCACAAAAGCTTTGTCTTTTCTGTGGAGGCGCAAATTTGTCGCGGACGCAAACAGTGTTTCTGTCTCAAGTGAGTGATAACCTGCTCCTTGACGCATGATTGGAGTCAGCCAAATAGCTTTTCCAGCGCAAGCTTTGGCATAAGAAAGCCCTAAAATATGATTTGGGGTATTTCCAGTAAAGTTCACACCAGCAAAAGTCTCCCACATTTTCTGCGTTTTCTGTGGATAAGACATATGATCTGGCAAACGTTGCAAGTAATCCACCATTTTCTGTTGATTATCCCCATAAATCTGTGAAAAGTGTTGATACTCCAGATTTTCTTCCGTGCCAAATGCCAACTTATCCACACCTAAACGCTCTAAAATATCCACCGCACCTTGTGCAAAGTAATCTGCTGACTGAACAGCCACCAAAAATGGCAATTCAACCACCAAATCAGCGCCATTTCGCAACGCCATTTCCGCGCGTGTCCACTTATCCACAATCGCAGGCTCACCACGTTGGACAAAATTTCCCGACATGGCAACAATCTTGACCCCCTCCGCCTGCGACAGCAAATACTTATGCCCATTATGAAAAGGATTAAATTCAGCAATAATACCAGTAACAGTCATGGAGTGCTCCTATGTACTTTAGAGATAGAATATCGCGCATCAAGATTTTGTAATATATAGTATATTCCCACCACATCATGTGCATATTGCTCAGAATGATTATACTCATAAGCAATCTCATAAATCCAATTTCCTAATTCAGAATGATTATTGTACAGTTCTTGTATATTCTGAGTAAGTAAAAAAACACTATGATAATCATTTAATGAATCATTTTGCGCGATATTTCGAGTAGATGAATTTACTATCTTTTCAAAAAACCTTATAACTTTTGGTCTTTCAAAATCCTCTACTAATAAAATTGAGGTAACTAAATAAAGTAATGGGTTATCTAATTTTAATAATATATCAAATTTCGATAAATAACTATCAAATTTTCGTAAAATAAACCTATTACGCTTTAACGTATAGTTATCATTTTGATAACCTACTTGTATTGCCGATACAACAAACGCTCCGAATATTAAATATAGTTGAAAAGTAGTATTACTAGCATTAGGCAAAATATCTTTAATATCACCTGTAAAAGCTATTACTGAAAGGTAATAATTCAATAATAAAGAACTTACTGCTATAGAAAAAATAAAAATTTCATTCACCAGTTTTCGTCTACCTAACAAAATAATAAGTAAATATTCACCTAACCAAAAAAATAATGAAATCAACCAAAGTTTATTAAACCCAATCGTCAAAGTACCAAAATTATCATTTAAAAACCATATTACAAGGTAGGTAAAACATGAAAATACAGGTGATATAAAAATCCAAAAAATAACGCTGTTTGTACTTATAGTATCATTACTACTAGAAAAAAAACGAGTAGTAAAGCCTTGGTATTCCTTTAAATTTATTGATAAAAAATTTTTTAAAGCTAAAAATTCTAGAACTACTGTACTAAAAATTAACATAAATTGAAGCATAAAAAACACTTTCTACATACTTAAAAACGCTCCCCCTACTTCTGACAGACAAAGAACCAGCGGTTTGATTTTTTACGTGGCTTTTTGTCCTCAAAGTCGGCGTAGAGTTTGCATGATTTGAAGCCTGCTTGTTCCAAGAGGATATCGTAAGTTAGAACTTCATAAGTGCGTTCTTCATGCACTTCGTCATAGCGTGTGAAGCGTCCATCCTCGTCTTGCAGGAAGAAAGTCAATTCATGCACAACAGAATGCGGTGCCTCATCAGCATAGGTATCCCAAATCATGGCAAATTCTTCTGCATTTTCATGGTAAGAATAACCAGGAAAAACGGTATCAGTTTGGTAAGTTGAGTGCACATCAAAGATGAATACGCCGTCCTCATTCAAACAGTCGTAAACTTGTTTAAAGACATCACCAACCTCAACTTCATCAGCCATATAACAGATAGAATCTGAATAACAGGTCACCAAATCGTATTTTCCTGCTTGCGACAAATCGAGCATATTACCTTGTTTGAACGTGATAGCTTTTCTAGCTGCTGTTGCACGTTT
This sequence comes from Streptococcus gallolyticus, assembly GCF_003337175.1. GTDB lineage: Bacteria > Bacillota > Bacilli > Lactobacillales > Streptococcaceae > Streptococcus > Streptococcus gallolyticus_B. The sequence goes on from NZ_NETH01000009.1 coordinate 4,980, forward strand.
TCTTGCGATTTCAAGCATATCTTCACTCAAATCAAGCCCTGTCACGTCAAAGCCAGCTTTGGCAAAACGTACTGACTGAATCCCAGTTCCACAGGCTAATTCCAAGAGCTTTTTCTTATCTTTTGGAAAATGACGGAGCGAAAAGTCAGTCCATTTATCATAAAGGGAGTCATCCATGATCGCATCATAAACCGATGCAAATTTTTCGTAGTTTTTGTTCATTGTTTTGTCCTATCAAACTTCTATCATTCTTAGAATGAAATAATCTGAGACAAGTGCCCCAGATTATAAGAATAATGCTGCAAAATTAAGCAAGGTATTCTGATACGTCAACCATTGGTGCTTCATGCCAAAGTTTTTCAATGTCGTAGTGTTCACGTTCGTCTTCTGAGAAGATATGGACAACAACATCATTAAGGTCAAGAAGTACCCAACCTGTACGACTATCACCTTCAGCATGACTGGCATCACCACCAGCTTCTTTAACTTTTTCACGAATATTTTCTGCAATAGCATCCAGTTGACGTGTGTTCATAGCGCTAACCACTACAAAATAATCTGTCACACTAGTCAATCCATAAAGATCTAAGACAACCATGTCTTCTGCACGTTTTTCATCAGCTGCCTTGACAACAACAGCCAAAAGTTCTTCTTTAGTCAATATAAATCCTCTTTCAATTCTATAAATCTATCTAGTCTTTTAAATAATGAACATACGTATTATAAGTCTCAATGGTTTGTGGGAAGATAGGAAAGGCTTGGTGCGCTAGATGTTCTACGGTATGAACAGTTTCGTAGGCAACCGCCTTATCTAACGATTCTTTGGCAATCACACGCGCTTCTTCCACCAAGGGAAAACGGCGATTTGGCTCGATATAGTCTGCCACATAGACAATCTTATCTAGCAAAGACATATCACTTGAACCAACGGTATGAGTCTCAATACTACGCAAGATGTCCTTGTCCGTCACGCCCAGATCTTCTTGAATCTTATAAATACCGACCATACCATGCCAAACATTATTGCCCCATTTTTTGAGTTCTGGGTCAAGCTGATACTTATCAATCAAATCTAAAAAGTCTTGGTCTGACATCTCTTTGGCATAATCGTGGATTAATCCAGCCAGTCCAGCTTTTTCTCTATCATAACCATAACGCTCTGCCAATTCAATGGCAGTTTTTTCCACGCCAAGGACATGGTTAAAACGTTTTTCACTCATAACTGATGCAAGTTTATCTAAAAGCTCAGCACGTTCAATTCCTGCGGTATAAGCCTCATAAGTCATGATAAAGTCCTTCTTTCTCAATGTAGTCAATAACTGCCTGTGGCATTAGGAAATTAGGACGGCAACCATTTTCAAAATGATGACGAATCATACTAGATGAAATATCCATCAGCGGCACATCAACCCAAATGACTGGATAAGACGTTCCAGCTTTGTATTTAGGACGTTGAACACCAACAAATTGCACCATTTTAATCAATTCATCAATTTTATACCATTTTGGCAAATAATCCACCATGTCTGCGCCAATGATGAAATAGTAATCAACATCAGGATTTTTTTCAATCAAAAGCTTCATTGTATCGTAAGTATAGCTAATGCCTTTACGTTCCAACTCAATGGTTTCAATCCCCAAACCATCAACACCTTCAATGGCTAATTCAAGCATTTTCAAGCGATGTTTTTCATCGATTGTATTTTTCTTATCAAGGTGTGGTGGCTCGTATTCGGGCATAAGAAAAACCTTATCCAAACACAATTGTTGGCGAACTTGGTCTGCAACAGCGAGATGTGCATGATGAACAGGATTGAAATTACCTCCTAGAATTCCAATCTGCTTACGATTTTTAGCTTTTTCTTTCTTCTCCAATTCAACTTTGGTGAATGGCGTTAATAACTCTATTGCCATATTGGCTACCTCCAAGCCAGACTTCTTAAACGACTAACTCTTTAAACGACATTGTCAATTCGTAAACTTGACTTTATTGATTCAATTCTTTTACTTTTGGTGAGATTTTACGGTTTTGTTTTTTAGACGATTCTTTATAAAGAATAAGGATACGTCCGATTTTCAAAACCGTATCGCAACCAATTTCATCTTCCAAGATTTCAGCAACTTCAAAAATATCTTCATCGGTATTTTGAAGAAGCGTTACCTTAATCAATTCGCGCGCATCCAAAGCATTTCGGACACTTGTTTTAATTTGGTCATTAAGACCATTTTTCCCAATTTGCACAATTGGTTTCATTGAGTGTGCTTGTGATTTCAAAAAAGCACGTTGTTTTGATGTTAACATAATTATCATATCAGGCATGAAAATCCACTGAAAACATACTCAACAAAAAATCTTAATTGTTCAGTTGGCTTTTCAGTAAATTTTCCGCCTCTGTTCAAGTCACTCAAAACTGACCTGAACTTCCTTTCTTTTTATTCTTTTAAATCAATGCCTTGCGAAGCAATACTGCCACACCGTCTGGCGCCCAAGCAGCAATTTTAACAGGGCTATCTTGCGAAGCTTTAATGCGAATCCAACCCAGCCCAGAATAAACCACATCCATTTTAGCTTTAATGGTAAATTCATGACGGACTAATTTTGGAAAATCAGCTAATTCCTTGTCTGTCGGTGGTGTCAAAAGACTGCCGACATGTTTGTCATAGAAAGCATCAGCACCAGCTAACTTGGTACGGTGCAATTTCAAGTTATTGTCAAAATAAGCTGTAAAACCTTGCTTATCTCCTGAGATAAAATCAAAACGTCCCAAACCAGCCAAGAACAGCGTTTGTTCAGGATTGAGCTGATAAGTTTTCGGTTTAATTTCTTTCTTAGGACTGATGTATTTCAAATTTTTATCCCCAAGATAATGTGCCATTTGGTGACGGTGAATAATCCCTGGTGTATCAAAAATATAACTACCGTCGTCCAATGGAATTTCGATTTTATCAAGGGTTGTTCCAGGGAAGCGAGATGTCGTAATAATATCTTTTTCCCCTGTTATTTCTTTGATAATAGCATTGATAAGGGTTGATTTACCAACGTTTGTAACACCCACGACGTAAACATCACGCCCATGACGTAATTTTTCAATCTTTTCAATCAAGTCCTTGATAGCTTGGTGATTTTGGGCGCTCGTCAAAATGACATCAACTGGACGAAGTCCTTCTTCGTGCGCACGTTCTGTCAGCCATTGTGTCACTTTGCTATCCTTAACTGATTTTGGCAAAATATCCTTTTTATTTCCGACAAGTAGGATGTCATTGCCAGAAACAAAACGTGGCAAACCAGGGATAACTGAACCATTGAAATCAAAAATATCTACAACGTTAACCACAAGGGCGTCACTATCACCAACTTCGTGCAAAAGTTTCAAAAATTCATCATCAGTAATGTGCACATCGGTGATTTCATTGTAATGACGTAATCTAAAACATCTTTGGCAATACAATTCGCCACTCTCTAAACCTTTTTCAAGAGCAGCTTTTGGGGTATATCCTGCCTTTTCCTTATCTTCTATTTGAATTTTGGCTCCACAGCCAATACATAATAACTCTTCCATTAAATTCCTTTTTGATATTGAATTTTTCCGTATTTTTCTTCAAGTTTAGTCCAAACACGGCGTTCGCGCCAACGATTAATCTTTGTATTCCAAGCATCAGAAGTCACTAATGGTTTGACCAAAACGGACTGAATATCAGCACGGTGTGCCGCACGAATGTCCGTCATCAACTGGTCACCAACCATGATAACCTCATCACGATCAAAACCATAACGTTTGATTGCCATATTGATACCGCGTGTGAAAGGTTTCATGGCACGGCTAACAAAGTCCACACCAAATCGCGAAACCGCACGATTCACACGAGAATGCTTGTTATTTGATACGACAACAACTGAAATATCCGCCATAGTCATCTCATCTAACCATGCACGCACTTCAGGCGTTCCATCAGGATGATTCCATGCGATTAAGGTATTATCTAAATCCACTAACACGGCATGAATCCCACGTCGTAATAAATCATCTGCTCTTAAATCATAAACTGCCTCAACCACAAAGGTCGGCCTATAATCGTCTATACTCAAATTCTTCTCCAAAAAATATAGTTTACCATTCATTTTAACATATTTGCCAAAATATGGCGAATTGAAAACCATTCCACATAAGGAAATTTAATAAAAAAAGAGCGGCAAGCCACTCTCAGACTGAAGACAACCCCTATTTCTGAGGTTCGTCTTTTTTCTATATTTTGAAGTTTTATGGTCGAATGAGCTTAGTTTTAGGAATTTTAGGCAAAATAAAAAGGCTATCCTGCCAGCCATTTTGCGAGTTTTTTAAGATTTAAGCACGCTAAAGTCAGTCCAACTTTTGCCTCCATTTTGGACTTGCCTCTTTCTCTGGTATAACGCAAATTATGATATTCTTTAGCTGTCCCAAATAAGCGTTCAATGGTTTCCTTGCGTTTTCGGTAACGGTCAATCTGACGTAACAAATGGTCTTCTGGAACTAAGTCATCTAAGGTGTAAAAACCAACTTGCTTACGATTATAGTCTGGATTTTCTTTATGGAACATAGGCTCACCTCATAGTTATTATTATCTCTATTATACCGCTAATCCATACAAAAAGCCCTTAGAAACGGTTGTTCCCAAGGACTTTGTCTTCAGTCTGAACTGATTTTTTAATAATCGATCATTTTTTGAAGTTTCCTTTTTGGCAGTATAATCATTTTAGGTTAAATTAACCTAAATTTTTGAGAGAATTTCAAAAAAAATTAATGCGCTGTCATTTCTATGTTATAATATAGAAGGATGCTTTGTTAATCACAGAAGTTTAACATTATTTGACTTATCGAATAACGCTACGTTATTGAAGTAGTATCTAATTTATAAAAAGGAAAAGGAGCTGTCATGAAAACCTCAAGAAGTGAAGTTACTTATCTCATTCTTAGCATTATTTTAATTGCTTTTGGTGCTGGTATTTACCTAATTTTTGGTAACAATTATGCTAGCACATCAAGTTCACAAACAACTACTGCTGTCTCATCTTCATCATCTACTAGCGAAGAAGATTTAGAAGCTAATGCAGAAGCATTGCTCGCAGAAGCACAAGCCAATCCTACGTCAGAAGCTGTTACCAATGCCCAAGCAGCCATTAATAAACTTTCTGATGAAAGTAAAAAAACAGATTTACAATCACAATTGGATGCTGTCTCTGCTGAAGTAACCAATGAAAGCAATGCGGAAACAGCTGTTGCAACGGCAGAATCTGAACAAACAAGCGCAAATGTCACTGCGGCACAAGCAGCAATTGATGTTCTAACAAATGAAACCGTCAAAGACCAACTTCAAGCTCGTTTGGATGCTGTTTCTAATGCTATCGCAGCGGCAACTACACAAAGCAACACTACTTCAGGTAATTCAACATACAGCACTTACGATAATACTTATTCTGATTCGACTGTCACTAATAGCGATTCTTACGGATATTAATCATTATGTCAATCGGGCTTATCTTTTCAGCCATTGGCGCAACTTGTTTAGCAATCTCATCTTTTGCCAAAACTAAGAAAAGCATGTTGAGTTGGCAACTGTCTGATTATTTCTTTACCATGATTGCCAATTTTTTGTTGGGTGGCTATACGGGAGCTATTTCTATCAGTGTTTCTATTATTCGAAATACGCTCATGATTAAGAAATGGGATTCAATTTATACAACTGTTCTCCTTGTTATCATTCAAGTAACATTAGGCATTCATGTCAATAATTTAGGATTAATCGGTTGTTTACCTTTGATTTCATCAGTATCTTATACTATCGTTTCGTTTTTGACTGATAGGGTACAATGGCTTCGCTGGGTAACGGTTGAGAATATGCTACTTTGGTCTTTATACGACTCCACCATTAAAGCCTATCCTGCTTTAGTTATGGACGTGGTCATCACAATGACAACACTTATTGCTATTAAAAAATACAGTGGCTTAAATCGTCATACACAAAACACCCAAGACTGATATTCATCTTGGGTGTTTTAACGTTTATTTTGTTTCGTATCCTAATAAGATACCACCATCTTCACCATAGAAGCTACAAAGTCCTGAAGCTTTGATAAATGTGATATCGGCTTGAGGGTATTTTTCTTTGATTTTATCACTTAGCTGTTGGCAAGCTTTTTCATTGTTGGCGTGAGTAATCATGACTTTGCCACCTTGATAACCTTCTTTGAACATTTCATCGATTGTTGCTTGAACAGCTTTTTTCTGACCTCTTGCCTTGTGAAGAAGCTCTAAAGTTCCTTCGCCACTAGCTTTTCCGACCATACGAATGTTAAGAAGTCCGATAACCTTACCAATCAATTTGCTCAAGCGGCCATTTTTCACCAAGTTATCCACACGAGCAAGAATAAAGAGTAATTTGGTCTTAGCTTGGTAAGCAGTAATCGCTTCGACCACCTCATCAAAGCTGAGACCTTTAGCAATTAGACGGTTTAATTCTAAAACAATCAAGTCAATTTCACCGCCTGCAGATAGTGAATCAATCACATGAATATTAACATTTGGGTGTTCTTCAAGAAGCATATTTTTAGCCACTTGAGCGCTGTTTTGACTTCCTGATAAATTTCCTGTAATCGTAATAGCAATGACATTTTCAGCGCCTTGGTAGGCTTGTAAGAAGGCATCTGGGCTTGGGCAACTTGATTTTGATGATGTAGGACTTGCATACATACTTACCATCATATTATCGACATCTAACCCTTCATCATCCACAAAAATTTCTGAGCCAATCTGTATTGTTAGAGGGACATTTTGAAATTCTGTGTGGTCTGCGATAGCTTCGATATATTTAATATCACAGCCAGAATCTGTCACAATTTTCCAAGTCAAATCTCTTTTCCTCCATTTCTTTTGATTTTGATATTATTTGACAAACAAAGTATTTTCTCCTAGAATTATATCATTAGAGCCTTTATCTTAGCTATCAAAAACAATCAGACGTCACAAGGGAGAGGATTTTGTCATGACGGAAAAAACAATTTCACAAAACTCCTTGCAAAATTTGCAGGTGTCCAACAAGGAGTCACGAAAATTAACGCGTGAATCACTTGAAACTGCGCTTTTACTTCTTCTTGAAAAGAAACCACTAAATCAGATTACGATTTCTGAACTTGTCGCTAAAGCTGGCGTTTCACGTAATGCTTTCTATCGAAATTACAAATCTAAGGAAGCCATTCTTGAATCTATTTTAACGCAAATTGTTCGCCGTATTTTTCGAGGCATCAAAAATTTCGATTTAAAGACACAACTCTCCCAAGCGTGGCTTTTCATGTTGACGGAGGCGAAAAAGGAAGCCAACGTTTTACGAATGATTTTTGAACAGCACCTTGAAAAGCTATTGACAAGTATCGTTTCTAAACGCTTAAAAGCTTATCAACGTTTCAAGAAAAAGCATGATTCTCACTACACTAATTCTTTCTGGAGCAATGCCATTATCTCGGTACTCTCAAACTGGGTAGCCGACGATATGCGAATTCCTGCCGAAGAAGTAGCCGCTATTGGTTTACCACTTTTTTTATGAAAAGAACCCCTCCAACCACGATTTGGTTGGAGGGATTTTATTTTGGAGGAATTACCTAATCTTGATTACATTTTTTCTTTGACGAAAGTAAACATTTGTTCCAAAATCAAATCACAAAATATACATTTGTTTATTTTAAAGAGGTAGCTTATGGCAATAGAAGAAAAATTAAATCGTAGACGATTAACAATCAGAGAAGCCTTGTTGGCGCTATTAAAGCATAAGGAATTAAGAGACATTACCACTACTGACATTGCTAACCAAGCGGAAAGCACACGAAAATCGTTTTATCATTCTTATCAAAATGTGGATGAGGTTATCGAAGAAATCGAAATGACATCACTGATGATTTTGAAACTGTCATTGAATTGCTACTCGTTCCAGCTGATTTAAAAAATTTTAGTCGCATTTTCCAAGCATTGACAAATATCATTGAAACAGATTACAACGATTATAATGACTTGTTGCATTTGGAACGTTTAGAACATCATTCGTTAATTCAAAAATTAAAGACTTCTTTGATTAAGGAAGTCAATCAGATTCTTCCTGAGACCCTATTTAAAGATAAAAGTACAAAAGAAACAACGATTATTTTTGTGGTGGGAGGGCTCATTGCCATTTATGATAATTGGTTATCATTTCCAAATGACAATCGTTTAGAAACCCTTTCTGCGCAAGCTAGTCAAGTGATTTTACAGGGCTTAAATGGTGTTTTGATGGAGGAACTCTAAATATCGAATATGATTGATTATCTGCTTTCTACGCCTAATTTTCTTGAGGGGCGTTACATCAAAGGCGTGGAAAGTCTTATTTTCTCGCAGTTAAGTTACCTTCATTGTTATTTCAACACATAATCGTAAATGGCTTGGGCTACGCCTGCTTGGTCGTTAGTTGTTGTTTCGTAGCGGCAAAGCGCTTTGACTTCGTCAGTCGCATTTCCCATGGCAACACTGTTATCAGCAAATGCTAGCATTTCAATGTCATTAGCAGCATCACCGATTGCCATTACTTCTGCTGGAGTAAAGCCCAGTTTTTTTGACAAAGCTTCAAGAGCCGTAGCTTTTGTATAACCTTTCGGCATAGCTTCAAAGATGTATTCTTGACTGCGCACCACGCTAAATTCAGCTGCCAAGGTACTTTCTTTGGCTTCTTGGAATGGATCCAAATAAGGCGCTCTTGCCATATACATGGCTTGGAAGATAATTTCTGAACTAGCTTTCAGTTCATCAATGCTAACAGCTTTAGCGGTATCGAAAACAAGCCCTGCATCGTATTGAACCAATTCTGGCACTTCGCTTCCAACGGCATAATAATGTTTTTCGCCTGTCAATGTCAAGCAAACCTCTGGATAGTCCGCTAACACTTGGTCTAATTTGTCCAATTCATCATTATTAACTTGGGCATAACTGACAAGCTCCCAATTCTTAGTATTGTAAATGCTGCAGCCATTATTCATAATAATGTATTCTTCATCAGTCAAGCCAAGTCGTTCAAAATAAGGTAGAATTCCTGATTTTGGTCGTCCTGTACAAAGAACAATTTTCACACCTGCTTTAGCAGCTTCTTGAATAGCTTTGACATTTTCATCAGGAATTTTTTTATCTGAATTCAGTAAAGTGCCGTCTAAATCAATTGCAATTAATTTAATCATTTCTAAGTGACCTTCCGTTTAATTTTTGGCAAGTGCCATTGACGCCAGTAACCTATCATACGTAAGATGGTCAGAATCAAAACAAGCAAATAATAACCCGAATCGTTATGGACGATTTTAAAGTAAATCGCTAGCGCTGCTAAAATTGACCAACCTGCATAAACTTCGCTTCGTAACACCCCAGGTTTTCGCCCTGCTAAAACATCACGAACAATACCGCCACCTGCACCAGTCAAAACTGCCGCAACAATGACTGCACTCAAGGGTTGATGTAATTTTACCGCATACATAGCTCCTTGCACGCTAAAGGCTGCTAGCCCGATAGCATCCGTCAACACTTCTGCCTTTCTCCAACCTTTATGCGTAATGAGATTGGGAAATACCATGACAAATAGCATAGCAACCAAGGCAAAATAAAATGCTTGACCTTGCGACCAAAGTGCACTAATGGGCAATCCTATCAAAAGATTACGAATGGCACCACCACCAAAAGCTGTTACAAATCCTAAGATAAACAATCCTAGAATGTCAAAATCTTCTTCCATGGCAACAATAGCTCCTGAAAGTGCAAAAGCAATCGTTCCTATGATACTTAAAATATCCCAAACATCTATTGTCATTTTCGTTCCAAATTCATTTTTTTCTTACTAGACTAGTTTATCATTTTTAACGCAAAAAAAAACAGCACTGAGTCTGTTTTTTTTTTTTATGATTTTTGACATTCTTTTAAATTTCTTTTCCAAGGGTGAATTTTGTTCCCTTGAGTGCTCGTTTTAGGGAGAGCTTGAAAGGATTTCCTGTGACGGCTGCTTGTTTTTTATCTAAATCAACAACCACTTTTTCAACGCCACGAACAGCTGACAATTTTTCTGTCACTGTTTTGACACAACCTTGGCATTTCATGCCAGTAACTTCATACGTTTTTTCCATGTGAAACTCCTTTATTTATCATTAATTCAGTTTAATATATTTTAGGCGAAGGGCATTGAGGACGACTGAAACTGAACTAAATCCCATGGCAAGTCCTGCAATCATTGGATTTAACAGAGGTCCACCAAATAGATATAAGACACCCATAGCGACAGGAATCGCTAAGATATTGTAGATAAATGCCCAGAAAAGATTTTCCTTGATGATTTTAATCGTTAAACGACTAATACTCAAGGCTTTCAGAACATCTGAGATTTCTGGTTTCATGAGAATAATATCTGCTGATTCAATAGCAATGTCTGTCCCAGAACCGACAGCGATACCAATATCCGCTACTACTAAGGCAGGTGCGTCATTTATCCCGTCACCAACCATGGCAACCATTTTTCCTTGACTTTGCAAATCCTGAATGGCTTGCGATTTCTGGTCTGGTAGGACTTCGCTAATAACATTTTTGATACCAGCTTGTTTGGCAATAGCTTGCGCTGTCTTGTTATTGTCGCCTGTCAGCATGACAACATCAATGCCTTTTTCTTGCAATTTAGCTACGGTTTCTTTACTGTCTACTTTTAGCAAATCAGCTACGGTGATAAGTCCTAGTAGTTGTGCATTTGCCGAGATGTAAATCGGTGTTTGTCCTTTTTGAGTCGCAGCCAGCACCGCTTCTTGACTAGCGGTCAAGTCAACCTGATATTTTTCCATTAACTTGCGGTTTCCGATGTAAACTGTTTGCCCGTCAATATCAGCCTGCAAGCCAAATCCTGTTAAGGACTTAAATTGTGTGACCTCTGTCAAAGCTAACTTATCTGCGGACGCTTTTTCCACAATGGCTTGACTAAGAGGGTGTTCTGACAATTTCTCGATTGAGGCAACTTGTGCAAGAAGCTTATCTTTATCGCCTTGGTAAGCAAAAATAGCAACAACTTGTGGTTTGCCTTGGGTGATCGTTCCTGTTTTATCAAAGACAATGGTATCAAGGTAGTGAGCATTTTCAAGGGTATCACCGCGTTTATAGAGGATACCATTTTCAGCACCGCGACCAGTTCCGACCATAATCGCTGTCGGTGTTGCAAGACCAAGCGCACAAGGACAAGCAATGACAAGAATCGCAATGGCAACTTGGAGAGCAAAGACAAAGGTTTGTCCCATAATCAAGTACCAGAAAATGAAGGTGACAAGCGCAATCACGATAACAGTTGGAACAAAAACACCTGCTACCTTATCCGCAATTTTCGCAATTGGTGCTTTGGTCTGCTGCGCATCCTCAACCAATTTAATAATTTGGGCGAGCAAGGTTTCATCACCAACTTTTTCAGCACGAATGGTTAGCGCCCCTTGTCCATTGATTGAAGCACCATAAACCTTATCCTCTGTGGCTTTCTCAACTGGGATACTTTCCCCTGTCAACATTGACTCATCAATCGCCGAGTGCCCTGAAACCACACTACCGTCAACAGGGATTTTTTCCCCAGGTTTTACTAAAATGAGGTCTCCGACGCGCACGTCCTCAATCGCAACAGCTTGTTCCACACCGTCACGGATAACCCTTGCTTCTTTTGCTGATAATGTCACCAATTTTTGAATGGCATCTGACGTGCGACCTTTTGACAGCGTTTCAAAGTATTTCCCGAGAGTGATTAAGGTCAAAATCACCGCAACTGATTCAAAATACAGCATATGCGCGTGGTGGCTATGCCCCAGTATCATATGATAAACACCGTAAAGGCTGTAAACGAAGGCAGCCGTTGTTGCCAAGGCAACCAACGAGTCCATATTAGGATGGCCTTTAAACAATGAGCGGAAGCCATTGACATAAAAACGACGTCCAAAATACATGACAGGAAGCGTCAAAATCAGCTGAATCAAAGCAAAGTTCAATGGGTGAGCTGACATGCTGATGATTTCTGGCACCCAAAGCCCCACCATACTTCCCATAGAAATATAGAGGAGCGGTATCGCAAACAAAGCTGATAAAAGAAACTTATGCCACATATTCTGTGTGGCTTCACTTTGGCGCTCTGATTGACTTTTTGCCCTTGTCGGGTCAAAAACGCTGGCGCTATAACCTGCATCTGCTACCGCTTTTTCAATTTCTTTTTCACTGACTAAGTCAGGATTATAATCCACCGTCATTTTTTCTGTTGTTAAATTGACAACAGCGGAGTCAACATGGTCTAGCTTTTTAACAGCATTTTCAACCGTTAAGGCACAAGCTGCACAGGTCATGCCGTCAATGACGAAAACGTCTTCTTTTGCCATTTAGTTTCCTTTCCAATCTAACCTAAGTACTCAAATGCTCTTTACAGAGACATTGCCCAGGGATGCAATTGCACGGCACTTCTTCAAGTGCCTCTTCTTTTTTGGACAATAGCAGAGCTTGCAAGTCGTTAATATCTGCCATTGTCATCGGCCTTGTTTCCACGAGATGTTTGATAATCACAGTATGCTTGCGCTGACAAAATTTATCAAAAAGCTCATCGGCTTGTTGATTAATAGCTTCTTCTTCAGAAACAAGTGCTGAATAAAGAAATGATTTGCCTGATTTCTGTGTTGCTAGATAGCCTTTATCCACTAGTCGTTTCAACAATGTTTTAACAGTTGAGGCTGTCCAGTCTGTCTTTTGCTCGAGAATTTCCAAAATCTGGCTACTAGTTATTTCTTCTTTCGTCCAAACAACACGCATGATTTCCCACTCTGCATTTGAAATTGACATTGTTACCTCCTTTAAAATAGTCTTGGTTTACATTTGTAGATTATTATACAATTATCGTTTACGTTTGTCAACGATAAAAGATTAAAAAAATGAAACACATTGCAAAAATTAAAGCAATCTGTTCCACCTAGCGTATTATTTTTATTTATCAAGCAGTTGTAAGTTTGGTCATTTTTCCTGCCAATCTTTCTTAGCAAGGCGTTCACGATAGACCTGCATCCGTCTCTTATCTTCTAAAAAATGCGGTGTTGGTTGCACGATAAAGTTAACAATATCGTCATCACCATAAGGCAAACTCATCATTGTTCAATTTTGCTGCAATGGCTGTGCCTATAAACCTGATTCTTGATTTCCCATTGATAGTCTGGGTAGTGCTGTTGAAGGTCTTACTGAAGCGCCAGAGTTTCAGCATAAGACACATTGACATCATCAAAAATGGCATCTAAATCACTTGCTTGTGCCAAGCCAGCTTTTCCTGACAAGACATTCCAAACATTATTGCGTAATGTCCCAGCTGCTAGCCAAGAATCCTGCAAATCCAGCTCTGCTATTATGCTAAGAATCCCCATTAACTCTTCATCTTGCACTCTAACGCTTGTTAATCCATAAATCCCATCCCTCATTTCTGGTAACTACTGATAACCTCTTCTAACGCTTGCAGACTATCGACAAAGAATAACCTTTTTGCGCTCAGCTGTCGTTAAAAATCCTGCCTGCACCATCTGATTAAATTGTTCTTTGAGGCTATCATGTTAAAAAGCAAGCAGGGGTTGTCGAGTTGCCCAACACGCGCCCATGAAATAGCCTGAATAATATCTCCTCAAGTGTCCCTGGACCGCCTGGAAACGCGACTAAAATGTCGCCCTCTTCCATTAAGAGACGCTTACGCTCGTCCATATCAGCAACAATTTGCAAGTGTGTTAAGCCTTGATGTGCCTTTTCACGTTTTTGCATAAAATCAGGCATGATACCATAGACTTTACCACTCTATACCAATACCGTATCCGCCAAAACTTCCATAAGCCTAGTTTTGCTTCCACCATAAACCAAACAATGGGCATGTTGAGCTAACCAATTCGCAAATACGACAACTTGTTCATGATAATCTGGCGTATTGCCCATACTTGAAGCCAAATAAACCGTAATAGTCATCTTTTTTATTTCCCCATTTCAAAAAACACTTTTATGATAACACAAAAGAACCCGCCAATTAGCGAGCTCTTAATTGTTTTTCTATTTTTAACTGAAATGGAAAGCGATGTTATTTTTTAGCTTCCAAATCACGAAGCATTTGGTCAATTTTATTGCCGTATTCGATTGATTCATCTTTGATGAAGGTCAAATCTGGAATTTTGTACATAGTCAAGTTGCGACCAAGTTCACGTTTGATAGTTCCTTTTGCTTTTTCAAGACCAGTTTGGGCTTTTTGATTATCTGACGCAAGTTCAGAGTGAATCGTGTAATACACTTTAGCCATTGAAAGATCTCCAAGCATTTGCACATCCGTAATTGTCACATCTTGAACACGTGGGTCACGAACTTTTTTTTGCAAAATGTCGTTTACTTCACGTTTGATTTCCATACCAACACGGTCAACACGATGATTAGCCATGAAATACCCTTTCTAGTGATTTTGATATTTTTTATTTTTCTAAAGAAGTCTTTTTGATACTTTCCTTAAGTGCCTTGCTGTTTCATATCTAGGATGAGACCTCAAACCATCCACTAGATACTTTGAGTCGTCACGTCAGTAAATCTAACAATCCAGTAAACGGCTAAAGGAAACTAAGGAATGCCATGCCTAAGTTTTGAGCCTAAGCTCGCAGTAGCTAACTGGCAGTTCTTACTTGCTTTACAAAAATTGCTGACAAGTGATGCTGACCATATCAGCTTTATCTGCCAGCTCAAATCCTTCACTGAACGATTTGAGCTAGTCAAGTAGGAGGGGATGACGAACTCTGAATCTTTGGGTTCTGTACCACCCCTTAACGTTTCAACGGCTAAAGCTTTCAGTCGATAATACTGGAAGTTTTCGACTAATGTAACGTTTGGAAAGAGCTCCATAGAGATGCCGTATTCCCATTAGAGACTTTAGTCTCAATGGGAATCAACGTTTAATTTCTTCCATGATGTAGCCTTCGATGACATCATCAACTTTAATGTCGTTGTAATTTTCAATCATCAAACCACCTTCTTGCCCATTTCCGATTTCTTTAACGTCATCTTTGAAATGTTTAAGGCTAGCAAGTTTTCCGTCGAAGATAACGACACCGTCACGGATGACACGGGCGTTAGCATCACGAGTGATTTTACCACTTGTAACCATGAATCCACCGATTGTACCAACTTTAGAAACTTTGAAGGTTTCGCGGATGATAGCTTCACCGATGATTTTTTCTTTATATTCAGGGTCAAGCATACCTTTCATGGCATCTTCAACTTCTTCGATAACTTTGTAGATAATTGAATGAAGACGAATTTCCACTTCATCAGTTTCTGCTTGTTGACGTGCTTGTGGTGTAGGACGTACGTTAAATCCAATGATGACGGCATTTGAGGCTTCAGCAAGGGTAACGTCTGATTCGTTAATAGCACCAACAGCTGAGTGGACAACTGAGACTTTCACGCCTTCCACATCAATTTTAAGAAGTGAGGCAGCAAGAGCTTCAACTGAACCTTGTACATCGGCTTTGATGATAACATTAACAGTCTTAACTTCACCTGCTTTCAGCGTATCAAAGAGGTTTTCAAGGCTAACACGCTGTGTTACTTGACGTTGTTTTATCAATGCACGTTTCGCACGTTCTTCACCAGCGGCACGCGCAGCTTTTTCATCTGCGTAAACGGCAAAGTGGTCACCTGCCATAGGTACTTCATTCAAACCAGTGATTGATACAGGTGTTGATGGTTCAGCTACCTTAACACGACGTCCGAGGTCATTAACCATTGCACGAACACGACCAAATGAGTTCCCAACAACGATTGGATCTTGAACGTGAAGCGTACCTTGTTGAACAAGAAGTGTTGCGATAGCACCTTTACCTTTATCAAGACGAGCTTCGATAACAGTACCGATGGCACGGACTGTAGGGTCTGCTTTTAATTCTTCCATCTCAGCAACAAGGAGGACTGTCTCTAGTAACTCGTTAATGTTTTTACCAAATTTAGCTGAAATTTCAACAAATTCACAGTCACCACCCCAAGCCGTTGAGATGATACCGTGTTCTGCCAATTCACCGATAACACGTTCTGGGTTGGCACCTGGTTTATCAATTTTGTTGATTGCAACGATGATTGGGACACCAGCAGCTTTAGAGTGGTTAATAGCTTCGACTGTTTGAGGCATAACACCGTCATCAGCAGCAACAATCAAGATTGTAATATCTGTGATGGATGCCCCACGCGCACGCATTGATGTAAATGCTGCGTGTCCTGGTGTATCAAGGAAAGTAATTTTCTTCCCATTTTCAATGATTTGATAAGCACCAATATGTTGAGTGATACCACCAGCTTCGCCTGTAGCGACACGTGAATTACGAAGGGTATCAAGAAGGGTTGTTTTACCATGGTCAACGTGACCCATGATGGTAACAACAGGTGCACGTTCAACCATATTTTCAGGATTGAGGTAATCTTCATCTACGAAGAAGCGTTCAATATCAGCTTCGTCAACCTCAATTTTTTGATGAGCTTCAATACCATAATCAACCATCAACAATTCGATTGTATCGCTGTCAAGGGATTGGTTTTGTGTTGCCATAACACCCATCATGAACAATTTTTTAACAATTTCAGCTGGTTCGCGTTTAATACGTTTTGCGATTTCAGCGACTGTCATACCTTCAGTATATTCAAATTCTTTAGGCAATTCATGAAACTTACGCTCTGTTACAGGTTTTGGCGTAGTGTTCCGATTCGCTTTTCCTTTTTTGTTTTTCTTGTTATTATTCCAGTTACTATTTCTTTGATTTCTCACTTGGTTTTGATTATTCCAGTTTTTTCTATTTTTATTCTTGCGCGGTCCGTCTTCATTCTCATGATTGTAATCATGTGATTTTTCAGGACGAACTTGTTTCTTACGACGTTTATCAGCAGTTGGTGCAGGATGTTCTGCCACAACAGTTTGTGGAGCAGGCGCAGCCCTTTTAACTACTGCTTTCTTTTCTTCAGCCTTAGCTTTTGCCTCAACACGAGCCTTTTGTTCTTGCTCTTTTGCAGCGGCTGCTTTGCGTTTGGCATTTTCTTGCTCATGAATTCGATTTTCGCTTTGACGTGAATACTCAGCATTTTGTTCAGCTTTTATAGCAGCGGCACGTGCTTTAAAGTCAACACGTGGTTTTGCTGGTTGCTGACGGTTATCGTGGCGATTATCACGTTGATCTCTTCGATTATGATTTTGAGAATTGCGATCGCGTTTATTTTGTTTACGATTATTTTGGGCATTCCCTTGTCGATCATTACGATTTGAACGGTCATCGCGACGTTGGTCGTTGCGACGTTTTTTATCGCCACCATTAGCGCGTCTTTCAGCTTCGGCTTTAGCACGCGCTTCACGCTCAGCCTTAAAATTACGACTTTGTGGTTTTGCTGGTGTTGCAGGAGTAGCTTTTGGAGCTTGTGCAACTGTTTTTTCAGATGCTTTTTCTACTTTAGGTTTAGCTGGAGTAGATTGAGGCTTATCTGAAAATTTTGCCACAATGCGTTTGACATCAGATTCTTCAACGCTAGAAGAATGGCTCTTAACAGCAAGTCCTAATTCTTGAGCATATTCAACAACTTCCTTGCTTGATTTACCCAATTCTTTAGCAATTTCATATAATCTTTTCTTTGACAATTGATGTCCTCCTATTCTTTTAGTTCATAAGAGTCCTCATCTTCTTTGAAAATCCAGCATCTGCTATGGCTACCACTTTACGCAGTTTTCCAAGAGCAGCACTTAATTCCAGTGTGTTAAACACTGTGGAGACTTCTACTTTGTAATATTGACATTTATCAGTTGTTTTCTTTGTCAAATTAGCGCCAGCATCATTGGCTAGGAAAATAAGCTGTGCTTTTCCAGATTGAATCGCTTTGATAACTAATTCTTCACCAGAGATAACTTTTCCTGCTCGCTGTGCCAGACCAATCAAATTTGACAATCTTTCACGCTTATTCAAGACCCAACTCTCTTCTTTTAACTTTGTGATCGACGTAAGCAATTAATTCATCGTAAAATTCGTCAGGAACTTCCATTGAAAAACTACGATTAAACACTTTTTTATTTTTAGCTTGGATTGCTTCTTCATTGTCAAGCTTGATGTAAGCACCGCGACCGTTTTTCTTACCAGTCGGGTCGATAAAAATCTCGCCTTCTTTGTTCTTAACAATGCGAAGCAAATCGCGCTTATCAATTACTTCGCCTGAAACAACTGATTTTCTTAAAGGTATTTTACGTGTTTTAGCCATCAAACACCTCTATCTTTCTTTACTCTGCGTCGTTTGCTACAACTTCAGTTTCAACAGATTCAGCTGCTTCTTCAACAGGTGCAACTTCTTCTTGTGCTACAGCTGCATTTGCTTCACGTTCAGCTTCAAGTGCTTCGTATTCTGATGCAGATTTGATGTCGATACGGTAGCCAGTTAAATGAGCTGCCAAACGAACGTTTTGTCCACGGCGACCGATAGCAAGTGACAATTTGTTGTCAGGAACGACAACAGTCGCACGTTTGCTGTCTTCTTCGTCAAAAAGAACCATATCAACTTCTGCTGGCGCAATGGCGTTGTAGATGAATTCTGCTGGGTCTTCAACCCATTGGATAACATCGATATTTTCTTCGATTGGTACTTCAACACCAGCTTTGGCATCATAACGTTTTGGATGGAATTTGCTAATCACTTTCTTGATGTTGCTTCCACCACGACCGACGATAGTACCGATAGCATCAACGTTTGGATTGTGGCTACAAACAGCAACTTTTGTACGGTCGCCGGCCTCACGTGAAACGCTCATGATTTCAACTGTTCCGTCAAATACTTCAGGAATTTCTTGTTCCATAATGCGTTTGATGAATTGTGGGTGGCTACGGCTTACAAAAACGTTGACACCTTTTGGATTGTTTTCAACTTTGTAAACATAAACTTCAATACGGTCATGTGATTTGAAGGTTTCACCAGGAATTTGATCTTGGTGTGATAATTGCGCTTCAAGCGAACCAAGGTTAACATAGATGAAACGTTGGTCAAAACGTTCAACAGTACCAGTCATGATTTCGCCTTCGTGTTGTTTGTACTCATTGTAAGTTACTTCACGAATTTGACGGCGCATTTTTTCCATGATTGTTTGTTTAGCTGATTGAGCAGCAACTCGACCAAATTCCGTAACAGATTCTTCAAAACGAATTTTATCACCGAGTTCATAAGCTGAACTGATTTTCAACGCATCTGACAAACTGATTTCTAAACGGCTATCAAAAACTTCTTCAACAACTTCACGAACAGTGTAAACTTTAAAATCACCTTTTTTGTCATCGAATTCAATAACACATGATTCAGATTGACCATAACGACGTTTGTAAGCTGATTTCAAAGACTCTTTCACAGCGTCAATGATGTCTTCTTTGTTAATGTGTTTTTCTTCTTCCAAAATACGGAAGGCTTCTAGCATTTCTTTGCTCATTGTTTTCATTGCTCTACATGGTCAGCAGAGCCTATCCTTTCGTCTATATCTAAATAAAATCAGATTGTAGTTTGTAAAACTTGACTACAATTTCACTGCCAAACGCGCTTTTGCAACTGTCGAATACGGAATTGCAACTGTTTTTTTCCGCGTTTTATTCAAATAATCAATGGTCAATGTGTCACCGTCAAAAGCAACAAGGTCTCCTTGGAATACCTTAACTTTATCGATCGCTTTGTAGAGACTAACATTGACATAAGAACCTACAGCTTTTTCAAGAGCTTCTTTCGTTTTTAACGGACGCTCTAAACCAGGGCTAGACACTTCCAACATATACTGCTCTGGAAATGGGTCTGGTTGAATCGCATCAAGCAAAGGGCTGATAATTTCAGTCAACTCTGCTGTATCATCTACCGTAATCCCTTCTGGCTTGTCAATTAAGATGCTAAGCACATAATCGCTCCCCATCCTCTCATACTCGACATCAACCAATTCAAACGGCTCTTTAATAGCTGGTGCAACCACTTCTGTAACAACATCAATGATTGTATTTGCGTTTGCGATAAGAATCCCCTCCTTTATCTTCAAAATCAAAAATAGAAAGTTCACTACGCTCATTCACTTCTACGAAGTGGACTTGTAGCGTCTCATCGTAGAACTTTGCTCTTAATCTCGTGTAATCACTAGCCTTTTGGGCTAAAATGAGATTTAAGCACCACAAGAGGCGAAGTCACAAACTCCGCCTCCTTCTACATATTTTCTATTATTATACCACAATAGCTTACACTTGGCAAGTACCAAGCGACTATTTATTATATTTAGTAAAGCAACAATAAGTCTTCATACCCCTGTCGGAAAATCCTTTAAAAGCAAGTGGAGAAGGACAATAAACCTAAGACGGTGTAGAGATATAAGAACAACACGATGATTAGACACCAAAACTACACTTAATGCTAAGCAAGCAAAAGCAACCTCCCAAATGACTCGCCACACTCTAAGACAGATTGGCTTATTCAATGAGCCAATTCTCAGAGCCTATCTGCCCATCCTACATAGTAGACAATAAGGAAGCGCTTAATGGCTTAGCGAATCACTTTGAACTGCTTTATCTGTTTGACGCTACTCTGATGCTTATTTAAAGCACAAGCGGACTTTTAATGGATTGACAATTCAGTTGACTTGATATCGGTTTCAAAACCTTTAGAACATAAACATTTAACGACCATACTCAAAACTTAGACCCACCAATTGAAACATTGAAAGCAAAACATGAACATAGGGGCTAAAGCCAAAGAGAGATTTCAAAAACTTGACTGCTGACGAGCAAAAACAGGACAATCGCATCAACGTCTTGTTCTTGCAATGGGATATAAGGAGAGGAGGGGATTCGAACCCCCGAGCCCAGATTGGACTACACGCTTTCCAAGCGTGCGCACTCAGCCACTATGCGACCTCTCCAAGATAAGCTTAGACAGCCATGCTACTAAGCTATGAATTACCTAAACTGTGCTTCGACACGGTAAATGACTTGACCTTTTTGAGAAAATTTTTCCTCATATTCTGTCATGACATTTCCCACAAAATCACTAGCATGCAGATCTAGCCAAACTTGTTTTAAAATCATGCCATATTGTGAGAAACTTGCCAAACTGTATTCAAACAAACCACGGTTATCCGTTTTGAAATGAATTTCACCCTGTTCTGGTAAAATGTGACGGTAAGCATCCAAGAATGTCTTATACGTTAAACGGCGTTTTTCATGACGTTTTTTCGGCCATGGATCTGAAAAATTCAAATACATTAAATCAATCTCACCATCTGCAAAATAATTTGTCAAATCAGAGCCATCAACTAACAACAAACGAACATTCGGTGCTTGACTATCTAACACTTTATCTAAAGCATAGCTAAGCACAGATACTTGAATGTCAATTCCGATATAGTTAATATCTGGATTTTGCAAAGCCATTCCAGTAATGAAAGCTCCTTTTCCTGAACCTACTTCAATGTGGATCGGATTATCATTACCAAATACTTCGCGCCAACGTCCTTTGGCTTCTTCTGGATTTAAAATAACATAGTGTGGGTTATTTTCTAAGTGCTCCTCAGCACCCTTACGTTTTCTAACTCGCATTATTTCTTTTTACTAACCAACTCCCTAAATTTTCGTAAACCATAAATTTCTTGATTCACGTGCTCCATGTCACGCTTATCAAAACAGTTTAAAATTTGTGAAAGATATGAGAATTGTCCGTACCAAATAATTTTTTGGCGTACTTTCTCATTATCCTTGTAACCATAATAATTTAACCACTCATGCCAACGTAAATAGGGAATGTAATGGCTCAAAAGAAAGGCTACATCATACATTCTATCTGTCAATCGCACAGAATCCCAATCAACAAGGTAAATCATACCACTAGTCGTAATGACCCAGTTGCTATGTTTAATATCACCATGCACAATCGTTGCAACTTCTGAACGAAACTCTGGTAAACTGCGTTTTAAGTCTTTGACGATACTTTGCAGATAAGTATTTTCTTGGATTTGAAGTGGGGCATTTTTTTCCCAATCCACCAACAAATCATAAGGATTTTCAATCTTATAGTTCAACTGTAACAGCTGATTAACTAGAGGGCGTGATTTGTGCAAACGCAAAAGAATATGGACAATTTGTTTACTCCCCATATCCTCTTTTGTCAAAATTCTACCATCAAGCCACTCTTGAGCACTCATTGTATCACCATTGCCAGTTCGACGTACCCACAATAATTGTGGTGCAATCTGTTCTTTAGCAAGTGCAGGCAAAATCGGTGTCGTATTCAATTTAATAAAGATTTTCTCACCGTTTGGATATTGACCAATAAAGGCTTTACCACTCTTACCTTGCAAGGGAGTCATTGTCAATTCTTGATCCGATACTGTCACCTGTCCGCCCTCCTTTTCTTTCGTTAATCGTTTGTTTACTCCTATTTTACTTGTTTTACAGCGCCTAGTCAATCATCTTATTGATTTTGTAAGGAAGATACCATTCTGTAATAATAACCGTTATCAAAACCAACAAGCCAGCTGCTTGCCAAGAAAACGTTAATAACAACTCCAAAAAGCCCAGTAAATACGATAATTTTTTCAAAATTGTCTTTAAATTAGCCGCCTTTTGCTTTTCAGAAATGGGATAAAGATTGGTCAAATAGTGATAATCAAAATGTTGGGATAGGGTTAATAATTGAAAAAGTAATAAATAATTAAAGACCAAAGCCAAGCCAACTGCTACCAAGCGATTGGAAATAAAGATAAGCGCAAGCAAGCTCAATGCGAGTAATCGCAAGGTTAAAGCAAAATAATCTGAACTCCGTAAAAACGCACGTAGGTATAAATTTGACCATGTTTTGGCATGTGTTTTTTTGACTAAACCAAGCAAACCATCCAAGTAGGAACGACGTTTCACACTAGCTGAAATTCCCTTAACCGTTGTGAAAAGTGAAAAGAATTTAAGCACTCCTTGACGACGTTTTGCTTCATAAGAAATGGCAGCATCCCATGAAAATTTTCCTTGAGAAAAGAATACCTTGCTTTTTTCTTTCATTACAAGCCATTTTACAACCGCTAAAGCAAGCAATAAAATGCCAAAGGTAACCGTTGAAAAACCTAGTTTAAAGAAGATAGGAGCTAATAAGACAAGAATTACCGTTTGCACGATCGTCCAAATCACAAAAGCACGACGTCTTGCCTGTGATAGCCATTGCAAAATCTCAATTTCTTTTGGCAAATAGAACAATTTATCAGGTGCTTCCAAATAAGTCGCAATCTTCCCAAGGCTAAGCAAAACAAGGATAACCAAGACTAAAATCACGTCAATAACGACTGTCTGACTTGGAAACTGACGTAACAGCTGGCTGTATTGAACCATCAGAAAACCTGTTAAGAAAACCAAGACTAGCACAAAATGGTCATTAAAGACATAACGAAGATACTTTAAGCATTGCCCTAAAAAAGCACTACGGCGCTTTTGAAAAACTTCTTTCATATCACACCTCTTTAGTCAATGACATATAAATATCATTAAGCGTTGCTGTCTCATCACCAAAAGCTTCACGTAGCTCTGCTAATGTACCAGTCGCACGAATTTGCCCTTGATGCAAAATCACAAAACGGTCACACATCTTTTCAGCAGCATCCAAAACGTGTGTTGACATCAAAATCGCTTTTCCTTTTGCCTTTTCTTGCGCCAATAATTCTGTCAAATCAGAAATCGCTAATGGGTCCAATCCCAAAAAGGGTTCATCAACGATAAACAAACTTGGATTAACCATAAAGGCACAAATAATCATGACCTTCTGCTTCATCCCTTTAGAGAAATTAATCGGAAACCACTCTAATTTATCAGATAAACGGAAAACTTCCAACAATTCTGTCGCACGCGCCATTGCCTCATCATAATTAAGGTCATAGGCCATTGCAACCGTTTCTAAATGTTCACGTAAGGTCAGTTCTTCATATAAATTTGGCGTTTCTGGGATAAATCCGATTTTCTTACGATATTCCGCCTGATCCTGCGCCAAAGTCAAGCCATCAATCGAAATTTGCCCTTGATATGGCCTTAAAAGTCCAATAATTTCATTGATTGTCGTTGACTTACCAGCCCCATTCAAACCAATTAAGCCAATAAGTTCACCGTCACCAACTTCAAAAGAAATATTTTTTAGGACAGGGATGTTAATATATCCCCCAGTTACATTTTCAATTTTTAACATAAGATACCCACAAATTTTTGATATAATAATTATAACAAAATCAAAGGATTATAGGTGATTCAAATGGAAAATTGTATCTTTTGTAACATTATCGCTGGTGACATTCCGTCATCAAAAGTCTATGAAGATGACCAAGTACTTGCTTTTTTAGACATTTCACAAACAACTAAAGGACATACTCTATTAATTCCAAAAGAGCACGTCCGCAATGTTCTTGCCATGTCTCAAGAAACATCAGAAATACTCTTTGCTCGTTTACCAAAAGTAGCACGTGCCGTCCAAAAAGCTACTGGTGCTGTCGGCATGAATATTCTTAATAACAACGAAGAAGTCGCTGGACAAACTGTTTTCCATGCACACGTCCACCTCATCCCACGTTATGATACTAACGACGAAGTCACATTTACCTTCACAGAACACGAACCTGACTTTGAAGCGCTTGGTAAATTAGCAGAGCAAATCTCTCAAGAGGTAAAAGCATGAAATTAAGGCATCTTATCGCACTCGGCGTGGCTGGTTGCGCAGGATATGCAGCCTATCATGTCTATAAAAAACGCGACCAATTCAAAGCAGAAATCGCAGAAGCTGATGACATTAGCGAAAGAATTTCAACGGACATCGCAAAAATTCGTCGCAGTATTGACGACATTAACAACCAGCTTCCAACACTTCAAACAATCAGCCAAGATTTGGATTACAAACGTCGCCTTTTTGAACAAGAAACCAATAGCCGCTTAGAGCAAATCAAAGCAAGGCTAGCAAAATATCAAGAAGAAAACTAAGCAACAACCACCAAGCCTTTTAGTTTGGTGGTTTTATAATACCCACTGATAAGGCAACTAATCAAACCAAATTTTTCAAATTAAAGAGCCTGGGACAAAAGAGTTTGATTTTTTGAAAAACTTTACTATTGAGTCATTTGAATGGCTTAAACTAATAAAAAACGAACAAAACAGAAGTTTAAACGCCAGAAAACTCCGTTTGTTCGTTTTTTCTAGTTGAGGTTGGACTTTTGTCCCAGCCTCTATTATCTTAATATGAATAAGCACTGTAATCAGAATAAGTATCTGTGCTATAGTCGCTATAACCACCACTATTGTAATCACTGTAACCACTGTCATAGCCGCTAGAACTACTATAATCACCATAGCCACTATCATAATAGCTTGATGTTCCACTACCGTAAAGATCTTCATAGAGAACAGCCGTTGTTTGCAAGGTTGTACTTTCATCCAAACCAAGTTGTTTCTTGATATTATTTTGAATTTCAAGCAGATGATCTGATGTGACAATCTGATACGATGTACCATTAATCGTCGCATCCTCTCCTTGAAGTTGATAAGTTTCGATATCGCTCAAGGCATCCGTATAACCAAGTAAGCTTGGAATCGTACTAGATGAAATTTCAATATTTGTTTGCATATTGCTACTTACCGCTGAAAGAATTTTCTTGTATGAACTGATACTGTTAAGCGCTAAAATTTTCTTCAAGACTTTTTGAATGACTTCACGTTGGCGTTTTTGACGTCCATAGTCACCTTCTGGGTCGTCATAACGCATACGTGCGTAAACCAAGGCTTGTTCACCATTAATCTTGTGAGTACCAGGTTCAACGGTTGCTGTATATTCAGGTTCATTTTCAGCAATCGAAATGGCAAAATCGAAATTATTGGTTACGGTAATACCACCAACAGCATCAACCAAGTCTACCAAACCTTGCATATTGATTTGGACATAGTAATCAATCGTAATGTCTAACAAGCTTTGCACTGTCATAATAGCCATTTGCGCACCGCCTGAAGCATAGGCGGCATTCAATTTAGCCTCAACGCCATTCATATCATTATCTTCTGGTCCAGTAAGGGTCACTAAAACATCACGCTCTAAGCTAGTCATTGTTGTTTTTTTCGTTTCAGGATTAACAGTCACTAAGATCATTGAGTCACTATTTCCTTCCCACGTTGATGTCCGCTCCGAATCTCCTGTATCGACCCCCATTAAAAGGATTGAGATGGGTTTTGCTTCCTCAATAGCATCACTACTAGAATCAGACGTCTTGTAGTCTTTAAACGTTTTTGAAAGCTCACTTGTTGAGAAATTGTAAGCTGTTGTAATATAAACACCTAAGGCAACAATTGTTGTTACAAAGATTGCTGCTATCATTAGCAGAATTTTTTTTCCGAGTTTCATTTGTTTACTTTTAGTCTATCAACCTACTCATCAAGTAGACGTCAAGAAATTCTCCATCTTTAGTTTTTGCGCCACGTTCTTTTGTAGCTTCAATCTTAAAACCGAACTTTTCATAAAGGTGAACAGCTCTGCTATTTCTAGCTTGAACTGTCAACTCCAAACGGCGAATCATTGGCGTTTGCTCTGCCCAATCAAGAGCAACTTCCATTAAAAGCGAACCAAGCCCGTATCCCCAATATTTTTCTTGCAACGCAATGAAAATATCTCCAATATGATTAGT
Organism: Streptococcus gallolyticus; assembly: GCF_003337175.1. Lineage (GTDB taxonomy): Bacteria > Bacillota > Bacilli > Lactobacillales > Streptococcaceae > Streptococcus > Streptococcus gallolyticus_B. The sequence goes on from NZ_NETH01000009.1 coordinate 31,728, forward strand.
TTGTGGTGAGTTCATGCTAACAATATTAAGCACTCCCGCAAGCTCAGCCCCGACTCTAACAACCAAACAAATTTCATTTAAGACTTCTGCACGTGTTCGTAAAAAAGTCTGCATATCATCAAGAGATAAGTTCTTCTCTAAAATGATAAAATCTGTTTCTGCATTTAATTGATTGAGTAAATCAATCAAAGCTTTGGCATCTGAAAGCTGCGCTTCCTCAATGATAACTTCCTGCTCAGCCACGTTCAATCGCCTCCAAAAGCGTTTGACTCCGTGAACCGTTAGCATGTAGTGTTATTTCACGCCCATCTCCTGACGGCGTAATAACAACCTCTAGATAATCACCAAGCAAGTCAGTCTCAAGAAGCTCACCCCACTCAATCACAGTTACGCCATCACCATACAAAAAATCATCTAAATCGATAGAATCAGGATCATTTCCGATACGATAAACATCTAAATGATAAAGTGGTAAACGTCCTTCGTATTCCCGAACAATCGTGTATGTTGGACTCTTAATCATCTGGTGAATATCAAGTCCCTTAGCGATTCCCTTGGTTAAGGTTGTCTTACCAGCACCAAGATTTCCTGTTAAAACAAGAATATCTCCTGCCTGTAATTCTTGACCGAGCCGATTTCCATAAGCAATCAACTCATCTTCATTGTGACTATAAAACATGGAACTATTATATCAAAAAACTGGAACTCTTCCAAGTCTCGTCCGACTTTTCTCCTATTTTCACTATAAGATTTCAAAATTCTAATCCTCCAAACACCTTAAAACAGCTACTCAATACCGCCTAAAAAGGATTTAAAAAAGCTGGAGGAATTTCTCCTCCAACTTTCGTCTAAAGCTCTTTTTACAAAATTGCCAAACAAACAAAGTTAAGAATGAACAAGAAATCCAAAATCCACATAACAAAGTGAACATCTTTTGCTTGACCTTTCACAATTTTAACTAATGTGTAAGTGATAAAGCCAGCTGCGATTCCGTAAGTGATGCTATAGCTGAATCCCATAAAGATTGATGTAAAGAAAGCTGGAATAGCTTCGCTCAAATCATCCCATTTAACATTTTTTAGATTTGAAAGCATCATGACACCAACGATGATAAGGATAGGTGCTGTTGCTTGTGTCGGAACAATTGAAACAAGTGGACTAAAGAAGCTTGAAATAGCAAAGAGAACAGCTACAACAAGAGCAGTCAAACCAGTACGACCACCAGCGCCGATACCTGCTGCTGATTCAACGTAAGTTGTTACGTTTGAAGTACCCGCAATCGCACCTAATGTTGTACCAACCAAATCAGAATAAAGGGCACGGTCAAGTGATTTAGATTCTTTATTTTCACCAGTTGTGGCAACAATACCAACTTTTTCACCAGTACCAACAAGTGTACCAATTGTATCAAAAATATCTGTCAATGAGAAAGCAAGAATTGCCATTAAAACACCTGGGATACGTGAAGCATCTGAGAACAATGAGCCCAAACCTTGACTTCCAAGAGCAACACCAAAGACTTGTTTCAAATCATTGATTGAAGCAGATAAGTTAGTCGCTGACCAGTCGATTGAACCGAGGTCAACAACACCCATGAAAATACCAACAATAGTTGTTACAGCGATTGAAAGAATAACACCACCACGGATACCTTTAACGATAAAGAAGATAGTGATAGCAAGACCAATCAATGCAAGGATAACAGTTGGTGTGTTGAAAGCAACCAAACCTGGTGTAGCTGAAGCATTAGCTGTGATTGAAGCAAGGCCTTTGTCTGCACCTGTTCCAGACACTGTGTATGTCCCCGCATCAACAGAGAATTTCAAGAAACCAGCATTTTTAATACCAACGTAAGCAAGGAAAATACCAATACCTGCTGAAATTGCTGATTTCAATGTTGCAGGAATTGACTCAATAATCAATTTACGAACTTTCGTTACTGTAATAACAAGTGAAATAAGTCCACAAATGAATACCATTGCTAACGCTTCTTGCCAAGTGTATCCTAATGAAAAGACAACTGTATAAGTAAAGAATGCGTTAAGTCCCATACCTGGTGCTTGTGCATATGGAAGATTAGCATAGAAAGCCATCATCAATGTACCAACAACAGCACCAATAATAGTAGCAAGGAACACACCTTGTGTCGGCATTCCTGTTTGTGAGAGGATTGACGGATTGACAAACAAAACATAAGACATTGCAAAGAAAGTTGTCAAACCAGCAGTTACTTCTGTACGAACGTCTGTACCATGTTCTTTAAGTTTAAAAAACTTTCCCATTTTAAAATGGTTTCTCCTTTGATAAGGTTAATAATAGTCGCTTTTCGTTATATTTCCGAACGACTTATATATTTTATCAAAAGATTGTTCACTTTTCAATAACTTTATTTGAAATTTTCTCGGTCAAGAAATACCAGACATAAAATCTGAATAAATGTAAACCCTAACACAAAATGAACAGCATCCCAGCTAACAACGTCTAGAATTTCACTAATAACGGTTTTTGGACGTGTGAAAATATCCCAAGAATTCAAGCGGGCGTAACGTCCGATATGGATAGCAAAACTTGAAATAAATGACAAAACACCAATAAAAAGCAACCGTAAATAATAATTTTTTAGTTTAAAAGTAAGAACAATATTTTTAACACTTTCAATCCCACAAAGAACACCAAACAAAATACTAGACACATATAGCATATACAAAATCAAACTCGTTTTGTTCCACAATACTGTACTTGTAAATTGCATATGAACAATATCCGTTAACATGTAAAAGGTATTAGGATAAAAAAATAGCCACAGAATAGCTCCCAATCCCCTTACAACTTTTTTACTTATATAATAGGAAACAAGTGAAAAATCAAGAGCCACCAAAGCTAAAAACATATTCCAAACAAGGTCTGGTCCTTCAAGATGATAATGGTAAATGCCAAAAGCAATAACCCCGAAAAAGAGATGAATAAAAACAATTTTCTTAGCCAAACTTTTCTCCTTTCTTTAAACAGATATTATAGCAAAAAGAGCTTAAAAAGCCCTTTAAAACTAACAAATAAAGTAAGCATAACCACAAGTTCAAAGCGATAAAATACTGAAAAATAAAAGCCAAGGACAATTCCTTAGCTTGATTAATCATTATCCAACAAAACAAACATCATCACCTGCACAACCATTAACCCTAGAATAAATGGCATATTAATTGTTGTCAGAGCTTTTGAGACCTGCTCAAAAATATTAAGGTGTTGTGATAAAATCACTTTCCAAGTAATTCCCAATGTTCGTAAAATCTGAAACATCAGACTAGCAAAAAATGCAATTCCTATTACAAAGAATACTTGAATGTAATGATTTAATTTAAATGCATTTAAAATCAACCGTATGCTCAATGTTCCAGCAATCAAGGCAAATACAAGAACTGCCAAATAAAGCATGAAAGATGTCATCCCATTTGATGTCCATAAAGCGGCAGTATCCCAAGACGTGTCAGCCACACTAAACAAAACGTTCAAATTATAAGGATAGAAAAAGCACCAAAATATTAAAACCAAGCCACGTAACAAAACGTGTTTAAAATAATAGAATAAAAATCCCATCTCCAAAGTCAGCAACGAAAACAAGACGTCATTCATCAAGCCATCAATGTTAGACTGATAATAAACAACTCCCAAAATAATGCCTAGGGCAAATAAATGACTCCAAACAATTTTATACATGAATCCAAAACCTCATTTTTTATTACTACTATTATAGCATAGAAATCTTTTCTTTTAATTTAACAGTCTTTTTTGTTATAATAACAGCTATGACAAAGAAAATGATTGCACTTGATTTAGACGGTACATTGTTGCGCAGCGACAACACCATTTCAGATTATACCGTTGAAACGATTAAAAAAATTCAAAACAAAGGGCATAAGGTCGTTATTGCAACTGGACGTCCTTATCGTATGGCACTTGAACACTATCGCCGCCTTGAATTATCAACTCCGATGATTTCTTTCAATGGTTCGCTCACACATTTACCCGAGAAAAAATGGGAATGGGAACATAGCGTTACGATTGACAAGCAATACCTGCTTGATGTTCTTGATATGCAGCAAAGCATTGAAGCGGATTTTATTGCCAGCGAGTACCGAAAAAAATTCTATATTAGCGCCCAAGACCACAATCGCGTAAATCCTCAACTTTTCGGTGTCCCAGAAATTACTGAAAAAATGTCAATGGACATCAAAAAAATCACTGAAAATCCGAACGGCATTCTCATGCAAACACGTCACCAAGATAAATACGCTCTTGCTGACAAAATGCGTAAACACTTCAATTACGAAATCGAAATTGATTCTTGGGGTGGTCCGCTTAACATTCTCGAATTTTCACCAAAAGGTATCAACAAAGCTTACGCTTTGAAATATCTCCTAAAAACACTCAATATCTCTCAAGATAACTTGATTGCTTTTGGCGACGAACATAACGACACCGAGATGTTATCATTTGCTGGAACAGGCTACGCTATGAAAAATGCAAGTGACATTCTTCTTCCATTTGCCGATAAACAAACTGAATTTTCTAATGAAGAAGACGGTGTTGCCAAAGAACTTGAAAAAATTTTTCTATAAATTTATGAAAAAACTTCTTTTTGGAAGTTTTTTCTTTTTTTCATTCTTTTCAAAACATTTTCACGGCATTTTCATTTTTTGATCGGTAGTATCCGAACAAATGCTATTTTTCTGTCAAATTCAGTCGTCTTATCCTGCGCGTTTCTGAAATTTTTTCATGATTTATGCTATTTTTTCTCAAAAAACTATTGCTTTTTCATTGAAAACGTTTTACAATAATAACGTTCTTTAATTTCCTTGAAACGAAAAAGAATAGCCAAGCGCGCTTGGAAGGAGATTATTCTTCTTTGTTTCAACGAAAAATAGTTAAAAAGGAGGAAGAACAAGAATGGGTATCGGTATTATTATTGCCAGCCATGGTAAATTTGCTGAAGGCATTCATCAATCAGGTTCTATGATTTTTGGCGAACAAGAGAAAGTTCAAGTCGTAACTTTCATGCCAAGCGAAGGACCTGATGATTTGTATGCACACTTCAACAATGCTATCGCACAATTTGATGCTGATGATGAAATCCTCGTACTAGCTGACCTTTGGAGTGGTTCTCCATTTAACCAAGCTAGTCGCGTGATGGGTGAAAATCCAGACCGCAAGATGGCTATCATTACAGGTCTCAATTTGCCAATGCTTATCCAAGCCTACACAGAGCGTATGATGGACGCTAATGCAGGTGTTGAACAAGTTGTTGCAAATATCATTAAAGAGTCTAAAGACGGTGTTAAAGCACTTCCTGAAGAACTCAACCCAGCTGAAGAAGCTGCTGCGCCTGCTGCACAAGCTGCACCTCAAGGTGCTATCCCAGAAGGAACTGTCATCGGTGATGGTAAACTTAAAATTAACCTCGCTCGTATCGACACACGTCTTCTTCATGGACAAGTTGCAACAAACTGGACACCAGCGTCTAAAGCAGATCGTATCATCGTTGCTTCTGATACTGTCTCTAAAGACGAATTGCGTAAAGGTTTGATTAAACAAGCTGCGCCAAACGGTGTTAAAGCAAACGTTGTTCCAATCAAGAAATTGATTGAAGCATCTAAAGATCCTCGTTTTGGTAACACACATGCACTTATCTTGTTTGAAACACCTCAAGAAGCTCTTGAAGCTATCGAAGGCGGTGTGCCAATTAAAGAACTTAACGTTGGTTCAATGGCTCACTCAACAGGTAAAACAATGGTTAACAACGTTTTATCTATGGATAAGGATGATGTTGCCACATTTGAAAAATTACGTGATCTTGGTGTAACATTTGATGTCCGTAAAGTCCCTAACGATTCTAAGAAAGACTTGTTTGAGCTTATCAAAAAAGCAAACGTTCAATAATATGAGCTGTGTTTAACATAAAAAGTAAGCGTTTCTATACATTACCGATTATCATAAACACAAACTCAACATCCTGTTTTTATCCAAATTAAGTAAGCCGTGGTTTCTGGCTTACCTATTGCACATTGAAAACTTTTATAAACGAAAGGAACTAGAATAATGTCAGTTATTTCTATGATTTTAGTCGTTGTAGTTGCCTTCTTCGCTGGTCTTGAAGGTATCCTTGACGAATTCCAATTCCACCAACCACTAGTTGCCTGCACGCTTATCGGTCTTGTTACTGGTAACCTTGAAGCAGGTATCATCCTTGGCGGTTCGCTACAAATGATTGCACTGGGCTGGGCTAACATTGGTGCTGCTGTTGCACCTGATGCAGCTCTTGCTTCAGTAGCTGCTGCTATTATCATGGTCAAAGGTGGAGATTTCACACCTAACGGTATCGGTGTTGCAACCGCAACAGCTATCCCACTTGCGGTTGCTGGTCTTTTCCTTACAATGCTTGTTCGTACAGCGTCTGTTGCCCTTGTTCATGGTGCTGACGCTGCCGCTAAAGAAGGAAACATCGCTGCTGTTGAACGCACTCACTTAGTTGCTCTTTTCCTTCAAGGACTTCGTATTGCTGTTCCTGCTGCTCTTCTTCTTGCAGTACCAACATCAGTAGTGCAGTCTATCCTTGGCGCTATGCCAAGCTGGCTGTCAGGTGGTATGGCTGTCGGTGGTGGTATGGTTGTTGCTGTAGGTTACGCTATGGTTATCAACATGATGGCTACAAGTGAAGTATGGCCTTTCTTTGCTATTGGTTTTGCCCTAGCAGCCGTCTCTGATCTTACTCTTATCGCATTTGGTACAATTGGTGTTGCCCTTGCTTTCATCTACCTTAACCTTTCAGAAAAAGGTGGAAATGACGGCGGAACTTCTTCAGGCTCTGGAGACCCAATTGGCGATATCCTAGAAGACTACTAGAAAGGGGCACAAACATGACTGAAAAACTTCAATTATCAAAATCTGACCGTCAAAAAGTTTGGTGGCGTTCAACTTTCCTTCAAGGTTCTTGGAACTACGAACGTATGCAAAACTTAGGTTGGGCATATGCTTTAATCCCTGCCATCAAAAAACTTTATACATCTAAAGAAGAACGAGCTGCCGCTCTTGAACGTCACTTAGAATTCTTCAATACTCACCCATACGTTGCTGCTCCGATCATCGGTGTAACTCTTGCTCTTGAAGAAGAACGCGCAAATGGTGCTGAAATTGATGACACAGCTATCCAAGGGGTTAAAATCGGTATGATGGGACCTCTTGCTGGTGTCGGTGACCCAGTCTTCTGGTTTACTGTTCGTCCTATCCTTGGTGCCCTTGGTGCTTCACTTGCTATGGCAGGTAACATTGTTGGTCCACTCCTATTCTTCTTTGGATGGAACATCATTCGTATGGCATTCTTGTGGTACACTCAAGAGCTTGGTTACAAAGCCGGTTCTGAAATCACTAAAGACCTTTCAGGTGGTATTATCCAAAAAATCACTAAAGGTGCTTCAATCCTTGGTATGTTCATCCTTGCAGTCCTAGTTGAACGTTGGGTATCCATTACCTTTACGGTAAAACTTCCTTCTACTCAACTATCAGAAGGTGCTTACATCGAATTCCCTAAAGGAAACGTAACAGGTACTGAACTTCAAGGTATTCTTGGTGATGTCGCTAACGGACTTAGCCTGACTTCTACACAAACTAATACCCTTCAAAGTCAATTAGACTCATTGATTCCTGGTTTGATGGGACTTCTTCTCACATTCTTCTGTATGTGGTTGCTTAAGAAAAAAGTTTCACCAATCACAATCATCATTGGATTGTTCATCGTTGGTATCATCGCTCGCTTCTTCGGAATCATGTAATAAAAGAAAGGAAGGATTTCGGTCCTTCTTTTTATTATGTTATAATAGACTAAAAGCTTATCAGAGGAGATGACATGGCACAATCAATTAATTCTACGGTAGAATTAACGACTACTGGTGTTTCTTACCTCGGTCTGGGGGGAAAAGTTGGTAAATTTCTTTTAGGAAATAAAGGCTTAGAATTTTACAGCGATGCTAATGTTGAAGATTACATTCAAATTCCTTGGGAAAATATTGAAAAAATCGGAGCAAATGTTTCTCGCCATAAAGTCAGCCGTCACTTTGAAGTCTTTACTGACAAAGGTAAATTTCTTTTTGCCTCAAAAGATTCAGGGAAGATTCTAAAAGTAGCTCGCCAACATATCGGAAACGACAAAGTTGTCCGTATGCTAACCTTGGTTCAAACCATTATTAAAAGACTATCAAGATTTGTCAAAAGGAAATAAATCTAGTATAATAAAATATACGGATAAGTAAGAGTGGAGCTCTTTCAGAAAGTCTGCGGTTGCTGTGAGCAGATAGAGTGATAATTCTGAAATTCTACCGTTATATCATCTAAAAATAGAAAATTAAGTGCACAGGATGTGAAGCTGGATGGAACCGCGCGATGGCGCTCCAGCAAGTTGACATGCTGTGCTTTTGTTCATCTGAGCTTTATTTAGCCATATGAACGCTGAAGACTACTGGAGGAAAACTATGTTAGACATCAAACGTATTCGTAACGATTTTGACGAAGTCGCTAAAAAATTAGCAACACGTGGCGTTGCTGCTGAAAAATTGGCGGAATTAAAAGAACTTGACGACAAACGCCGTGAATTGCTTGTCAAATCCGAATCAGCTAAGGCTGAACGCAACACAGCATCTGCCGCTATCGCTCAAGCAAAACGCAGCAAAGAAGATGCTTCTGAACAAATTGCAGCAATGCAAAAATTGTCAGCAGATATCAAAGCTACTGACGCTGAATTAGCTGAAATCGATAACAAATTAGCCGAATTCACAACGACACTTCCAAATATCCCAGCCGCTGATGTTCCTGTCGGTGCTGACGAAGATGAAAATGTAGAAGTTCGCCGTTGGGGAACACCTCGTGACTTTGCCTTTAACATCAAAGCTCACTGGGATCTTGGTGAAGACCTTGGTATTCTTGACTGGGAACGTGGTGCCAAAGTTACTGGATCTCGCTTCCTTTTCTACAAAGGACTTGGTGCTCGCCTAGAACGTGCTATCTACAACTTTATGTTGGATGAACACGCTAAAGAAGGTTACACAGAAGTTATCCCACCTTACATGGTCAACCATGACTCAATGTTCGGTACTGGTCAATATCCTAAATTCAAAGAGGACACATTTGAATTAGCTGACTCTGACTACGTTCTTATCCCAACTGCGGAAGTGCCACTGACAAATTACTACCGTGGTGAAATCCTTGACGGTAAAGAACTTCCCGTTTACTTCACAGCAATGAGCCCATCATTTCGTTCAGAAGCTGGTTCAGCTGGTCGTGACACACGTGGTTTGATTCGTCTTCACCAATTCCACAAAGTTGAAATGGTGAAATTCTCTAAACCAGAAACATCATACGACGAATTGGAAAAAATGGTGGCTAACGCTGAAAACATTCTTCAAAAACTTGGTTTGCCATACCGTGTTATCACACTTTGTACTGGCGATATGGGATTCTCAGCTGCTAAAACTTATGATTTAGAAGTTTGGATTCCAGCACAAAATACTTACCGGGAAATCTCAAGCTGTTCAAATACAGAAGATTTCCAAGCTCGTCGTGCCCAAATCCGTTACCGTGACGAAGCAGACGGTAAAGTTAAACTTCTTCACACACTTAACGGTTCAGGTCTTGCCGTTGGACGTACAGTCGCTGCAATCCTTGAAAACTACCAAAACGAAGACGGTTCTGTAACAATTCCAGAAGCTCTTCGTCCATACATGGGTGGAGCTGAAGTCATCTCACCTAAATAATAAAATATCCTGCTAGCCAACTGACTAGCAGGTGTTTTTTACTAAAGAAACCAGAATACAATAAAAATCCCCTTGAACCATCCTCAAACCAAGAAATTTTTCAGGATTTGAGGCTAGCACAAGCGGGATTTTTTAATATTTTCTAAAACGTTGATAACGACTTTCAAGGAGTTGTTCCAATGGTAGTTGACTAAGCTCATCTAATTCAGTGATTAGATTTGTTTTCATCATGTCAACAATTTCACTTGAAAAATAGCCATGTTCGGGAATAACTCTATCAACTACTCCCATATTATAAAGCTCACCAGCCGTGATTTTCATCAATTCAGCGGCTTCTGTCGCACGAGAGCCATCTTTCCAAAGAATAGAGGCAAAGCCTTCTGGACTCAAAATCGCATACATGCTGTGTTCGAGCATCCAAACCTTATCAGCCACAGCGAGTGCAAGAGCACCACCAGAGCCCCCTTCACCAATGATAATAGCGATAATTGGAACTTTAAGGTCGCTCATTTCAAGTAGATTGCGTGCAATGGCTTCCCCTTGCCCACGTTCTTCAGCACCAACACCAGGATAGGCTCCTGCTGTATTGATAAAGGTAACGACAGGACGACCGAATTTTTCAGCTTGTTTCATCAAACGTAATGCTTTACGGTAACCTTCTGGATTTGGTTGACCAAAATTGCGTTTGAGATTTTCTTGTAAATTTTTTCCTTTTTGAATACCAATAACTGTCACAGGACGACCATCTAGGCGTGCGATACCCCCAACAACGGCACCATCATCAGCAAAATGACGATCGCCATGAAGTTCCATGAAATCATCAAAAATGAGTTCAGCGTATTCCAAGGTTGTCAAACGTCCTTGGTCACGTGCTTCTTTCAATATTCTTGATACATCGCTACTCATTTAGCACCTCCATGAAACGCAACTAATTTGGCAATAACATCTGGCATTTCCGTGCGTTTAACAATCGCATCAACAAAGCCATGTTCCAAAAGGAATTCTGCCTTTTGAAAATCCTCAGGCAAGTTTTCTCGAACAGTCGTTTCAATAACACGTCGTCCAGCAAAGCCGACTAAAGCTTGTGGTTCGGCAATAATAAGATCACCTTCCATAGCAAAACTTGCTGTCACACCACCCGTTGTAGGGTCGGTCAAAATCGTTAAATAAAATAGACCAGCTTCAGAATGACGCTTAACAGCAGCTGAAATTTTTGCCATTTGCATCAAGCTCATAATACCTTCTTGCATACGAGCGCCACCTGATGCTGTGAAAATGACAACAGGTAGTTTTTCTCCAATTGCTAATTCGAATAAGCGTGTTATTTTTTCACCAACAACTGTCCCCATCGATGCCATGATAAAGTTTGAATCCATAATGGCAAGCGCCACTTTTTGACCCTTTATCAAAGCCTTACCAGTCAAAACAGCTTCATCAAGTCCAGTTTTTTCACGTATTTTAGCTAATTTTTCTTGGTAACCTGGGAATTTAAGAGGGTCTTGCGTTTTAAGCCCAGTAAAGAGTTCCTCAAAACTTCCTTCATCTACGGTAATAGCTAAGCGCTCTTTGGCAGAAATTCGAAAATTATAAGAACAAGCTGGACAAATTTTTGCCACTCCTAAATCCTTTTGATAAATCATATGCTTACAAGCTGGACACTTTGCAAACAATTCATCAGGTACCTCTGGTACTTCACGAGGCGCTGATTGGTTTAGGGAGTTATTGGGAGTAATTCGAATGTATTTATCTTTTTTACTAAATAAAGCCATGAAATCTCCTAAACATTTTCGTTATTATAATTTGGCAAGAAAGTCTCCATCAAGAATGACGTATCGTAGTCTCCAGCGATGACATGCTCATCTGAAATTAAATCCATTTGGAATTCTGCATTTGTGGTAACACCTTCAATTTCTAACTCATAAAGGGCACGCTGCATTTTCATCAGAGCATCAAATCGATTGTCACCATGAACAATAATTTTAGCAATCATACTGTCATAATAAGGTGGAATACTATAACCATTGTAAACAGCTGAATCGACACGTAATCCAACACCACCACTTGGCAAATACAAATCTGTAATTTTACCAGGGCTCGGTGCAAAATTGAATTTCGGATTTTCAGCATTAATACGACATTCAATCGCATGACCTGTTATTGTAATATCATCTTGTGTCACAGATAATGGTTGGCCTGCTGCAATACGAATTTGTTCCTTAACAATATCAACACCAGTAACAAACTCAGTGACGGGGTGTTCTACCTGAACACGTGTGTTCATCTCCATAAAGTAAAATTCTGAGGTTTTCTCGTCAAGCAAGAATTCAATCGTACCTGCATTTTCATAGTGAACTGCTTTTGCGGCACGAATAGCGGCATCGCCAATTTGAGCACGCAAGGTTTTACCAATGGCAACTGATGGACTTTCTTCTAAAACTTTTTGGTTATTACGCTGAAGAGAGCAGTCACGTTCACCAAGATGTATGACATTGTCATGAGAATCACCTAAAATTTGAACTTCGATGTGTCGAGCTGGATAGATGACTTTTTCGATGTACATAGCACCGTTACCGAAAGCCGCCAAAGCTTCTTGTGAAGCTGATTCAAAGGCAGGTACAAGTTCTTCTGCAGATTCGACTTTTCGAATTCCTTTACCACCGCCACCAGCAGAAGCTTTTAGCATAACAGGATAACCAAGCCTATCAGCCACTTCAAGTGCTTCCTCTGCAGTAAATACCTCACCGTCAGAACCAGGAATAACAGGTACGTTTGCAGCAATCATTTCAGCACGAGCATTGATTTTATCACCCATTTTATCCATGATTTCAGCACTAGGACCGATAAATTTGATGTGCATTTCTTCACACATGGTAGCAAATTTTGAATTTTCACTTAAAAAACCAAAACCTGGGTGAATGGCTTGCGCTCCTGTCACAATAGCAGCTGACAAGACAGCATTCATATTAAGATAAGAATCGGTTGAACGAGCTGGACCGATACAGATTGCTTCATCAGCCAAAATGGTATGCAAAGAATTTTTATCCGCTTCAGAATAGACAGCTACCGTATTGATTCCCAATTCACGCGCTGCACGAATAATACGCACCGCAATCTCACCACGATTGGCAATTAATAATTTTTTAAACATAGGTCTGCTTTTATCCTCCTATCAGGTATTGCATCTTTGCAACCCTTGTCAAAATTCTTTATGTTGTCACAGTTGACGTTAAACGACTATTCTTCTTAACTGCCAATAGCAAATGTCAATGTGCCAGAAGCTGCTAATTTCCCGTCAACTTCTGCTTTTGCTTCAACTACAGCAATTGTACCACGACGTTTGACAAATTTTGCTGTCATCACCAATTGGTCACCTGGAACAACTTGTTTCTTGAAGCGAACTTTATCCATTCCAGCGTAGAAAACTAGTTTCCCTTTATTTTCTTCTTTTGAAAGTTCCAAAACACCAGCAGTTTGCGCAAGAGCCTCCATAATAAGAACGCCTGGCATTACTGGATATTCTGGAAAATGACCATTGAAAAACGGCTCATTGATTGTCACATTTTTAATAGCAACAATGTCATCGTCACTCACTTCAAGCACACGGTCAACCAAAAGCATCGGGTAACGGTGTGGCAAAGCTTCACGAATTTGTTTAATATCAATCATTTAATACGTACCAATCCTTGTCCAAATTCAACAACATCTTCGTTATTTACCATAATTTCTGTGACAATACCATCGTTTGGAGCTGGAATTTCATTCATCACTTTCATTGCCTCAATAATCAACAATGTTTGACCTTTTTTAACAGAATCTCCAACTGAAACAAAGGCTGGTTTATCAGGAGCTGGAGCAAGATAAGCCACACCAACAAGCGGACTTGTTACTTCATCACCTTCCGCAAAAATAGCAGTATCAACAACTGTTTCTTCAGAATCACTTGCTGCTTGCGCAGGGGCTACAGGAGCAGTTGTTGCTGCTACTTCAACTGGTGCCATAGCAGGAGCTTGACTAGCCTGTTGTGATACTACTGGTGAAGTGTATTCATTTTTGCTAAATGTCAATTCAGCTTCACCTGTTTTAAATGAAAATTCACGTAAACTTGATTGGTCAAATTGTGCCATCAAATCTTTTACTTCTGAAATATTCACCATTACGCCTCCCAACGTTTAAATGCTAAAACAGCATTGTGTCCACCAAAGCCAAATGTATTTGAAATAGCATATTCTAGCTCTGCTTCTTGACCTTGTCCATAAACGACATTGGCTTCAATATCTTCTGACAACTCACGTGTACCAGCTGTCATTGGAATGTAGTTATGACGAAGTGCTTCGATAGTAGCAACAGCTTCAACAGCACCAGCAGCACCAAGAAGGTGACCAGTAAATGATTTTGTTGAAGAAACTGGAACATCTTTACCAAGAACTGTTACGATAGCTTTGCTTTCACCTTTTTCATTGGCTTGTGTAGAAGTACCGTGTGCATTGACATAGTCCACATCTTCTGGAGAAATACCTGCTTCTTTAATAGCCAATTTAATCGCTTTAGCCGCACCAGAACCATCTGGTATTGGTGTTGTTTGATGATAAGCGTCACAGTTGCTACCATAACCAACAACTTCAGCAAGGATTGTTGCACCACGTTTTTGAGCGTGTTCAAGGCTTTCAAGAACAAGGACGCCTGCACCTTCACCCATCACAAAACCGTTACGGTCTTTATCAAATGGAATAGCAGAGCGAGCTGGGTCTTCTGTTGTTGAAAGGGCAGTCAAGGCGTTGAAACCTCCAATACCGATTTCATTGATTGTTGATTCAGCACCACCAGCTAAGATCACATCATGATAACCGAATTTAATTTCACGGAAAGCTTCACCGATGGCATCATTAGATGAGGCACAAGCTGTTGTGATTGATTTACATACACCACGAGCACCAATACGCAAAGCAATGTTTCCTGCAGCCATATTTGACAAAGCTTTCGGAATGAACATTGGTTGAATACGTCTGATTCCTTTTTCGTGCATACGAATAATTTGCTCTTGCATTTCTTGCAAACCACCAATACCAGATGACACGATAACACCTGTACGGTCACGGTCAACAGTGTCCATATCCAGTTTTGCATTTTCAAGAGCTTCTAAAGTCGCATAAATCGCATAAAGTGAATATTGGTCCATACGATTTTTATCTTTGCGAACAAAGTATTTATCAAATGGAAAATCGTGAATTTCACCAGCATTGTGCACAGGAATTTCAGAATTATCAAATTTAGTGATTGGTCCAATACCAATTTTACCGTCGTGAAGATTATTCCAAAACTCTTCTGGTGTATTTCCAATAGGGGATGTTAAACCGTAGCCTGTAACTACAACTCTATTTAATGTCATTTTTGTCTCCTTTTAAGAGAAATTTTCAACTCTAATTAAAATCATCAAGACAAAGCAATTGATTATTGCATTGTCATACCACCGTCAATAGCAATCACTTGACCTGTCAAGTAATCTTGCTGTGCTAAGAAACTAGCAACAGAAGCCACTTCTTCAGCTTTACCAATGCGTTTCATTGGAATTCCTGCCAAAATCGCTTCTTGCATTTTTTCAGGAATCGCATCAGTCATATCTGATTCAATAAAACCAGGGGCAATAGCATTAACACGGACACCGCGCGCAGCCACTTCACGAGCAACTGATTTCGTAAAACCAATCAAACCAGCTTTTGAAGCAGCGTAGTTAGCTTGTCCAACATTACCAGTCAAACCAACAACGCTTGATAGGTTAATGATAGCACCTTGACGAGCACGTGTCATCGGTTTTAAGACTGATTGTGTCATGTTAAAGGCACCAGTCAAATTAACTTTAAGCACAGACTCAAAATCAGCTTCTGACATTTTTAGCATTAATTTATCGTTGGTAATACCTGCGTTATTAACTAAAATATCAACAGAACCAAGATCGTTGATAGCTTCATCAACCATACGCTTAGCATCGTCAAAATGTGACACATCACCCGAAATAGCAATCACTTTAACGTGATAGTCTTTAAAACTATCAATCAAATCTTGCGAAATTTCAGAACGCCCATTAAGGACAATATTAGCACCAAGACTAGCAAATTGACGTGCGATAGCTAAACCAATTCCACGAGTTGAACCCGTTACGAAAACATTTTTATCTCTGATTTCCATGATTTTCTCCTATTTTTCTAGCAAAGCTTCTAAGCTAGCTTCATCTTCAACCGTTGAGGCTGGAATAGCCTTATCGATTTTACGAAGAAATCCGCTCAAAACTTTACCAGGACCAATTTCGATAACTTCTGTCATTCCAAGCCCACGCATTGTTTCGATAGAATCATAAAAACGAACAGGCTCCTTAACTTGTCTAGCAAGTAAAGCTTTAATATCAGCATGGTCCATAACTTTTGCTTCTGTATTGCCAATTAAAGGGACTTGAAATTCAGAAAACGTCACTTTATCAAGAACCTCTGCCAAACGTTCACTAGCAGATTGTAGTAAAGCAGTATGGAAAGGTCCTGAAACTTTCAAAGGAATTAAACGTTTTACGCCTGCTTCTTTTAGCAACTCAACGGCATAATTAACGGCTTTGGTTTCTCCACCGATAACGATTTGTGCAGGTGTATTGTAGTTAGCAGGTGTCACAATTCCCTTGCTAGAAGCCTTTTGACAAATTTCTTCAATCAATGAAGCCTCTGTATTCATGACAGCAACCATTTTCCCAGTACCAGCTGGCGCTGCTGTTTCCATAAATTCACCGCGCTTAGCAACAAGCGCAACGGCATCTTCAAAACTTAAAGCACCTGAAGCCACCAAAGCAGAATATTCACCAAGAGAAAGACCAGCCACCATATCAGGACGATATCCCTTTTCTTGCAACAAGCGAAAAATGGCAACCGAAGTTGTCAAAATCGCTGGTTGAGTATAGCGAGTTTGGGTGAGTTTATCTTCCTCATTGTCAATTAATTCACGAATATCATATCCGAGAATGCTGCTAGCTTGTTCAAAAGTTTCTCTAACAATAGGATATTTCTCATATAAATCACTTGCCATTCCAAGTTTTTGAGCCCCTTGACCGGCAAATAAAAAGGCTGTTTTTGTCATTAAATCCTCCTAAGCGGGAAAATTGGTTTATTTTATATTAAAGTTTTTTAGTCTTTATCACTAATCAGACCAACGTTTAGCTTCTTCCAAGATGACTTCTTGAGCGCCATAGTAAAGGTCTTTCAAGATTTCTTCACAAGTTTCTTCTTTACGAATAAGCCCTGCAATCTGACCGGCCATAACTGAACCAGTAACAACATCACCGTCAACAACCGCATTACGTAAAGCACCTGCACCAAGCACTTCAATATCTTCTGCCGTCTTACGTCCAGCTAGGAAATCTTTTTCAGCATGTGCATATGAGGTTGTTAATTTATTTTTAACAGCACGAACTGGGTGTCCAACAACTGACGCTGAAATAACGGTATCAATATCTTTTGCTTTCAAGATTTTATCTTTAAAGTTTTGGTGTGCATTAGATTCTTTAGAAACTGCAAAGCGTGTTCCAACTTGAATAGCTTCCGCACCAAGCATAAAGATCGCTGCAGCACCACGTCCATCACCAACACCACCAGCACCGATAACAGGAATATTTACCGCATCCACAACTTGACGAACAAGTGTCATTGTTGTCAATTTACCGATGTGTCCACCAGCTTCCATACCTTCTGCGATAACTGCATCAGCACCTAATTTTTCCATACGTTTTGCAAGAGCAACACTTGGAACAACTGGAATAACTGTAATACCTGCTTCATGGAAACGTTCCATGTATTTACCAGGGTTACCAGCACCTGTTGTGACAACTTTTACACCTTCTTCAATGACTAAATCTACAATATCATCAACAAATGGTGATAAAAGCATAATATTGACACCAAAAGGTTTGTCTGTAATTTCTTTAACTTTATCGATATTAGCTTTAACAACTTCTTTTGGGGCATTACCACCACCGATAATACCTAAACCACCAGCATTAGAAACAGCACCAGCTAGATCTCCATCAGCAACCCATGCCATTCCTCCTTGAAAAATTGGATATTTTATATTTAATAATTCTGTTATACGTGTTTTCATATTAACCCTTCTTAGTCTTTATAAAACAATAATTTGATAGTCAAACTATCATAATAAGAAGAGAGGGAGTAAGATAGGCACTAATGTCTTAGTTACATATCCCACAACCCTTCCTACTAAATATAGTGGAGTTAGTTTTTAGCACCAACTCCAGCCATGCTATTATTTTGTTTTTTCTTCAACGTAAGCAACCAAGTCACCTACAGTATTAAGACCTTCTTCAGTTTCAATTTGGATGTCAAATTCATCTTCGATTTCTGAAATAACTTGGAAAACATCAAGTGAATCAGCATCAAGTTCATCGAAAGTAGTTTCCAATTTTACTTCATCTGCCTCTTTACCAAGTTCTTCAACGATAATTTCTTGTACTTTTTCAAATACTGCCATGATTATTTCTCCTTATAAATATAAATAAAAATTTTATCTTGTGCTTATACACAAGTTTGTAACTAGATTTTAACAATTAGACTGCCCCATGTCAAACCTCCACCAAAAGCAGAGAAAAGAACTGTTTGTGAACCGTCTAATTTAATGTATCCTTTATCAACATACTCAGATAAAAGAATCGGAATACTTGCTGCACTGGTATTTCCATATTCCATCATGTTAGCTGGAAGTTTATCCACATCAACACCAATTTTTTTAGCAATTTTATCTAAAATACGGATATTAGCTTGGTGTAAAAACAAATAATCCAAATCTTCAGCTGCCACATCAGAAGCTTCAATTAGAGCCTTGATACTCTTAGAAACGTCACGGATTGCAAAATCAAAAATTGCTCTACCATCCATTTTTAAGAATTTATCATCAGTTTCTTCTTCTGAAAATGGTGAAGACAAGCCAACTTTCCCTGAAGTTAAACTAAGCCCACGACTGCCATCTGTATGGAGTGATTCGGCTAAGAAATGTTTTGTTTCAGAAGCCTCAATCAAAACACCACCAGCACCATCGCCAAACAAAACCGAACTACTACGTTCAGACCAGTCTAACGTTTTTGACAAAGTCTCAGCGCCAACCACAATTCCTTTTTTGTACATACCTGACTGGATGAATTTATCCGCAGTTGCCAAAGCAAATACAAAACCACTACATGCTGCCGTCAAATCCATTGCAAAGGCATTAACCGCACCAACATTCGCTTGAATACGTGCTGCCGTAGAAGGCATTAAACTATCAGGGGTTATCGTTGCAACAATGATGAAGTCAATATCTTCAGCCGATAAACCAGCTTTAGAAATCAGTTGCTTGGCAACTTGTGTCCCTAAATCACTAGTTGTTTCACTTCGAGTGATGTGTCGTCTTTTGATACCAGTACGTGATGAAATCCATTCATCACTAGTATCCATAATTTTCGACAAATCATCGTTTGTAATCACTTGTTCAGGGGCATAGGCTGCTGCCTGAGCAATTCTTGCAAATACCATTATTACATTAACTCCTCAAGAAACTTATGAAGATTCTTCAACCCTTGAGCCAAGGCTTCAAATTCCTCTTCATTCATATCTTCCGCAATATGGATAACCATATTTTTGTGGAATTTATGATGAAGTCTGTCGAGTAATCTTCCTTTTTTTGTCAAAGTTAAGTGAACAACACGGCGGTCCAATTTTGAACGTCGTCTTTCAATATAACCTTTTGCCTCCAGTTTATTCAGGCTAGTGGTTATTGTTCCGAGCGTTAACATCAACTCACGAGCAATATCACTTGGAGTAACATTAGAATTTTTGCCAATAATCTCAATGGTATGCATTTCTTTTAATGAAACATCATTGAACTGACTTGTTCTTAGACTTGTCTCTTCAATGACTTGAACACGGTTAAAAATATCAACAAGGTATTCATTGATTCTATTATAATCCAAGATTTCACCTCCTAAATAAACTTTGACAGTCAAAGTATATCAAACATCAAAACATTTTGCAAGATATTTAAGATTCTTCCATTCAATAATTTGAAAATAGAATCATCTTCTTACATTATTTTCCTGAAAATTTTGGACGACGTTTTTCAACAAAAGCACGGACGCCCTCTTTAAAATCTTCCTTAAAAGCTAGCTCTTCTTGAAGTTGCAATTCAAGTGACGTATAATCTTCCCAGCCTTCAAAAGATGCCTTCCATGACATTTCTTTAATCGCACGGTAAGAATTTGCTGAGCCTCGTAGCAAACGTTTTGTGAGTTGATTAGTTGTTCTATCAAGCTTTTCAGACTCGCATAGTCGGTAAACAATGCCATATTCAAGCGCTTTTTGGGCATTTAAACCTTCCCCAGTCATTGCCAATTGAATGGCACGAGTTGTACCAATTGCACGGCTCATTAAGAAAAGGCCTCCAGCATCTGGCGCAAGACCTACACCAACAAAAGCTTGAATGAATTTAGCTTTTTCACTAGCAACAACAAAATCTGCAGCGACAGCCATATTTGCAGCTGCTCCCGCAACCGCACCATCTACACTCATAATAACTGGCTTTGGTAATTTTTTCATTGCAAATGAAATTTTATTAACCAAACTAGCAATTTCAACCAATGATTCAACATTGTCAGATTCTACGGCACGTTGCATTTCTGCCAAATCACCGCCAATTGAAAAAACTTTTCCAACTGCCTTAATAACCAAAATCTTGACAGAATCATCTGATTTAACGTTATCTAAAACCTCAAGAATCTCTTGACATGTCGGGATATTAAAACCGTTTGAAATATCAGGACGATTCAAGGTTAAAGTTGCCACTTCACCCTTTTCATAAATCACATTATTAAAAGACATCTATTTACCTCCAAATAAATAGGACAAAAATAGTTTGATAATTTAACTATTTAGCAAGTGCTATTTTAGCATATTATTTCTTTTTTTATCAAGTAAAAACTGCTTATTTTACAAAAATAATTTGATATAGAAATAATTCAACAATCAAATGATTGTGATAAAAAAATGGAAAACTAGCGATAATTGCTACCTTTCCACGCCTTTTCTTACTTTAATCAACAAGTTCTTCAAAAATCTACGTTAAATTGTCAACCAAGCGATTTGCCTTGCTTTGGTTCATTCTAAATAACTTATCCTCAATTGCCCAAACTTACAAGTCAGCAGAAACACCTACTTAAATGCCTTTTTCACTATCCTCAATAAGCAAAATATTATCATGATTCGTTCCTAATTGCCGAGCAGCTTCCTGATAAATAGCTGGATGAGGTTTTCCTTTTGGAAATTCTTCCCCCGATAAAATAACTGAGAAATACGCTCTCATCTTTGTATCGTCTAAAGCCTTTAAAATATCATGTTTTGTTGAACTTGATGCTCAGCCTAAACGATAACCATTATCATAAAGCTTCTTAATCATTTCAAAAGTATCTGGAAAAATTAAATCCTTATAAGGAAGTGGGTGATTATGCTTATAGGTTGTATATTCTTCTTGCAATTGGTAAATATCCCAATTCTTATAATCATCACGTAAAATATCTCGCCAAATTTGCTTCATGTTTCCACCGATAAAAAACTAGGTGGTAAATGCTTGATACTAATCCCTTTTTCAGCTAAAAATTTTTCACGTCTATGATAAATAAAAAGTCTCTGTATCAAATAATACACCTTCCATATCAAAAATAATAGCATTAAAATTTTCCATTCCTGTACTATACTATCTTTTTCTTTTTAAAAACTACTGACAATTTTTCAGAATTTTGCTATAATTGTCTACAAATTGATATTTTGGAGAAGTCATGAAAGTAATTAAATTTGGTGGTAGCTCACTCGCTTCTGCTCAGCAACTTAAAAAGGTATTAAATATTGTTAAATCAGATCCAAAACGACGCTTTGTCGTTGTCTCTGCCCCAGGTAAGCGTAACGCTGAAGATACCAAGGTAACAGATGCACTTATTAAATACTATAAAACATATACAGCTGGCGATGATGTTACTGCTGCGCAAGAATGGATTATCAATCGTTACCAAGCTATAGCAGACGAACTCAGTTTAAACTCTTCTATCGTGAGCAAAATTGCTAGTGCTATTACAAGTCTTGCAACTCTTCCTATCGACGGAAATGATTTTCTTTATGATACCTTCCTAGCAGCTGGTGAGGACAATAACGCAAAACTCGTTGCGGAATATTTCCGTAAAAACGGTATTGCTGCTCGTTATGTTCACCCTAAAGAGGCTGGCATCATCGTATCTAGTGAACCAGGAAACGCTCGTATTCTTCCGTCAAGTTATGACAAGCTTGAAGAATTGCGTAATGCTGAAGAAGTCCTTGTTATCCCTGGCTTCTTTGGTGTAACAACTGATGGGCAAGTTTGTACCTTTTCACGTGGTGGGTCAGATATTTCAGGATCTATCGTGGCAGCTGGTGTCAAAGCTGATTTGTATGAAAACTTTACGGATGTTAATGGTATTTTTGCAGCCCATCCAGGCGTTGTCCATAAACCCCACACTATTAAAGAATTAACATACAGAGAAATGCGTGAGCTTGCCTATGCAGGGTTCTCTGTCCTACATGACGAAGCGTTGATTCCTGCCTACCGGGGTAAAATTCCACTTGTCATTAAAAATACAAATAATCCTGACCATCCAGGGACACGTATTACTTTAAAACACAGCGGACCTACAGTTCCTGTCATTGGTATCGCTGCGGATGATAACTTCGCAAGTATCAACATGTCTAAATACCTCATGAACCGTGAAGTCGGATTTGGTCGAAAAGTCCTCCAAATTTTAGAAGACCTCAACATCCGTTGGGAACACATGCCAACAGGTATTGACGATATGTCAGTTATCGTCCGTGAACGCGAATTAACACCAATCAAAGAACAAGAAATTATCTCTTATCTCACACGAGAGTTAGGTGTTGATGAAGTTGATATCGAGCACAATCTTTCAATCATCATGATTGTTGGTGAAGACATGAAAAACCATATCGGGGTAACTGCTACAGCAACCAAAGCTCTTTCAGATAAACACATCAACCTTGAAATGATTTCTCAAGGTTCAAGTGAAGTTTCTGTCATGTTTGTAACCCAAACAGAACAAGAAAAGCAAGCCGTCCGCGCTTTATATAATGCTTTCTTCACAAAAGAGCAAAATTAATTCTACACACGAAACTCTGAGGCAATAAAGTCTCAGAGTTTTATTTTTGATGATGAACCTACTAATCAAACTGTGATATATAGAAATTTCAAACTGACTAAAGTTGTCATTATTTTTATGTTTCTTAGTTTTCTCCCTTTTATCAGATTGGCATAACTCAAAATCTCCAATACTTGAAGCCTAAACTGAAAAATAGCAAAAATACTTTTTCTGTTCAAAACATTTTTCCCTTATAAGAAACAACAATTCAAAACCTCTACTTTATCGGGTAACAAGCACTATTTTACCTGTATTGACATAAGAAAGTAATTGCTATAGGCTAATATTATACATATGTAACCGCTATCTAGCGGAATGTCCTGATTATAATTCATACCAGGCAAATCGTTAACATTGCTATAAACGTTTATACCAAAAACTTTTTACATTCTAACAGAGGAGCTAAGCATGTACAAAGTAACAGAGAATCTAAAAAAATCACTACAGCTTTAATACTAGCGCTAGTGGCACTCCTTGCTATTGACAGTAATACTGAAGTGGCTTATGCCGCAACTACTGGACTTAACTCTTGGGAAATCACAAGTAAAATGACTATTGGGTGGAACTTGGGAAATTCACTTGATGCAACCTATTGGACTGACAATCCTACTCCAGTCCAATCTGTTACCGCTTGGGGAAACCCTGAACCAACACAACAACTTTTTGACAAAGTAAAATCTTTAGGATTTAACACAGTGAGAATACCAGTAACTTGATATAAACATCTTACCTACAATAATGCCACACAAACTTACGAAATCGATCAAGATTAGTTGGATTATGTCAAAAAAACAGTTGACTACGCCTACAACAATGACATGTTTGTTATCATCAACGTTCACCATGAAAATTGGGTTAACGTAGATTACTTTAATGATTCAAATCTTGCTACCGCAAAAACAAAACTCAAAGACATTTGGCAATAGCTTTCAGTTACCTTTGCTAATTATGACCAACGTCTTATTTTTGAAGGAATGAACGAGCCAAGACAAACTTATAACTCCTCTGTAGAATGGGAAAATGGAGCTTCATATTCGTGGGATTATATTAACCAACTTAATAGCACGTTCATTTCAACCGTAAGAAGCAATTTCTCTGGCTATAACTCTGAACGTTTGCTAATGATTCTTTCTTACCATGCAACCGATAATTACGAAGCGCTAAGTCACCTTGACATTCCTAGCAACAGCGGAAATATCGCCATTTCCGTCCATGCCTATGAACCATATTCGTTTACAATGGGATAGTAGCGAAAGCCATAAATACCAAAGCAACAACAAATACGGGGGCTATAATCCAGATACTCTAAAAAGTATCATGAACAACCTTAAAAAGATTCAAAACGAAAAAATGCTCCAATTATTATCGGTGAATTTGGTGCCTCAGATTTCAACAACACTGACGAACACGTTGCTTGGGCAAAAGACTACATGACTCAGACTTCTAGAGCTGGCTTTGTATATGTCCTTTGGGATAATAATGCTGATAATGACTACTCATCAAGTGAGAATTTCGGATTTATTAACCGTTCAACCAACGAACTTTATGACAAAGCTAAAAGTGTCGTTTCAATACTCATTAACTACGCTAAAAAGAATACCTCAACTGATACTAGCAATACTGGTAACACAGGCAGTACAGATAATACTGGTGATAATTCAGGTTCAGAAAAGGACTATTCATGGAAAGATTTGCTTGGTGTCAATGGAGCAGTTTGCTTGCAAGCTTGGCAATCACAAGAAGTTCCTAATGCTCTAAACTACATTAACAACGATTATAAAATCGTAGTTTCATATAGGGGGCAAAACGCACCGAAACTCATTGTGGAAAATGCTTATTCTTATAGTTGGGACGTTACCGTTGAACCAAGCTCTATTGAATATGGTGAAAATAACATTGCCTACTATAATTATAGCGACATTGCAGCGGCTTTTTCAAAATATGGCGTAAGTATCTATGATTAAGAATTTGATTTATAATAATATGTAGTCTATGAAAGCAGTTCGATATGAACTGCTTTTTTGCATCTCTATTATTCTATAGCCTTGTTCTCTCCAAATAATATTTTCAATATCTAGAAATTATTTTTAAAATCCTTAAAGAAGGGCTCAATTTGGGTTAGAAAAGCCTTCTTGCCCTCAAAGCGCTCCCCTCGCATCACCTTCGCCAACTTCTCTCGTGCCCCTACTCCC
>NZ_NETH01000090.1 GCF_003337175.1 Streptococcus gallolyticus
AGATAGAATCGCTTATTGAGATTGACTCGCTCACACTGGTCGAGTCGGAGTCAGAGGCTGAAGTAGAACTTGAAGCGGACTCTGAAGCAGATGCACTCTCTGAGGCTGAGCTTGAAGTTGATTCTGATGTGCTTGCACTTGCTGAAGTTGACTCACTTACTGAAGTTGAAGCAGAGACACTTGCCGAAGCTGAATCACTCACTGAAGCAGGTGCACTCTCTGAGGCTGATGTACTTACAGACTCTGAAGAGTTGGCTGAATCTGAACTTGAAGCGGAATCACTTAACGAATCTGAGCTTGAAACTGATTCTGAAACGCTCGTGCTTGCTGAATCTGAACTTGAGACTGATTCTGATGTGCTTGCCGAAGTTGAGGCACTTAACGAGTCAGAAGTACTAATACTTTCTGAAGTCGAAGTTGAATCACTTGCAGAATCTGAAATCGAAGTCGATTCCGAAACTGAGGCACTCACACTGGTTGAGACAGACGTGCTTGTACTTGCCGAGTCAGAAACTGAGTCTGATTCTGAAGCAGAAGTTGAATCACTTGCGGACGCAGAACTTGAAGCTGACTCTGAAGAACTTACCGAGTCAGAGACGCTCGTGCTTGCTGAAGCGGAATCAGAGACGCTTGTGCTTGCGCTTTCTGAAGTGGATTCGCTAACGCTTGCTGAGACGGAGGCAGAGTCCGAAGTTGAAGCTGAAGCACTTGCTGAGGTTGAAACCGAAGTTGACTCACTTGCTGAGGCTGAAGCCGAAGCTGAATCACTCGCGGAGACAGAACCTGATTCTGATTCTGAAGAACTTGTGCTTGCTGAGGCAGAACTTGAGACTGATTCTGAAGAACTTGTGCTGGCGCTGTCTGAAACTGAGACTGATTCTGAAGTCGAGGTACTCTCACTGACTGACTCAGAGATACTTGCTGAAACCGAATCAGATACACTTGTCGAAGCGGAAGCACTTGCGGATTCTGAATTTGAAGCTGAGGCTGACGTGCTTGCTGACTCTGAGATACTTGTACTGTCTGAGCTAGACTCGCTCTCACTGGTTGAGGCAGATTCAGAGGCTGAAGCAGATTCACTTAATGAATCTGAGCTTGAAGCTGACTCTGAAGCGCTCATACTGTCTGATTCTGAGGTTGAGGCACTCTCACTGACTGAATCTGAACTACTTGCTGATTCTGATGTGCTGGCACTTGCCGAGTCAGAAGTACTAATACTTTCTGAAGTCGAAGCTGACTCTGAAACACTTGTGCTGGTACTTTCTGAACTTGAGACTGATTCTGAAGAACTTACCGAGTCAGAGGTACTCATACTTTCTGAACTTGAAGCTGACTCTGAAGCACTTGTACTTTCTGAGTCAGATGAACTTTCTGAAGTGGACTCAGATAAACTTGTCGAAGCAGATTCTGAAGCTGAAGTACTTACACTTGCAGAGTCGGACGTGCTTGTGCTTACTGAATCTGATACTGAAACCGAAGTTGAAGCTGACTCACTTGCAGAATCTGAAATCGAAGTCGATTCCGAAACTGATTCTGAAGCACTTGCTGAGGCTGACTCAGATACACTTGTCGAAGCTGACTCTGAAGTGCTGGCTGAATCTGAGACACTGATACTTGCTAACTCGCTGACCGAATCTGAGACGCTCGTGCTTTCTGAAGTGGATTCGCTAACGCTTGCTGAGACGGAGGCAGAGTCCGAAGTTGAAGCTGAAGCACTTGCTGAGGTTGAAACCGAAATTGAAGCACTTAACGAATCTGAGCTTGAAGCGGACTCTGAAGCACTCGTACTTGCACTTACTGAAGCTGAATCACTTGTTGAGTCGGATTCCGAAGTCGAAACTGATTCTGAAGCTGAAGTACTTACACTTTCTGATTCTGAGGTCGAAGCACTCTCACTGACTGACTCTGAACTACTTACTGAAGTTGAAGCCGACTCAGAAGCACTTGTGCTGGTACTTTCAGAACTTGAGGCTGACTCTGAAACGCTTGTGCTTGCTGAGGTAGATGTGCTTGCTGACTCTGAGATACTTGTACTGTCTGAGCTAGACCCGCTCTCACTGGTTGAGGCGGATTCAGAAGTTGACTCAGAGACACTTGCTGAGGCTGACGTACTTACTGAAGTTGAACCAGAGACGCTTGTACTTTCCGAGGTAGATGTGCTGGCTGATGCAGAATCTGAAGTCGAAGTTGACTCACTTGTCGAGACAGAACTTGATTCTGATTCTGAACTACTTGCTGATTCTGAAGTCGAAGTTGACTCAGAGACACTTGTGCTTGCCGAGTCAGAAACTGAGACTGATTCTGAGGCACTCGTACTTGTGCTGTCTGATTCTGAGGTCGAGGCACTGTCACTGACTGACTCTGAACTACTTGCTGAAGTTGAATCAGATACACTTGCACTTGTACTTTCTGAAACAGAGGTACTTCCTGACTCTGAAACCGAAATTGAATTACTTAACGAATCTGAACTTGAGGCTGACTCTGAGAAGCTTGTGCTTGCTGAATCTGAATCTGAACCTGAGACTGACTCGCTGGCACTTGCAGAATCTGAAGCAGACTCTGAAGAACTTACTGAAGCTGAATCACTTGCTGATTCTGAACTGCTTGCACTCTCTGAGTCTGACTCTGAAGAACTTACCGAGTCAGAGGTGCTCATACTTTCTGAGGTTGAAGCAGATACACTTGCTGAATTAGAGATACTTTCTGATTCTGAAGTCGAAGTTGAATCACTTGTGGAGGCAGAACTTGAAGCTGATTCGCTCGCTGAATCAGAGACACTTGTCGAGAGTGAGCTTGACTCTGAAGCACTTGTACTTTCTGAGGTAGATTCGCTAATGCTTGTTGAAGTAGACTCTGAAACTGAGGTGCTGGCACTGGTTGAGACAGACATGCTTGTACTTGCCGAAGCGGAAGCACTTGCTGATTCTGAACTTGAAACTGATTCAGAGGCTGACTCTGAGAAGCTTGTGCTGGCTGAATCTGAATCAGATACACTTGCTGAAGCGGAATCAGATACACTTGTCGAAGCTGACTCTGAAGCACTTGTACTGTCTGAAGCCGAAGTCGATTCCGAAACTGAGTCGCTCACACTGGCTGAGTCAGAGGCACTCGTACTTGTGCTGTTTGATTCTGAACTTGAAGCAGATTCTGAAGCGCTTGTGCTTGCGCTTGCTGATGCAGAATCTGAAGCCGAAGTTGACTCACTTGTCGAACTTGACTCTGAACTACTTACTGAGTCAGAAGTACTCATACTTGCTGAGGCTGACGTACTTACAGACTCTGAACTACTTGCTGAATCTGAACTTGAGACTGATTCTGATGTGCTTTCCGAAGTTGAGGCACTTAACGAGTCAGAAGTACTAATACTTTCTGAAGTCGAAGTTGAAGCACTTGCTGAAGCGGAATCACTTGTCGAGACAGAACTTGATTCTGATTCTGAACTGCTTGCGCTGGTACTTTCTGAACTTGAGGCTGACTCTGAAGTACTTGTACTTGCACTGTCTGATTCTGAGGTTGAGGTACTCTCACTGACTAACTCAGAGATACTTGCTGATTCTGATGTACTTGCACTTGCCGAGGCTGAAGTGCTGGCTGAATCTGAAGCACTTAACGAGTCAGAAACTGAGACCGAATCTGAAGTCGAAGTTGAATCACTTGCGGAAGCAGAACTTGAAGCGGACTCTGAACCACTCGTGCTG
Organism: Streptococcus gallolyticus; assembly: GCF_003337175.1. GTDB lineage: Bacteria > Bacillota > Bacilli > Lactobacillales > Streptococcaceae > Streptococcus > Streptococcus gallolyticus_B. The sequence goes on from NZ_NETH01000090.1 coordinate 3,699, forward strand.
GTACTTTCTGAACTTGAGACTGATTCTGAAGAACTTACCGAGTCTGAAGTACTCATGCTTGCTGAGGTTGAGATTGACTCTGACTCGCTGGCACTTGCCGAAGCTGAAGCCGAAGTTGACTCACTTGTCGAAGTTGAATCACTTGTCGAGACAGAACTTGATTCTGAACTGCTTGCTGATTCCGAACTTGAGACTGATTCTAATGTGCTGGCACTTGCTGAAACTGACATACTTGCTGAATCAGAGACGCTTGTGCTTGCTGAGGTAGATGTGCTTGCTGACTCTGAACTACTTACTGAGTCAGAAGTACTCATACTTGCTGAGAGCGATTCTGAACTTGAGGCTGAATCTGAAGTGCTTGCACTTGCAGAGTCGGACGTACTTGTACTTTCTGAGTTAGATTCGCTAACGCT
>NZ_NETH01000091.1 GCF_003337175.1 Streptococcus gallolyticus
TCATTCATCTGAACGATTTTGCGACCCGAAAAGACCTGACGAGCTTATGCTCGTCAGGTCTTTTCGGGTCGCAAAATCGTTCAGATGAATGATGAAGTGATTCCAATGAAATGGTTAAGCCAGGACACCTATGTGAGTTATAAGACCATCACTAATTTCCGTTCTAGTAAGCATGCTAATAACCTGATTAAGACCGCCTTTATTTACTTCACCCTGCTTATGCGTGAGAATGGCATGATTGAAGACGATGCTCTCTTTATCGACAGCACCAAGTTAGAAGCTGATGCCAATCTCTATTCGTTTACTTGGAAAAAGGCAATTAATAGGTATGAAGAAGCATTGAATGATAAAACCGCTGAACTTCATGACCCTCTTGGTAGATTTAGCTCTCTCCAAAAAAGAATGCGAAACTAGTGAAGGATTAGTACACCTTTTAGATGAGACAGAGCAGGCCTTGGCGGCAGTTGAAAAAGCTATTTCTGAAGAGCCCAAAGTTATCAAAGGAGGCTCTGCTAACAAACAGAAGAGACGTCGTATCAAGAAACTCCGTAAGCAATTGAAGAAAGATTACCTTCCTCGTAAACAGCGATATGAGAAGAATAGAGAAATTCTAAAGGAACGAAATGCCTTCTCTAAAACAGACCAGGATGCCACCAATGGTCAATAGGTGCTTGCCTATGATATTTTTTCAAATCCAACAGATACTAGAACTTTAAAGCCATTGCTCAACTCTATCCAAACTCTGGATTTGTTCCAACATATTGTAGCCGATGCAGGTTATGGAAGTGAAGAAAACGATGTTTTTATTATGGATGAGCTGGAAAAAACACCTCTAATCCCTTATGGCATGTATCAAAAAGAATTAACGAGGAAATATAAGAACAGTCCTAATAATCCCTGTAATTGGAATTATCTTGAAGAAACCGACCAGTTTATGAAACCAGACGGAGTGATTTATTCTTTTAAGAGCTACTCTCGTCGATGTGACAAGTATGGCTTTAAACGTGACTTTAAAATCTATGAGGCAGATAAAATACAAGACACACCAGAATTGGAAGAACTTGCCAAAACAGAAGGTGGCAATCAGAAACACATTTATTACAATCCAACTTGGAATGACTTTAAAGAACTCATAAAGGAAAAATGGAATAGGAAAGAAGGCTCTCGTATCTACGCCAAACGGAAAATTGATGTCGAACCTGTTTTTGGTAGATTGAAGAGTGTTTTTGGCGTTCGCAGAGTCCACGTTAGAGGGAGACAAGCCGTTCAAACAGAGATTGGCTTGCTCTTCATGACTATGAATCTAACAAAATTGGCTAAGAATCTAGCCTTAAAAACGTCAGATATTCAAAAACCACACAGCGATTCTTTTAGCTTGATTGTTTTCAAGACTGAAAGCGTTGTGTGGGTTTATGTTAAAGCTAGTTTTTGCCCAGCCTCATCGCCAAAATAGAACCATCAGCAAAGGTCAGACTGACACTTTTTGACTGATGGCTCTATTTTATTTTGGGGACAATCCCCAAACCTCTCTGCATCTTATATGTTGATTTTTGCAACTTACAGGCCAAAAGCACATAAATTTTATTGATAGAGCTATACTAACAATGTTAAGTATGACAAAATTTAAATAAGGAGGAAACCTATATGAGACCTAGTAAACAAATATTTGCAATTTACGGATTGCTATCTGGTTTAATTTATGGGCTTATTTTCTTGTTTTGGAAAGGATAAAAAGTTATGGAACAACTAGAAATTTCAGAATTTCAAACACAAGGTTTTGAAGTTAAGAAACTAGATACGGATGATTTCTTATCTAGTGACCAAATGAACTGGAGTGTAACATTATGCTGCTGTCCATGTTGCTGTTGTTGTGGTTAATTTTTTAACCCAATTATTAGTTGTCAATAAAGCACTATAGTGATTCATTACTTTTCAATTGGATTCTATAGTGCTCTTTATCCATAAATTAAGGAGTTGTGAGTATGAGAACAAATATCACTTATTATATGTCATCAGAGGGAAAAATCTACATCAAGGATGGAACAAGTATTTATGAATTGAAAGATTTTCCACAGAAAGAGTTTGAAGTGTGTTGGAAAAGTTTACAAAACAGGAATCATGAAAATATTGATAGTAGTTTAATTCCTTTAAGGGAAAGTTTAATAAATTTTTTGAATTCTATAGCTGCCTTTAATGTGGTTCGTAGTGTTGAAGAACAACTGAATAATGTTGGGTTAAATGGGTCTGGTAAATTTAGTAATTTTACTGTTGGTGTATGTGGTGACCAGGATCTTGTTAAATATTACTGTGAACGATATAACACGACTTATAATACCATTGAGATAAAAACATTTACAGAAAACTTTGATTTTGGTTTGATTTTATCTAGGGATAATAATGTAAAACAGTATTTACAATACAATAAAAAATTATATTCTATGGGAAGGGTATTTGATAGCTTATTGTTTTCACAATTCAGTTTTATTATTGGTCCACATACTATTCCGAAATATACTTCTTGTATTGAGTGTATGCGTCTTCATGAAGTTGATAATAATTTTTATGGAAATATTTTAACTGAATTTGATAAGATTGACGTTGATAGCCAGGAATTTGTTCCTGAACTAATGTTGAATCTAGGGCTTTCTTTTTATGAAATACAAGTATTGAAACAAATTTTAAGTGATAGAAGAGACGCTATAGAAGTTGAAAATTCTCAGAAAGTTTTATCCTATCAATTGTTAGAGGGAATTTGGGAAGAACATCATTTGTTAAAACATCCAAATTGTAGTTGTTGTTTTCCAAGAGAAAAGACGAATAAACAGATTTTTGAGGTAAATGTAAATGGTAATTAGAAAAGCTCATAGTTCGATATTTGTAGATGAGAGATATGGTCTAATAAAAAATATTTATAACTTACCAACTTTTGCAGGTCTACCTAGAGTACATGTAAAAATGGCTTTTGGAGGAAATTATTTCACAGCGGGTTTTAATGCCAGTGGAGCTGGTATTACTGAACGGTCAGCAGAAAATTCTGCAATTGGAGAATATATTGAGAGATATTCTTGTCTACACCCTAGATCAGAAATAACTACTTGTGAATCAGACAGAAAAATATTACCATCAGTATTTAATACAGGAGCCAATGATGGATTAGAAAATTATGATTGGATAAATGCTATCAATGTTATCGATTCAACTCAAGTTCAAATACCAATTGATTGTGTGTATTTGACGTATAGAAGTAAAGGAAATTCGTGGATGACGACTTCGACTGGTGCAGCTTGTGGAGAAAGTTTAGAGCAGTGTATGTGGAAAGGAATTGCAGAGATTTTTGAAAGAGACGCTTTTCAATACATATGGCGTAGGCAACTTTCTTGCCCTAAAATAGATATTGATGAAAATAGTGAATTAAAAGTATTTTTTGATAAATATATCAAATCTCCAAATATTGAGTTTTCTATGTCTTGAATTTACAATATAAGTGCACAATAAAAACTCATAAGATTTTCTAGTAAAATAGGATTGAACAAACATCTTACGAAAGGAAATCTTATGAGCTACCATCATTTTACCATAGATGAACGAGAAAGTATTCTGATTTATCGTACGAAAGGGATGACCTTTTCTCAAATAGCACGACTATTACATCGGCACCCCTCAAGTATTAGCCGTGAATTAAAACGTCATTCCAAACAAGGAAACTATTCGCCTAGTAGGGCACAAAAAGCTTATCATCTCGCTAAATCGCATTGTGGGCGAAAAAGGAAATTAGAAATAGACACTGAACTCAGTCAGACCGTCAAGCATCTTTTTCTTGAGTGTCAATGGTCGCCAGAAGAAATTGAGGGGCGATTACGTTTAGAACGAGAAAGACACGTCATTAGTTATCAAACCATTTATAGAGCTATCTATCACGGTCACTTTGACGACACGCCTCTTTCACATGGTGCTCGTGGGGTTGTTCGCAAACTTCGTCACCATGGTAAAACACGCCATACAAAATCCCATGTGGAAAAGCGAGGAAAAATTCCTATTTCTCATACCATTCATGAGAGACCAACAGCAGCTAATGAACGCTCGA
>NZ_NETH01000092.1 GCF_003337175.1 Streptococcus gallolyticus
GCGTGTCATTGAGTCTATCTCCCGGAACATTCTTGACCGTCAAAGTCAGAAACAGAAAACGTCCTTTTGGTTGTTCTTTAATTGCTTCATCAACGATTTGCGACGTTTGATAAGCATATTTCATGGAACGTCTCCAGTTGCACATCGGACATAATTTATTTTTACAAAAATAGGCTTGATACAATTTTAGCGTTCCATCTTCAAGTCTTACAAAACGCAAAACATCACCACAGCTTGATACTCGTTCAACTAACGTTTCCTTGTATCCTAGCTCTTTAAAGATATCTGCTAGCTTCAAACTCAAGATTTTACGCCCTCGCCAATTGCGGTCTTTGCCTTTTTTATTTTTATCTAAAAGAATTTCTTCTTGATTTTGGTCTTTTACCATGATATAATTTACCTGTTATAACAAAAGAATATGCAAAAATCCCTTCGTTGAACTTTCTATAATTTGTTTTGCACTTAAAATTATATCATGAAAGCTTTCACACGTAAAGGTGATTTTTTTTGTCTAAAAAAAGGCTTAACCATGCGGGATTAAGGGGTGTCCAAGTGCTCATTTTTCGCCGTGAGTTATTTCCTACTAGTATCAAGATAAGAAGAAACCCTTGTTTTACAAGGGTTTCTAAGGGCTTTTCAGCCCTCTTTTTCGTTTCACGAAAAATTCACCCCTGAAGACAATTTTTTTGCACATTGAACATTGATTTTTGCTATACCCAAATTTTCTCTACCCAACACCATTTTTTGACACGAACTTATCCTGCATGATATAATTTAGTTAACGCTAAAGTTCGAAGATACTTTTGGCACAACGCAAAAAAAGACAGTGGCTGCAACTACTGTCTTTCTTTTTGTTCTCAAAGAAAACTCAGGTTAATGTTTGCCGCGTTTGTTCTGAATGTACTGAATTAACCAATCAGCAACTACTTCTGCAGCAACGCCAACCACAAAAGGTATCAAAACAAGTTCGAAGATACTTCTCACAACACTCACCTCCGATCTAAGTTCGTGTTACTTAGCGGAAGAACTAGCGACTTTGCTATTATATCATGACCGCTTGCTTTATTCCAATTGCCTCTTGTCAGCAAGTAACCTAGACTACTTTTTTTACATAATCCCTATTTTTTTGCGACCCCTGAGTCGAATTTTCGTCTCTAGGGTCGCAAGCTCAATCCCTTGGCGCTCTAAGGCTCAACCCAATTTTTACCCCAATTTGGCACTCGGCACTTAAAAGGGGGGTCGTAGTAGTCCCCCAGATTTTAGATTTTTCTGTCGAAAAATCTTCCCCAAAAAAGTTCCCTCGTTTTTATTCTAAACCTCAAATTTTGACTTTCTAAATCAAGACGTGATATAATAATCTTGCCGAATAGATAGCGTGTGCTATCACCAAACAAAAACACCCCTAGACGCGTGCCACTTAGTCGTCTAGGGGTTTTTGGCTAGTCTCGGCAATTATTCTTCCTGTCTAGCCATTTGCAGATGATGTGTGCCAGCACATCTGCCATGACAGAAAGAATGAGCTCGAATAGATAACGCATGCTTATCACCTCCTTTCACGAACCTTACGGAACGTAATCGGTTTGCCGATAACTTGGCTATTATATCATGTCCGCTTACTTTATTCCATGGTCTATTTAACAACAAGTAACCTAGGTCGTTAGTCTTTGATGTGTCGCTCGGTCGAACTTCGTTCTAACCAACCGCCCTAACCAGTCTAACTTGATCTATCTTATTGTCAAATAGCTTTCACGGCATAAATCGCTCTGATAACACATAATTATTTGACTAAACCAACTTTCAAACAGTAAAATGAAAACGGATACATAAATAATTGTTGGTTAGGAAGGAGAAGTAAATAAAAATTCCAACAGTATAAAATAAATGAAAACATCGAACACAGAAAGGAGAAAAGCTTTGAAAAAAATAAAACATATTCTAATTACACTCGCAACCGCTATACTGCTTATAGCGGATATAGCACCACCCATCGTTTACGCAAACGAAACAAATAAAATCGTAAATGAACAACAAGAGATCCAAAAAGCAGTTGATGAAATTGATGAAAAATTATCTCAACCAATAAATATTTCAGAAGCTGAACTAAATGCTAGAATCTCAGAAGCCAAAGAACGCTATCCAGATCTAACTGAAGAACGTATGAAAGAATTAGCTTATCAGACACTAACACCTTATTCTTACAGAGCAAGTGTCTGGGACGGTAAAGGTGTAACTCTATCTGAGTTTGCTTGGGTAGTAGAGAATTTAATTGCTTCGGCTATCTCCGGAGGTGTTGCTGGAATAGGAAATTTAGTTAAAAAAAGAGGATTAGCAGCAGCAAGAGCAACACTAAGCCGAGTTGCTAAAAATGCAGCTATTCGACTTGGAATCTATTCTAATTGGCTAGGTGTCATTCTTGATCGGGCATTCGATTACATAAATATCTTTTACAATGTTGGATATGGACTTGCAAAATATGTAGATTCTATAGATTTTCATAAGAATAACGGTCGAATAAATGCTTGGCCTTAAGTCTTTATTTTCAAGATTTCTAATCTCAGCAATAGTTGTCTGTATCATTCATGTAATAGCTCATTATGTTTTTAAGTTTGAACAATTAACAATAACACAACTTTTTATAGCCTCTATAATGATAACTGGCATTATTTCTATAAATTCCCAAAAACCCAAAAATTAACATAGCACCTATCCAGTAACAATAAAGCAACAAGCTTCTCTCTTAACAAAGTAAAAGAGAGAAGCTTGTTGCTTTATATGAGCCAATTTATACTTTAACCGCCTGTTAGAAAGAGCGGCCTTTTTAGCCTAAAATTTTATGTAGTTTTCTGCTTTATTTTAACAATTTCATATAATCACTTTTAATCGAAAATAAGTACGCTATTTTAACAACGCCATTATCTTTATCAATGTTATATAAAACAAGATAATCTTTTTTTAAGGGCATACCTCTTGTCTCATGTTCAGAATCAATTTTCTTTCCTAATTTTTCGTCAGCATTAAAACCTGCTTCGGGAAATATTTTAAGAGTATCGATACCGTTCAAAATGTCATTAATTCGACTATTAGCATAGCTATCTGAAAAATGAATACTTATATAATCATAAATTTCATCTAAACTATTTTCTACGCTAGGAGAAAGGCTAATATTATATTCTTTAATTTCTTGCACAACGTGCCCTCGCTTCTTCGAGTGATATCCATTTTCCTTCTTCAATATCCTTATAGGCTTGTTGAACTTCAAGCTGAAGCTGTTTAAAAAGTTTTTCTTTTTCTAATTCTTCTTTTGTAGGTAAATCAACTTCTCCAGTCAACGCTACTTGTTCAAGATAAATTCTTAATGCTCCTGTAAGGCTAAAATTATTCTTTTTAAAAACTGTTTTTGCCTTGTTAATAATATCAGAATCTGCTTTAAATGCTATATTTGTTACCATTTTAAATACCTCTTTCATGTTTTTTTATACACTAAAACTTTACACTAATATTTTACACTTAATTAGTAGAAGTATCAAGTCCGCTGGCTTTATTCCAATTGCCTCTTGTCAGCAAGTAACCTAGACTACTTTTTTCCTAATTTGTCGGTCGTCAGCTTTACAGCCTGACAACTCGTCAAATTTAGTCTAAATTCGTCTAGCTTACTGACAAGAGTTTTCTCGGCATAAATCGCTCAGAATCCCCCTAAAAAGCCCATATTCGCATTTTAAGGCCACAAACATATAAATATACCCAAAATCAAAACAAAGGTCTTAAAACGCAAATATGAGCCTCTGAGAGCTTTAAAATTTATTTGGGAGGTTTTTCTGCACACTTACAACACCTTTTATGGCTAATGCCATTTTTTAAGGTGTCAGTGCTTGAAAAGAGCATAAGGGAAACTGTCCCCACGTTCCGTGTGAAGTTGATAGTATCAACGTTTCCAGTACCGGTAATTTTCTCGGTTTCACCTACTTATAACGCATATGTTTTACACACTTAAAACACACTTTGAAAAGGTGCGACAG
>NZ_NETH01000093.1 GCF_003337175.1 Streptococcus gallolyticus
ACTCCGTGACCTCTTTCGCTATCGTATGAAGTTAACACAACTTCAAGTTAGTGAAAAAAATAGGTATCAAAACTGTCTCACTTGGTCTAACCTTCAAATTGCAAGTGTCGTTTCCGATGTTTTCGGAAAAAGTGCTCAAGCTATTATCAAGAGCATCCTTGACAAGCCTGAAGACAAGCCAAATATCGAACAGTTGGTTCACAAGAGAATGAAGCATAAAGTTCAAGAATTGGAAAACGCTACAGAAGGCGAATTGACCCCTGAGCAAGCTGAGAAAATCAGAGTTATCAAAGCTCATTACGATGCCTTAGCCATCTGTAAAGAAGATTTAGAGCAGATGATTCGAGAACTCGGACGTGAATATCAAGAACAAGTTAAACTGATTCAAACTGTGCCTGGTTTTAAAGAAGAACTATCTGCCCTCAGAATTATCTCTGAAATTGGTGCCAATATGACTGTCTTTGATTCAGCTGGCAAACTCTGCTCATGGGCTGGACTTGTCCCTGCCAACAATGAAAGTGCTGGAAAGAAATATTCAACTCGTATTTCCAAAGGTGGAAGATACCTCAAACCTTTTCTCGTGCAAATCGCTAACGCTGTTGTCAAGTCAGAGAAATACCCTGAGTTTAGAAATAAATATCTCAAACTCAAGAAGCGCCGTAGGCATCGAAAGGCGATTATCGCTATTTGTCGCAGGCTTCTCGTTGCTATTTACCAAGTCCTGCTAAAACAAGAAAACTATAATCCTGTTTTGCAAGGATTAACTGAAATCAGAAACCCAGACAAAACAATGTCTGTTAAAGACGCTATTCGCTTTGCACAACAACACGGATTCAACGTCAGTTAATTTTTTAAAATCCGGTTGCAAGACCTCTTTTTAGTGTACTCAAAATTTGGGAAAACAATATCTTATTCAATTTTTACTCTTTTTCAAACTTCTCCTCGTAAAATAAGTTTTGATAATTAACATTATACCCACCTTCACGTTGCTCTTTTTCAATTTCATGTTCTTGCCATAACAATGCTTTTACTTCGCTATAATCCATATGCTGCACCTCTCCTTTCTAACTCAGGTACCTTTTATAAGTTTTTACGTCATAATCTCTATATAAATTATATTCTTCTGATTAAAATTATACCAAAACTTCAATAAAAACTACCTTAGTAATCTTATCAAAGAGAAGTCAGGAAAAACCTTTACCGAACTCATTACTCAACAAAAATTGATGAAAGCTAAGCTACTTCTTCAATCCACTCGTATGCCAATTTACGAAATTGCACAGAGTGTTGGATTTTCAAACAAAACCTACTTTTACGATAAATAGCGTGCTTACTTTGGGCACTCTCCAAGAGATGATAGACAGGTATAATTTATTTTATTAGCCAAAAACACCAACTGAAATCAGCTGGCTTTTGTAATCTAACCCTTATTAAAGTTTCTTACAAGTGATTGAAACAATTGCTTTGTGTTGCCCAAGTTTTGAGAAATTATTTTGTAGAATCCACATAAAAAACGCCCTATAAAATCGTTCTAAGTCAGAAAAAAAGTTATCGCTTTGGGAAAATTTTTCTTCCCAAGATTTCAAGTCGTATTCGACTTGATTTAGTTGTCGTTTTATTTCCAGTAAAAGTTTTTCTGGTATTCGTTGAAGTTTTAGAGCAACACGAAAAATTGAATCAAAAAAGGTAATCTCCGTGATATAAGTTATCATGTCTATCACCTCCATTAAAAGCGTAACAAAGAAAACTTAAAAGAAACCAAATTTTAAAAGCGCTTCAAATAGTCGTACTCGTTATCCTGCATACAAAAAAGACGCAATTTACGTCTTTTTATATATACTAAGGTTTAATACGGTGTAGCATACGTGGGAATGGAATGGCTTCACGGATGTGTTTTGTTCCAGCCACGAATGTTACCATACGTTCGATACCGATACCAAATCCAGCGTGTGGTACTGAACCGTATTTACGAAGGTCAAGGTAGAATTCGTATTCCGATTTATCCATTTCAAGGGCATCCATTTTAGCCACAAGAGCATCGTAATCATCTTCACGTGCTGAACCACCGATGATTTCACCGTAACCTTCTGGTGCAAGAAGGTCAGCACACAAAACGCGTTCTGGATTACCAGGAACTGGCTTCATATAGAAAGCTTTGAAGCTTGCAGGATAGTTGATAACGAATGTTGGAACACCAAAATAGTTTGAAATCCAAGTTTCATGTGGTGAACCGAAGTCATCACCGTGTTCTAGGTGTTCGTAATCAGCATCTTCGTCATTTTCATGTTCTTGAAGAAGCGAGATAGCATCATCGTAAGAAACACGTTTAAATGGTTCTGTAATGTATTTTTTAAGCAAATCAACGTCACGTTCCAAGATTTCAAGGGCTTGTGGAGCACGGTCAAGAACACCTTGAATAAGAGCTTTAACATAAGCTTCTTGAAGGTCAAGAGATTCTTCGTGTGAAAGGAATGAATATTCAGCATCCATCATCCAAAACTCAGTCAAGTGACGGCGAGTTTTTGATTTTTCAGCACGGAAAACAGGACCGAAGTCAAAGACACGACCAAGCGCCATAGCACCAGCTTCAAGGTACAATTGACCTGATTGGCTCAAGTAAGCAGGTGTACCAAAATAGTCTGTTTCAAACAATTCTGTTGAATCTTCAGCTGCATTTCCTGATAAGATTGGGCTATCAAATTTGATAAAGCCATTTTTATCAAAGAATTCATAAGTTGCATAGATAATTGCATTACGAATTTGCATGATAGCCATTTGTTTGCGTGAACGCAACCACAAGTGACGGTGATCCATTAGGAAATCTGTACCATGTTCTTTTGGAGTGATTGGGTAATCTTCTGAAGCCCCAATAATTTCAAGGTCTGTCACATCAAGCTCATAACCAAATTTTGAACGAGAATCTTCTTTGACAATACCTGTGATAAGGATAGAAGTTTCTTGGTTAAGGTGTTTGATAGTATTGAATTTTTCAGTTCCTTCTTCTTCACCAAATTTTTCGATGAAGTTTGGTTTGAAAGCAACAGCTTGGAAGAAGGCTGTTCCGTCACGAAGTTGTAGGAAGGCAATTTTTCCTTTTCCTGATTTGTTGGCAACCCAAGCACCGATTGTGACTTCTTTGTCAACATAGTCTTTAACATCAATAATAGATACGTAATCTTTAGACATATTTATAATTCATTCCTTTCGTTTCACTCAAGGCACAACACTGAATGAAAAAGTGCTGTGCTCTTTATTTTGATTTATAATTAAAGTGAGAAGACCTATCACTACTACAAATCACGGGGAGGAGAGTAAGTGAGTAGTTCAGCTACTACCTCGCATATTTATAGGTGTAGCTCATCCCATCAAGCACAACTAACTGTGACTAAGAGCACGTAAACTTATAATTGGATAAGCGACTCGTTTGTGAAAAGGAATGAGCAGTCAAGGGATAGGCTCTTCTCAAATTTTGGTGAAGGGAGACCCCTCATGTTAAAAATTGTTTACCCAAATTGTTGTGGCATTGATGTGCATAAAACTTTTATTGTAGCGGTTATTGCCATCACCGACAATCATGGAATTACTAGCTACCACCGTAAACGGTTCTCTACCTTTACGAATGGACTTCTTCAGCTACAAGATTGGTTGGAATACTATTCCTGCTTTGATGTCTGTATGGAATCAACTGGTAAATACTGGATTCCTGTCTTCAATATCCTTGAAAACTCTTGTAACATTTGCTTAGCTCATCCAAAGTATGTCAAAGCAATTCGTGGAAAGAAGACCGACAAGAAAGATTCTCAGTGGATAGCCGCCCTCTTTAAGCACGATTTAGTCGCTTCCATCTTTATCCCTCCTCTTAAAATCAGGCAACTCCGTGACCTCTTTCGCTATCGTATGAAGTTAACACAACTTCAAGTTAGTGAAAAAAATAGGTATCAAAACTGTCTCACTTGGTCTAACCTTCAAATTGCAAGTGTCGTTTCCGATGTTTTCGGAAAAAGTG
>NZ_NETH01000094.1 GCF_003337175.1 Streptococcus gallolyticus
CCTTTATTTTTCCAAAAATCTGCTATACTGAAAGTGTCAAGGTTGCAACCCGACAAACAAATATTTTATTTTACAAGGAGGTAGTCAAATGAATACAAAAACTTTTGAACAATTTGACGTATTAGCTGTAAATTTTTCAGTAATTACTGATAGTGAATTAGCAGAGTTACAAGGTGGAGGTATTATCGGTGATGTTGGAAATTTTGTAGGTAATACATGGAACACATTGTATAATACTGGAAGAGATTTTGGACGTAGTGTTGTAAATGCAATTATGAAATAGGAGATGTTAATGAATTCATTAAATAAGTTTGAAAGCTTAAATAATACTGAACTTGAAATAATTGAAGGAGGAGTCGCACCATTACTTATTGCTGGAGGTTTGATAGCAACTCCGTTTGTTTTAGGTGCTATTGCTGGGGGATGTGATGAGTACGCTCGTAAGAAAGGACATCATTAAAAATGTTTGAAACAGTAGTGAAGTTTTTTCAAGAACATAAGACTGTTACTACGATTATTTGTATAGTGCTACTTCTTGCTGTTTATCCTTCCATCTTTAAAATTATCTATGAATCAGGAAGAGATTTTGGACGTAGTATTGTAAATTTATTATTACCATAAGTTCCACTCATTAAGTGGTTTTAGATTGAAGACAAAGTCCGATTTTCTTCAATCTTTTTTAAGTTTTCTATTTTATGAGAATTAGTCATATATTATCTTACTATGTTATAATAAAAGTTACCGTTTACGACTAAAATCTAACCGTTTATGACTTGAGCCTTTATTTTTCCAAAAATCTGCTATACTGAAAGTGTCAAGGTTGCAACCCGACAAACAAATATTTTATTTTATAAGGAGGTATTTAAATGAATACAAAAACTTTTGAACAATTTAACACTTTGAGCGATGCTGAACTTGCTAGGATAGAGGGAGGTGCTGGATATACTTGGCAATGCTCGGATGGCAAGGTTAGTAATTGGCATTTGTTTAGAGGGACGGCTGTAGATAACATGAAAGCCTATCAAAAAATATCAGGTGCAACCTGCTCTGTTTTTCATGCCTAATGCATAGATAGTCTTTTGTTCTCCCTATTTGGTAGTATAGATTGCTAAATAGGGAGATTTTATTAATAAAGGAGTTCCTTATGACCCTATTACTCAGTAAGATTTCTAAAAGTTATGGCTCAAAGACCGTTCTCAATCAAGTTTCCGCTCAATTTAGTCTTGGTCTTTATGGTCTCTTAGGAGCCAATGGGACGGGAAAGACAACTCTCCTCAATCTTATTAGTCATTTTACACTTCCTGATGAGGGACAGATTTTTCTGGATGGCCAAGTACAGTCTCCTGATTTTTACCAGCACATTGGTTTTTTGCCCCAGCATTTTAGCTATTATGACAACTTTACAGGTCTGGATTTTTTATGCTACATGGCTGCATTAAAAGGAATGTCCAAAAAGAATGCCCAAAAAGAGGCCGACCACTGGCTTTGGATTGTGGGATTGCAGGATGTTCGGCATAAGCGTATTGCCACCTACTCTGGTGGGATGAAACAGCGTTTAGGCATTGCCCAAGCCCTGCTCAATGACCCCAAAATCTTGATTTTAGACGAGCCAACGGTGGGGCTTGATCCCAAAGAGCGGGTCAAGTTTCGCAACATTATTAGCGACCTATCTGCTCGAAAGACTATCCTCCTGTCTACCCACATTGTCTCTGATGTGGAGGCTATCGCTAAGGAGATTATTATTTTGAAAGATGGGCAATTTCTTCATCAGGGCAGTAGCGAAGACTTGCTTGAGAGCATGAACGGCAAGGTCTGGGAATTCCCTGTGCCTGATGGTTCACATCTGTCAAGTGGTGAAGGTTATGCTGTGGTTAATGAGAAAGTAACCACATCTGGTAGAGTATTTCGTGTGGTGAGCGATGTTCAGCCAAATCAGCAAGCACAATCTGTCCAACCAAGCTTGGAAGATCTCTACATCTACCACTTTAGAGAGGAGTAACCCGTATGAGAACCATTTTATCGTTTGAATTAACCAAATTACTCCGTAAAAAATCAGCTTTAGGGATAATAATAGTTGCCTTATTAGGATTACTCGGCCTCTTTTATGCCCATTTCCTTATGGGAGAAATTAGTAATGGTTATCCCAATGCTACCGTAAAAGGACGGGAAGCTGTTGCCATAAATAGTCAGATTGCAGAGGAACATAGTGGCTATCTATCAAATGATCTAATCAGCTCCATTTTAAATGATTATGCTAAAAACCAACCCAACCTCAAGAAAAAGGGGATTTACAGCATGGTGTCTCATTCTGCTATCAGTATCTTAGTTCCTGACTCAACGGAGATATTGACTGCCATTAACCAGACCGATGAGGTACTTCAATTTGACAACATCAACCTAAAAACTCAGGAGCAATTAGGTTCTTACTTTCCACTTGAAGAGTTAAAATTGGGGAATTTTGCTTCTTGGGACAAGCTCTTTCTCGTCAGTAATAGTGCTTATATCCTTATCTTACTAGTGTCTATTTATTTATCGGCATCACTTTTTTCTGGTGATACTGCTAAGCAGATGAACCCGCTTCTATTAACCACTCATTATGGTCGCAATAAGTTGACAGTTGCTAAGTTAACAGCTAGTTTTCTGATTAGTAGCAGCTTGTTTATAAGTTTCTATGCTATTATTTTAGGAGTTTTTGCCTGGTACTTTGGTTTTAGTGGCTGGGATACTAGCGTCCAGCTCAACCTTTGCTGGATTACTCCTTTTGAAAATATCATGGCCTTCCCAGAGAAATTGACCATCCTGTCAGTATTTGTCAGTCTACTGTTCTTTCAGTTTATTGGACTCATCTTCTTAACCACGGTCAATGCTTTTATCTCCAGTAAAACCAAATCCTCCTTGACGACCTTTGCTATTTCTGCTGCGGTCATCTTTGTACCTAGCTTTCTTTTACAAGTCTTTCGAGGAGGCCTTGTCTACAAACTTCTGACCATTATCTCCGTAACAACATCAAATACCGCAGCTTTGATGTTGCAGTTCTCTCATAAGGGAGAGCAAGGTTTCTTCTTGGATAATTTTTGGCTAAATGGTGGATTAGTCATTGCCCTTCGATTACTATTAGCTATAATCCTGCTGGCTTCTACCTATAAAATGATTGCAAGAGTGAGGGCATAAATGAGGATAATACATGTCATGAGAACCTTTTGCTTACAATGGTTAAATCAAAAGGTTCTATTTTTGTAGAAAATTTTTGATCTTATACACTTGATTGTCTGGCATGGCTGATTCTTCCATTGAGAATGTTTTGATTACTCTAGAGGGAAGATGCCGCTACAGATAGAACATAAAGAAGCAGATCCTGCTCTTCCAACTGAATCAGTTATCCAGCCCTCTTAGCAAAGAAACATCATAAAGGGATATTCTAGTTAAAACGGTCAAAACATCATGAAATATGAAAAAATTTACCGTTTACGACCTAAAAACAACAATTTATGACTTGAGCCTTTATTTTTCCAAAAATCTGCTATACTGAAAGTGTCAAGGTTACAACCCGACAAACAAATATTTTATTTTACAAGGAGGTATTCAAATGAATACAAAAACTTTTGAACAATTTGATATCATGACAGATGAAGAACTTTCAACCGTTGAAGGTGGAGGATGCAATTGGAAGGATGCAGATAAAGCTGGTGTAGCAGGAGGTATTGGAGGTCTTATTGGTGGTGGACCAGTTGGTGGTATAGCAGGCATTGCAGGTGGTTTGGCTGCTTACGGAGCTACTTGCTGGTGGTAATATTCGAGGTTTATTATGGAAAAAATAAATAAAAAAAAGATACTATATCTCCTCTCTATTGGAGGAATTGCGGGAGTAATAACTTCTTTTTGGGGAACAAAATATTTACTTCCTTATCTTGTTGGTTTGTTTCTTTCGGTAGTATATAAGAATATCTCAAAGTGAAATTATCTACTAGTCTTTTGTTATTTAGTTAAATTTAAGTCA
>NZ_NETH01000095.1 GCF_003337175.1 Streptococcus gallolyticus
AGTCACAGTTAGTTGTGCTTGATGGGATGAGCTACACCTATAAATATGCGAGGTAGTAGCTGAACTACTCACTTACTCTCCTCCCCGTGATTTGTAGTAGTGATAGGTCTTCTCACTTTAATTATAAATCAAAATAAAGAGCACAGCACTTTTTCATTCAGTGTTGTGCCTTGAGTGAAACGAAAGGAATGAATTATAAATATGAGCTTACAACACCAAAAATGGCTGACGCTAGTTCAAGAAAAAATGTCACAAAAAGGTTGGTCGAAAAGTGATTTGGCACAAGTGTGTGGTGTTTCTTCGGCAATGATTACAAGGCTTTTAAAAGAAGGTTATGGTAGCGATGATTTCAAATTAACCGTTTCAAAAAAGTTAGGCATTCGTGAACCGTGGGAACAATTCGAAAATAATTAAAATTACTTCTCTCGATTAGTAGTTATGGCTCTAACAAGGTAATAAACCTCCTTATAAATAATACATTAGATATCGCAGTTAAGATAAATGGTCTCCTGAAAATAACTATTAATTTGACATTAAACCCTTGTTAGGGCGATAACTGCTAATCGAGAATGAGGAACATTGAGGAGAAAGATATGAAAATAATTCATCATTACATCACTCACTATGCCAGTAATGGTAAAGACTACGCCGAAGCGTAGATTCAAGTTAATATTTTTGGAAAGTGCTTTTGTTTATCAAAAAAAACGCACAGTCATTGAACGATTGTACGCAGATGGAAAAATAAGTATAAAGAGGTAATTATGAAACCAAAACGTTATCCGTATAGCGGAAAGAAAAAAGAATCAAACGCTACTTTGAATATAACGCTTGATTCTAAAAGACTAGCAAATGTTTCTAATCTTGAATTTTGCCATATGAGACGCCGATTATTTGGTCAATAAACAAATAAACAAAGGGCATTTTCATTGTTTGATTTGAACTAGTAACCAAAGTGACATCTACTAAGAGAATAACTTCAAGTGGTTCGTCGCCATCAAATGTGTGGTTTAAATCTTTGCGGAATTCTAAAAATTTTTTCACACCAACATAAGTTTCGTCTGGATTTTCAGGGAGCAGTTTCCCAAAATATGTTCCAGCTGCTGTCGATATAGCAATATCATTATCAGTTTCTCCGGCAAAGAATGCTATATCACCAACTAAGTCAAATTTTTTTGTAGTAGACATATTAATTCTCCTTTCCATGATATTTGACTAGCGATTTTCATAAGGAGATGAGAGGCCCTATTTAATCGTTTGTCATGAATCAATTATATCAGAAAGGATAGAATAATACTATATGTTGTGTTTTCAATACAATCAAAAACTATATATTGTGTTTTGGGATTGAGTATGAAAAAAACTTTAAGCAAGTTACTTATTGACAGAGGAATGACAGTCACAGAGTTAGCTGAAAAGACTGGTATCAGCTATAACACGTTGATGAACATCGGAAAGAGAGACCTTTCTTTCCGTAGAATGGTGAAAATCGCTGACGTTTTAGATGTCAGTTTAGACGAATTTAGAAAGGATAACACATGAATGAATTAGCATTATCAAAAACAGATAGAGAACTATTTGGTTTACACCCAAATTACGAAAGAGAGACTGGGTTAGATCAAGTTTCATTTGAAGTGCCGTACGAATTATTTAAAACCCTGCTCAAACGAACAGGGCAACGATTGACTCACGAAGAGTTTCTTAGTATTACTATTCATCCAGCTAACAGAACAAAGAAGACCGTTAGGCAATATCAGTTTTTATTCAGTATTTGGATGAACGATAATATTAAAAACGAAGTAAGGAAGCCTTCTGAACAGCTTCAAACGGAATGTCTGCGAACACGTCGTCGTAGGCTAGGACGAAGCTTTTATCATCGCAAGTAGGACTAGATTTACCAATATATGCTCCTTCTGAAGTTTGACAAATTAAAAATGTGCGTTCTTCATTTGTCACAGCATTAAGATACGGAGCGAGTTCTGATTTAGTCATAATAATCACCTCCTTTCGAGATGATTATACCAAAAAAGCGACTAACAGGAATCAGTCGCATAGCAAATAAATTTGTCTAAATTATTATATCACATTTAAAAGGGGTGTGCTATGCCAAAAGTTGAAATAACTTACAAGGCTGTCGGAATCAACGAAGATGCCGAGTGGGGCGATTATGACCATCTTATGCAACGCTGGGAAGGTCTTAGTAAACCAGTAGCTAAGCAGTGGGCAACCGAAATGCGTGAACATCCAGATTTTAACAAGTACATTGACAATCCAACACACAAAATAGTCTTCATTAATTACAAAGGCTTTGAATTGTTTGCTAAATGGAAATCGCGCAACAGGTATTTAAGTAAAAAAGAAAGTTTAGCTGAAATGCTAAAAAACATGAAATTAGAGACAGAGGTTTTATCATGACATATTTAATTATCGCAGTAATAGTTTTAGCGATTACAGATGTATTCACGTTAACGTTATTAAAACGACGTAATGAAGATGTACGTTTTTATAAAAGTGAAGCACATAAGCAAACTGTATTTACAGAGAAAGCACGTTTGAACAGTAAACGCTGGAGTGAACTAAACGGGGGGCGATTAAAATGACAAAAACATATTACGTATATGGAAAATATGATGGCGTCGATATTGGAATGGAAGTTGAAGCGCCAAATCAATATATGGCTGTTTATACTTTCATCGATGAAGTATCATCGAAAGTTCGCGCTACAATGTCAAAGATTTTCGTTTCAGCAGTTGAAGAATTAAAAGACAAACTATAAGAGTTGTCAATAGTTTATTCTAAATTTTTTTAGAACATTTTAGAACGTGTTTTAGACACGACAAAAAGCCTCTTAAAACAGCTGTTTTAAAAAGTCTTTCATCTATGCTTTTGTTGGTTTATCTTAGTTTATCTTAGTTTATCCTCTTCAAAGGCTTCATTGTTCTGAAGTAGATGAAACAGCACTCGAATGAGTTTCTTAGCCACATGAGAAATAGCGACATTGAAGTGTTTCCCTTGCTCTAACTTAATTCTCAAGTAAGCTTTAAACGTAGGGGAGTATCTAGCTACTTTAATAGCAGCTTGTATGAGTGCCCAACGTAGATGCGATGAGCCTCGTTTGACCATTTTACCTTGAGTATCTAGTTGTCCAGATTGGTAGATAGAGGGTTCTAACCCTGCAAAAGCTTGTAGTTGAGCTGGATTAGTGAAAGTATTAATATTTCTGATTTCAGCTAAGATGACAGATCCAAGGCGATTACTAATTCCTGGTACCGTAGTGATGACCGAGTTGAGCTCAGCCATCAACTCATCAATCTTCTTTTCAGCTTGTTTGATGAGTTTTTCGTAGTGTTGGATGTTCTCAATGATTTCAACCAATTCAAATTCACGAGCAAAAGAAGTTGTGCCAATAGAATTTGGAGCTAGTTCGAGAATATCCAACGCA
>NZ_NETH01000096.1 GCF_003337175.1 Streptococcus gallolyticus
TAGAGCAAGGGATTTTATCGGGATAAGTTCCTTTGACAACATCCAAACTCCAATTAAGTTCTAAATGTCTTTGAATAAAATCTTGTTCACTTTGAGTGAGTTGAGTCTTACGACGACCACAACGTTTCTTGTTGGCCTTGTAGTTCTTGTAGTAATCATAGGCCGTGTGACCAGTCTTGAGGTAAGCAATGACCTTATAAATCGTTTGTCTTGATCTTTTGAGGGATTGACAAATATCGCTAATAGGTATTCCCTCTTTGTAATAAGCCTCTATCATTACAAGCTCGGTTGTGGTAAGATGAGTATAGGTCATTTATGTTAGTTCCTTTCAGACAAATGTGGTGTTTATCTGAGCCTAACATAGATGGCTTTTTTCTGTCTAGCTTAATTTTACAAATTGGGAAGATTTAAAAATCCTACAATGATAAAAATAAAAATGGGATAGTGCTTTATTTGAAATAACTTTCTCATATTTTTCAACAAATGACTACCTCCTTGTAAACTAAAATATTTGTTTGTCGGGTTGCAACCTTGACACGTTCAGTATAGCAGATTTTTAGAAAAATAAACGTCCAAGTCGTAATTTGTCATTTTTAGGTCATAAACGGTAAAATTTGATTAAAACAAAAGCTGATAGGCAATCTATCAGCTTGAAATTTTAAAACATAAAGCCGCTTACTGCTAATCCACGACCAAAGTTTTTCTTCAATTGACCATATGACGAAATACTTTTATAAAATTCTCTCACACCTATGCTCATTGTTGTTTTCTCAGAAATGTTTTTTACGCTAATTTCCCGTAAACTTTCTGCTAACCTCATTAAATTTCTTTCAAATTCTTTCCCTGCTTCAATCTCATTTTTAAAATTGATAAGAGCTTCACGCTCATTTTCCTTAGTTTCGACATTTAAAATAAGATTATAAACTTGGTCCATAATTTGTTCTTTAGTTATTTGAGACATAAAAAACTCCTCTATGGTTTTCCAAAATATCCTCCACCAAGAGACGATACCCAACCGTTTGCGATTACATCTGTTGTTGCTTGAAAAGCACCTTTAGTAACAACATAACCCCACTCACCATTGCTATATCGACATGAGTATCCGTTTGCTGCATAATAAACAGGCTTACAGCATCCTTTTCCTCCGCCTTCCACAGTAGAAAGTGCTTCATCTGTCATGACATCAAATTGTTCAAAAGTTTTTGTATTCATTTGAATACCTCCTTAAATTATTTTTTAGGGTTGCAACTTTTATAGGTTTAGTGTAACTCTTTTTTGGAAAAATAAAGGCTCAAGTCGTCAATTGTCGTTTTTAGGTCGTCAACGGTAAATTTTGATTTAAACAAAAACCGATAGGCAATCAGCTTAATATTTAATATTTTAAAATATTAGATCACTCACTGTTAACCTATGACCAAAGCTTTTTCTTCAATTGACCATATCATATGATGAAATATTTTTATAAAATTCTTTCTCATCCTCAACTTTATTTTTAAAATAAATCATAATCATGATAATATTAACTACTGACGAATAAATGCCATGCTTAAAACAGAACCCCAATAGTATTTCCAACGAGCTTTTTCTAGATACTTTTGTAAGACAAGTAACTCACCATTACGATTAGATTTTCGATGTAAAATCTCATCGCAAACTAGAGGATATAATTTATAGGCTAAATACGCTATTCGATCACCTTTTTCAAGTCCCGATACACTATTTAATAGAGCTTGGCGAAGTTCTTCGCTAATCAACAGAGTAGGGTTATTATAAACCAACTCGATTTGATGATAAAACTCTTTACGTTTCCTTGCTCCTCGCTTAAAAAACATTATGGGCGTCTCCCCCAGCTAGTCGCATAACCGTAAGCACCACCAAGAGACGATACCCAACCAGTTGCGATGACATCTGTTGTCGCTTGGAAAGTACCTTTAGTAACAACATAGCCCCATTCACCACTGCTATATCGACATGAGTATCCGTTTGCTGCGTAATAAACAGGCTTACAGTATCCTTTTCCTCCACCTTCAACGGTTGAAAGTTCTGCATCTGCCATGACATCAAATTGTTCAAAAGTTTTTGTATCCATTTGAATACCTCCCAATAATATTTTGTCGTTGCAACTGACAGATTTTAGTCTAACAGATTGTGAAGTAAATGCACGCCCAAGTCGTAATTTGTTGTTTTTAGGTCGTAAACGGTAAGATTTTTCATATTTCCATGATTTTTTGACTGTTTGTGAGCTAAATTTGATGCTTGATGACTTAAAGCATTTGACTAGAGAATCTCTTTCAGGCAAACTTATTGCCAGAAAATACGAATCTGGTTATCAATAATAGTTATTAATTTTTACCTCTATTGTCAGAATATATCAATAATAAAATAAGCAAACAGACTATCGTCAGAAAACTAGTGTTAGCTTCCTTTTGACTTAAATTTAACTAAATAACAAAAGACTAGTAGATAATTTCACTTTGAGATATTCTTATATACTACCGAAAGAAACAAACCAACAAGATAAGGAAGTAAATATTTTGTTCCCCAAAAAGAAGTTATTACTCCCGCAATTCCTCCAATAGAGAGGAGATATAGTATCTTTTTTTTATTTATTTTTTCCATAATAAACCTCGAATATTACCACCAGCAAGTAGCTCCGTAAGCAGCCAAACCACCTGCAATGCCTGCTATACCACCAACTGGTCCACCACCAATAAGACCTCCAATACCTCCTGCTACACCAGCTTTATCTGCATCCTTCCAATTGCATCCTCCACCTTCAACGGTTGAAAGTTCTTCATCTGTCATGATATCAAATTGTTCAAAAGTTTTTGTATTCATTTGAATACCTCCTTGTAAAATAAAATATTTGTTTGTCGGGTTGTAACCTTGACACTTTCAGTATAGCAGATTTTTGGAAAAATAAAGGCTCAAGTCATAAATTGTTGTTTTTAGGTCGTAAACGGTAAATTTTTTCATATTTCATGATGTTTTGACCGTTTTAACTAGAATATCCCTTTATGATGTTTCTTTGCTAAGAGGGCTGGATAACTGATTCAGTTGGAAGAGCAGGATCTGCTTCTTTATGTTCTATCTGTAGCGGCATCTTCCCTCTAGAGTAATCAAAACATTCTCAATGGAAGAATCAGCCATGCCAGACAATCAAGTGTATAAGATCAAAAATTTTCTACAAAAATAGAACCTTTTGATTTAACCATTGTAAGCAAAAGGTTCTCATGACATGTATTATCCTCATTTATGCCCTCACTCTTGCAATCATTTTATAGGTAGAAGCCAGCAGGATTATAGCTAATAGTAATCGAAGGGCAATGACTAATCCACCATTTAGCCAAAAATTATCCAAGAAGAAACCTTGCTCTCCCTTATG
>NZ_NETH01000097.1 GCF_003337175.1 Streptococcus gallolyticus
TCTAGTTGTCCAGATTGGTAGATAGAGGGTTCTAACCCTGCAAAAGCTTGTAGTTGAGCTGGATTAGTGAAAGTATTAATGTTTCTGATTTCTGCTAAGATGACAGAGCCAAGGCGATTACCAATTCCAGGTATCGTAGTGATGACCGAGTTGAGCTCAGCCATCAACTCATCAATCTTCTTTTCAGCTTGTTTGATGAGTTTTTCGTAGTGTTGGATGTTCTCAATGATTTCAACCAATTCAAATTCACGAGCAAAAGAAGTTGTGCCAATAGAATTTGGAGCTAGTTCGAGAATATCCAACGCATGTTTAGCTGTTAATCGTTTAATCTCAATAAGTTTATCAAATCCAGCAGTTACCATTTTCTCAGGAGAAGGAAAACATTTGAGCAACTCATAGACATAGTCAGAGTGTTTCGTAACGACCTGATGTAGTTCAGGGAAAATGATATCTAAACACTTGGTATATTGGACTTTCCAATCTGATTGATGTTTCTTTAAACGATTCATGTGACGTGTTATAATTTTAAGTTCTTCTTGCCTGTTGTCATGCATAAATAGGGCACGATTAGGGTCAGAAAGCAACTTAAGAGCTATTGTACGTGCGTCCTTCTTATCTGTTTTCGTTTTACGAAGTGAGAGAGACTTTGTGAATTCTTTGATGAGTAAGGGGTTATAGGTGTAAATCGTATAGTTTTTCTGATGTAAGAATGTTAAGAGATTTAAGGCATAATGTCCAGTATCTTCCATGGCGATAAGACAGTCTTGTCTAAGCTGTTTCAAGGTGTTATGAAGCAGTTCAAATCCTTGTTTACGGTTTGTAATAGTGATAGGTTTCAATACCATTTTCCCTGTATTATCAATAACTGTCACATCGTGTTTGTTTTTAGCGACATCAATGCCAACATAGAGCATAAGAGTACCTCCAGATATTAAGTATTAAGCCCACTTGGTATCCACTTACTTTTTGCCTTGTTACCTTACTGAAGATTAAACGTCTAGCGTTATCATTCTCATTACCAATAAAACAAAGAGCTGTGGTTAGAGCCTTTCTGAAATCGTCAAAGCGATTGGGGGGTAGAAACTAATCCACAGTGGCTTTTTCCAAGTATAACACTTGGGCTTTGGCAGTAGCTAACTGCACTAAATATAATATAAGGGGATATATACTTCTGTACTGTTTTCAATGCTAATGGCTTACGGTGAAGAACTCATTTTTCGCCTGCCGATTTGTATGTTTCCAAGACAGAAATTTGCACTTTTGTTGATTGGTGCTGTTATGTACGGTGTTACGCATTTGTTTTTTTCTAGATACGATGTATGCTCGAAGATTGTACTAGGGTTGCTATTTGGCATTAGTGTCATATGGACAAAAAATGTATATGTTGCAATTATGATGCATACAGCATACAACGTTATATTGGTTTTTTTTGGTGGTTTGGATTGCACAAATCTGCAAAAAAAATGATCACAAGGAAGGTGACTACAACTCTATGAACATTGTTGTTGAGAATGTAACAAAAAGCTACAGAAAGTCGGTGTTAAAGGATATCAGCTTGAATATTGACAAACCAGGTGTATATCTGATTGCTGGACCGAACGGTAGCGGTAAAACAACATTGTTAGAAACTATCGTTGGACTTCGACAATCAGATTCTGGAACGATTCGGTTGAAGCAAAAAAGAATCTCGGTTTTCTTTTCCAGCAAAATGGTCTACGCAAGACGATCAAGTTGAAGGAGGAAATGCAGCTAGTAAAGGAAGTCTTTGGTGTGAAGGTAGATGATATTGAATACCTGAAGAAGTACAATCTTCAAGAGTACTATAAGAATCGCACGCATACTCTTTCTGGTGGCACACAGAGGCGTTTCTTAATTGCGATGCTCTTTCTTGCAGGACAGGATATCGTTATTCTAGATGAACCAGCATCAGGTTTGGATACATACAGCCGTGATGAAATCTGGAATACGATTAGTGAATACGGCAAGGAGCATATTGTCATCGTCTCAGATCACTATCTGAATCAGGCGAGACTCTATTCTGACCGAATTATTCTTCTAGATTCTGGTCGTATCATTGCAAATGGTGATTTTGAAACAATTAAAAAGGCATGCTTGTGCGAGACATTAATCAAGGTTCGTCAGGAGCATTTTAAGTCAGTTCAGGCAATTATTGACGGATTGGAAGCAGATTATGAAGTTAAAATATCTGGTACAGTTTGTAACATTTATCTTAAAAATAAGGTCAATCAAGTTCTTGTAGCGCTTGCTGAGCAACCGATGACATCGCATAGCTTGGATTTAGAGGATATTTACTTTTACTTGACTGGCAAGCAGAGTCATGAAGCGGAAGGAGAGTGACCATGATACGTACCTTAAAACCTTTTTTCAAAATGGAAATATGTGCACTTTCACGCGAATATGTTTCCTTGTTCTTTATGATTGTCTTACCCATGGTTCTGACTGTTGTGTTTTTTCTTGTTGCATACTTTGATACAATGTTTATTTTCTTTATTCTAGGTTATGGTCTTGCGCTTCTAATCAAATCATCTAGAATGGCAAGCCTTGTATCCTCGGGTATTTTTATGTTCCTGTTATTTACATCTGGCGTGGCACTGCCAGTTGAATCATTGCCCATTATAGTTCAGAAGGTCGCACATGTCTTCCCAATGTATCATGCGATTCAAGTCATCCAAACGTTATGGATTAATGAGTTTACGTGGGCTGACAATGGCATCAATTGTCTCTATTTGTTATTCTATAGTGTTATTGCATTGTTTTTATTATTGAAGGTGAAGATAAGATGGGATTAATTATTAAAGTATGTAATCACAAAAAAATTTCTGAACCAGCTGAATTTCAAATTGAGGATTTTCTCAATTACCAGGAAATGATGACTTATCTTGGTTATTTTAATCTGGCGAATTGTCAAATTAAGTGCACATTTATCCCATAAAAAACTTCATAAGGTGTTTTCCAGTTTAGACATTTTCGTGGTCTATTGTTTAATTTATCTTCCCATTCCTGAATAATCAAGTGTTCTACCTCTGTTAAGTCACTTCCTTTTGGAAAATACTCTCGCAATAAGCCATTTGTATTCTCGTTTGTTCCTCGTTGCCAAGGAGCATGAGGATCAGGAAAATAGACTTCGACATTTAGTTTCTCGGTGAGTTCAGGATGCCCTGAGAATTCCTTACCTCTATCAGGAGTCACTGTTTCTTTTGGTAGAGACTCTAACATATTTACCATGGCTTCTATAACCAATTTACTTTTCTTGACAGCTACTTTCTGAATTTTGAGGAAGCGGGAATGCCTATCAGTGAGTGTTACTAGGCAAGCTTTTCCAG
>NZ_NETH01000098.1 GCF_003337175.1 Streptococcus gallolyticus
CGTGGCGACGATGATTAACCATGCCCTTTCAAATATTCGAATTAAAACGGATTTGACGACTGTTGAGCAGGTCTATCAGACTAAGGAAGACTATGGCTTTTTGCAGGAAGGCGATACGATTTGTGAATTTAATGCGATGATTAAACAAACAGCGAATGTGCGTTTCCCTGTTGTAAATAGTAAAAATGTGGTTATTGGCGTTGTTAGCATGCTAGACGTTGTTGGCAAGGAAAAACACATTGCTATCAAGAGTATTATGTCACGTAATCTGATTGTGGCAAAACCGCAAGCCAGCCTTGCTAATATCAGCCAGAAAATGATTTTTGAAGATTTGAATATGCTTCCTGTTGTAGCAGAGGATTTGACCTTGTTAGGGGTTATTACACGCCGCCAGGCGGTTGAAAATTTGCCAAATCTACAACATGCTAACCTTTATACATACAGCGACCAGATTTTATCAAATTTGCAATACGAAGATGGTGTTTACAAATTTGTGGTTGAACCTACGATGATTGACAATGCTGGGAATTTTGCCCAAGGTGTCTTAACAGAATTTATCAAAGATATCAGTGTTCGTGTTTTGACCAAAAAGCATCAAAAAAATATCATCATTGAACAACTGATGCTCTATTTTATGCAAGCGGTTCAGATTGACGATTGTTTGGTGATTCGTCCACGTGTCATTACTGAAAAACGTCGTAGTTCATTAATCGACTTTGAGCTTTTTTTAGAGGGTCAAATCGTCGCCAAAGCCTTGGTAACAACGAAAATTAATTAAGCATTTGTTAGCTTGGGCGATTAATTTCTTCCCAACCTTTAAAAAAGCTTAAAATTTTGTTATAATAATCAAAACTAATTATCAATGAAGGAGTAGTTATGGAAGAAAAAGGTCATGGAACCATCAAAAAATCAAAAGCTTATGGCGCAATTGGAACCTTGTTATTATCAGGAGCTTTGATTGCCACTTTGGGAACAGCAAGTGTTAGCGCAGATGAAACAGTAACGGTTGAGAACGATAATACAACTGAATTAGTGGCTGATTCGTCTGTTACAGAAGCAGAAAATAATGACGTTGCGACTGAAACAGCAGCTCTTGCAAGTGAAGGAACTAGTCAAGAAACGGTAACGGTCAACGATGAACAAACAACGGTTTCTGAAGATAGCCAAGCTGATGTTCAGGGACAAGAAGTAGCAGATACTACAACTGATTCTGAAACACCAGAAACAAGTTCATCAGATAGCGTAGAAAGTTCACAAACGACTACAGATACAGAAATATCTGATAGCGAAGTAACAGACCAAACAGAAGATAAAACAGCTGATACACAAGATTCTGCACAAACTGATGAGCAACAGGCAACCGTTGAAGAAGCAACTGATAACGAGACTGTTGAACGTGGAGCAACTGGAAGTGCAACAGATGAAGTGACAAGTGTTAGTCTTACAAGTAGTGGCTTTAGCTTGCAATACAACCAAGCCATTGCAAGTGGCGCTAAAATCATGTTTGCCGTTTGGTCTGATGTTAACGGTCAAGATGATTTAATTTGGTACACCGCAGACAGTAACGGAAAAGCAACCGCTAAATATACGGGCTCATACGGTAAATACAATGTTCATACCTACCAAAGCCTCAATGGCAAGATGACTGGGCTGAACGCAACAACAATTGACGTTCCAAAACCAAGTGCTAAGGTAAGTATTACAAAAGCCAGCGCCACAACTTATAAAGTAACCGTTACAGATGTGCCAGCTTACATCACCAGTATCAGCTTGCCAACGTGGACGGAAGCCAATGGCCAAGACGACATCATCTGGTACAAAACGACCAAAAATGGCACGACAACCTATTCAGCAACGATCAGCGTCGCCGAGCATAACCTAGAAAGCGGTAAATACAATGTCCATGTTTATGGAACAAGTGCGGTTACTAATTCCCTAACAGGCTTGTTAGGAACAAGTTTTATAGGTGATTACACATTTGGCGATGTTCATGTAGAGGCAAGGCTCACTCAAACTGGTATCAATATCACGGTGCCAAGTGATGTTAGCCAAGGGATGACGGTTTATCATGCGGTTTGGTCTGCTAAAAACGACCAAGATGACATTGTTTGGTACAAAGTCCCAGCAAACGGCCAGTTGACGGCTAAGTATACTGGTGACTATGGTACCTATCTGATCCATACCTACGGCGTGGTTAACGGTCAACTGGTTGGCTTAAGTGCCACATCAATCACTGTTCCAAAGCCAAGTGCTAAGGCCACCATCACCAAAGAAAGTGCTACAACTTATAAGGTAAGGGTAACCGATGTTCCAGTTTATATTGATAACGTCCAAATCCCAACCTGGACAGAAGCAAACGGTCAAGACGACATCAAGTGGTATAAAGCGACTAAAGCCGCTGATGGTTCTTATTATGTTATCTTTAGTGAAGCCACTCACAACCTAGAAGCAGGCACATACAACGTTCATGTCTATGGCAATAGCCATGTGACCAATAGCTTGACGGGCTTGCTTGCGACCAAAGTCACAGCTGATTATCAATACGGAGATGTTCAGGTTCAAGCTAGTCTAGGAGAAAAAGGGATTAACATCACTATGCCAAGTGATGTGAGTACCAACCTGACCGTTTATCATGCCGTTTGGTCTGCTAAAAACGCCCAAGACGATATTGTCTGGTACAAAGTGGCTAACAATGGCAAGACGACTGCCACCTATACGGGTGACTACGGTAGCTATTTGATTCATACCTATGCCGTTGTTAAAGGGCAGATGCAAATCATCAGTGCAACCAGTATCACTGTTCCAAAACCAGAAGTAACGGTAACCGTCACTAAAGTTAGTGATACCTCGGCCAAGGTAACGGTAACTGATGTTCCAGTTTATATCCATGATGTCCAATTACCAACATGGACAAGCAAGAACAATCAAGATGATATCAAGTGGTATAAAGCAACTAAGCAAGCAGACGGAAGCTATACTTATACTTTCTATGCTAAAAACCATAATTTTGAATCAGGACATTATAATGTTCATGTCTATGGCACAAGCGAAGTCACCCACTCCTTTGAGGGGCTAGCTGCTTCAGATGGCATTGATTTGACCTTTAACCAAAGCCTGACCAACCCAAGGGTAACGGTTCAAAACCATAATGCCGCAAAGGGCACATTACAAGTTGTGATTGCCGAAACAGAGACCTCAAAAGCTATTGCTAGTGTGTCCGTTGCAGCCTGGTCTGAGTCCAATCAAGAAAATATCTACTGGTACACCAGCTCAAATGTCTCGAATGGTAAAGTTGTGATTACGGTTGATGAGAAATATCATCATCAGATTTCAGGAAAC
>NZ_NETH01000099.1 GCF_003337175.1 Streptococcus gallolyticus
TCAGCTGATGAAAGCCTTGATAAGAATTGGCAAATCTGAAGTTAGTGATTACTGTTTCTCCAGTTTCATCCATACAAGCTAAATCGTGTTTGTTTTTGGCAATATCAATACCAACATAGAACATAAGTTTTTGATTCCTTTCAAAGTGATTAGCGACTGTTGTTCGTTCCACGCACTCTTTGCCTTGTATTCTTACACAAAATAAAACGTCCAAGCGTTATCATTCTCATTACCAATAAAACAAAGAGCTGTGGTTAGAGTCTCCTTGAAATCGTCTAAGCGATTGAGAAATGATACTAATCCACAGCGCTGAACTAAGTATAAAACAAATCTAAAAAATAATGAAAGAAAGGGTTTATACTGGCGGGAGCTACCCGCTAATATAAATATAAGAATGAGATGACTAGAACAGATGAAATGAAAGATTTGACCCTTTTGGGAAATCAAAAGACGACTTATATTTACGATTACGACCCAAGTATTCTGGAATCATTTGATAATCGTCATGTTGACAATGATTACTTTATCAAATTCAATTGTCCAGAGTTTACATCACTTTGTCCGATTACTGGGCAACCAGATTTTGCGACGATTTATATTTCTTATATTCCAGATAAACTTTGTGTGGAATCAAAATCATTGAAACTTTACCTTTTCAGCTATCGTAATCACGGTGATTTTCACGAAAATTGCATTAATACGATTGGTAAAGATTTGATTAACTTGCTTCAGCCACGCTATCTTGAAGTCTGGGGAAAATTCACACCACGTGGTGGCTTATCAATTGACCCATATTTTAATTACGGAAAAGCAAATACCAAGTATGAAAAAATGGCAGATTATCGCCTAATGAACCACGACTTGTATCCAGAAACCATTGATAATCGTTAATTGAGAACTAAAAAAGGACTTCGTTTTTTGAACGAAGTCCTTTTTATAGTCTTAGTTAAATACGGAATGAAAAAGCGATTCCTGAAACACCGACTGCCATTAAAAGTAATCCTGTTAGACGCCCAATAAAAATAGCTGAAAGTGCAGGATTGAATAAGAGGAAAAGCCCTAGAAGAATGGCAAGCACCGCAGAGCTTAGGAAACGATTAGCGTCGTAAAAACCTGCTCTACGCATTTGGAAACCACCAATTAAACGAAGGATACCGCTAATAAGAATCCAATAAGCAGCAATCGTGATAACAGCACTTGATAAAGACATGGCTGAGCTTGATAGGAGAATAATGCCAAAAATAATCGATAAAATACTTTGCAACAAATACCAAAATGATCGCTCGATACTAGTGGTATACATCAAAAGGCTGGTGATTCCAGACATGAAAACTAATAAAGCGATTATCCAACCAATCATTGCAGTCGTGGTAAAAGGATGCACAAAAAGAAAAATGCCAATAAGTAGTGCCAGAACACCTGACCATAGTGATAAACGTTTCATATAAAAACCTCCTAATCTATATCTTTATGGTATCATATTTTTCGTTAAAAGGAGAGGATAAAGTCGAACGTTTGAAATGGCCACGTCAGACTCACAAGGGGTACGGTAGTTGTAAACGAGTATTTTCAAAAAAATATAGTTAAAATACTTGACAAGAATTTTCAGAAAATTTATAATATTCTTTGTAATCTATTGGTTACATCATTTATCATCTGATTTTCGGAGGAAATATATATGACAACAGGTAAAGAGTATGTAGCAGCTGTCTTTGATAAAGTCAAAGCGCAAAATGCTCACGAACCAGAGTTTTTACAAGCAGTCGAAGAAGTATTTGAATCACTTGTTCCAGTGTTTGATAAATATCCAAAATACATTGAAGAAAATCTTCTCGAACGTTTGGTTGAACCAGAACGTATCGTTTCTTTCCGTGTTCCTTGGGTTGATGACAAAGGTCAAGTTCAAGTCAACCGCGGTTTCCGTGTTCAATTCTCATCTGCTATTGGACCTTACAAAGGTGGTCTTCGTTTCCACCCATCGGTCAATCAATCAATTGTCAAATTCCTTGGCTTTGAACAAATCTTTAAAAACTCATTGACTGGTCAACCTATCGGTGGTGGTAAAGGTGGTTCAAACTTTGATCCTAAAGGTAAATCAGACAAGGAAATTATGCGTTTCTGCCAAAGCTTTATGACAGAGTTGAGCAAACACATTGGTGCTGACACTGATGTTCCTGCTGGTGATATCGGTGTCGGTGGACGTGAAATCGGCTACCTTTACGGCCAATACAAACGCCTCCGCAATGAGTATACAGGTGTTCTTACTGGTAAAGGGCTTACTTACGGTGGTTCTCTTGCTCGTACAGAAGCAACTGGTTACGGTGCTGTTTACTTTGCAGAACAAATGCTTAAAGCTCGCGGTGAAGACTTTGCTGGTAAAGTAGCTCTTGTATCTGGTTCAGGTAACGTAGCGATTTACGCTACTGAAAAACTTCAATCACTTGGTGCTAAAGTTGTTGCTGTTTCAGATTCATCTGGTTATGTTTATGACCCAGAAGGTATTGATGTCCCTCTTCTTAAACAATTGAAAGAAGTTGAACGTGTACGTATTGTCAAATACGCTGACGCTCGTCCAAGTGCAACATTTACACCTGCTGGTGAAGGCTCAATCTGGTCAATCAAAGCTGACCTTGCATTCCCATGTGCTACACAAAATGAAATTAACGAGGAAGATGCGAAAGCTCTTGTAGCTAACGGTGTTATCGCTGTTACAGAAGGTGCAAATATGCCTTCTACACTTGAAGCTATTGAAGTTTTCCAAAAAGCTGGCGTTTCATTTGGTCCTGCCAAAGCTGCGAATGCTGGTGGTGTAGCGGTATCAGCTCTTGAAATGGCTCAAAATAGCCAACGTACACCTTGGTCATTCGAAGAAGTAGATGCTAAACTTTATGACATCATGAAAGGTATCTACGATAATTCTGCAGCAGCAGCTAAAGAATTTGGTGCTGAAGGTAACCTTGTTGTCGGTGCCAACGTTGCTGGATTCCTTAAAGTTGCAGAAGCAATGTCAGCACAAGGTATCGTTTAAAATCTTGTCTTTCACAAGACTGTTGTATAACTCTTAATGACTTAATCAACAATCTTTTATAATCCCAATTTGTAAAATTAAGCTAGACAGAAAAAAGCCATCTATGTTAGGCTCAGATAAACACCACATTTGTCTGAAAGGAACTAACATAAATGACCTATACTCATCTTACCACAACCGAGCTTGTAATGATAGAGGCTTATTACAAAGAGGGAATACCTATTAGCGATATTTGTCAATCCCTCAAA